>CANRNR010000014.1 GCA_947632035.1 uncultured Clostridia bacterium | reverse complement strand
TATTTTATCATACTTTGGTATTTCCTATTTTTATTTTTTATATTACTGTGACATATCTATTGTAAACCTATAAATTACTTAAGTTTGGCAATATTTGTTATATTTTCTTATTTATCATGTTCTCCATGGTCACTTGATTCATTTCCTACTTCTACTTCATTTTCACTATTTCCTGACATTACAGTAGCGTCGCTATTACCTAGACTTTGTGGTGAGACCTTTAAGCCTTCTTTAAAATCATTTGGCTTGTTAGTTTCTACTAAAGTTTCTGTTGTAGGTTCTATTGGTGTTTCTGTTGGTTTACCTTCTCTAATAGATGGTTCACTAGCTGGTTCATATTCTGGTACTATAGTTTTAAATTGCTCTAATGGTATATGATTTTCTTCTAACATTTTTTCAAATTCTACTTTATTAAAATCATCTTTAGAACTTTCTCTATCATATAATTCTTTAATCTCATCATTAGTTAATGGATTTATTTCGTCAGATTTTAAATCTAAATCTACAGTTCCTGAAGTTATTCTTTTAGCAAATACATTAGCTAATTTATATTTAATTCTTTCAAGTATGTTTGGTCTTCCTTCATATGATTTTAATAAACCTTTGTTATAATTAGTTTTAGCTATTTTTTGAATAAATTTCATTCTTCTTTTATCATCTTTATCTGTTGGCATAGCATATAATTCGCTAAAATCATAGCTTATGTCTATAAGTGGTAGTTTTCCCTCACTCTTTCCTATTAAAAGTTCTTTATAGTTTTTAAGGGCTTTTATTGGACTAGCATTTATAATTTCTTCTACTGTAGGTTTATCTGTATCTTCTATATCACTATATGTTTTGTCTACTTTCATTAATAATTCTGCAATATTAGGATCTAAGTATTTTTCTAATTCTCGAACTTCTTCAAAATGTTTTACATAATCACCATTTAACCTAGTATGTATATCTTCATCAAGTGTAATAATTTCCTCTTTATCACCATTAACTACAATTGCACTATAAACTGGTTTTCCTTCATTAGATATAGAAACTTTAATTTCTTTCAAAGCTAATGCATCAGTTTTTCCTTTTCTTAAACCTCCTAAGTCTCCAAGGTCTGGATCAATTCCTTCGCGATTTCTAGCATCGTTTTGTGCATTTCCTATTTGATTTCCACTTTTACTTAAGATTTCTTCAGGATTTGTTTTAGAGTCAGGTGGTCTAACATCCACTTTTCCTCTATGTCCGTAGTCACCATCTCTATAAACATATTTAGTTTGATTCGTTGTAGGAGCTTCTTCTCTTTTACCTGGTGCTACATTATCTTCTGTCCCTTCTTTTGCAGAATTTTCATTATTTTCTTCTACTGGCTCTGCCTCAGGAGTTTCTTTGTTTTCTTCTACTGGATCTGTTTCAGGAGTTTCTTTATTTTCTTTTGCTGGCTCTGTTTCAGGAGTTTCTTTATTTCCTTCTGCTGGCTCTACTTCAGGAGTTTCTTTGTTTTCTTCTTCATTTTTCTCTATGTTTTTTTCTACTCCATTTATTTCGTCTATTAAGTCATCTAACTTTATATTGTCTTCTTCTAATTCAGCTTTTTCTTGCTTAAGTATTGCTATTTCTTCCTCTTTCTTTTTTACAGCGTCTGCATATTTTTTTATTGAGCCATCAAGATCTTTAAAGATTTTTTTATCTAGTTTTTGGAATGAATTTTTAAGTAATTTTTTAGCATTTTCATGTTCTTCTTGTATTTCTAATTTTTCTTTTCTACCTTTTTCTAGATCTTCAATTTTTTCATCAATTTCTTGAATTCTAGCATTTCTTTCTTCTTGTTCTTTTTCCAATTCTGAAACAAAATCTTTCTTAGCATCTTCTTTTCTAGTATCTCTCATTTTTCTTATTATTTTTGCTTCTCTTACTGATTTAAGTTTTAAAAAACCTTCATCAAGACTTCTAAGTACTTGTGATTCTTCGTCATCTCCATATTGTTCAATTCTTTCTGCTATTCTATTTGCTTCTTCAAGTCCACCTCTATCGTCCATATAAGTTTTGTCTTCAATTTCATCGATTCCTATAAACTGATCTTCAATTTCGTCTAATCTTTTATTTAGTTGACCTCTTAATGATTCAACATCTATTCTTTCCATAAATTTTCCTCCTAAAATTTACTTATCTTCTTTATTATAGCATATTTTGACTTTATTTGCAACTGTATTATGTAAATTTTGTTATTTTGTAACTAAAATTTAACATTTTTGTAATATTTTAATATTTATATTGATACAATTCTAATATTTATATTGTTATTTTCACTTACTTTAAAAACTTTTTTTGTTTAAACATATATTCCAAATCTTTTAGTGCTCTATCAGCTAGTTTTGTGTACTTTAGTTTTTTATCTTTTATTCTTTCTTCGCCTTGTGGTAAAATACCAAAGTTTGCGTTCATAGGCTGAAATCTTTCATTTTCTGTTGAAATGTATTTTGATAATGCTCCTATCATAGTAGTATCTGGAAATATTATCTTTCCTTTAGAATTATTATCTACATTATCTATACTGCTTGCCATCTTATTTTCTGGCTGATTCATATTACTTTTCTTAGCTTTCTCAAATTGCATTACTGCATTTAATCCTGCAACCATTCCTGATGAAACAGACTCGACATACCCCTCTACACCTGTAATTTGACCAGCAAAGTATATGTTTGGATTTTTCTTCATTTGATAAGTTTGATTTAATAGTTTTGTAGAATTGATATATGTATTTCTATGCATTACACCAAATTTAACAAAATTAGCATTTTTTAAGCCTGGTATCATACTAAATACTCTTTGTTGTTCTCCAAATTTTAAGTTGGTTTGGAAACCTACCATATTGAATAAATTGCCTTCGCTGTTGTCTTGTCTTAATTGCACAACTGCATAAGGTCTTCTGCCAGTTCGTGGGTCTGTAAAACCAACTGGCTTTAATGGTCCATACCTTAATGTATCTTTTCCTCTTTTAGCCATTATTTCAATTGGCATACATCCTTCAAATAATTCTCTTTTTTCAAAATCATGCAAAGTTACTACTTCGCTATTTATTAATTCTTCATAGAAAACTTCATATTCTTCTTTATTCATTGGCAAATTTATATAGTTTTTTTCTTCATCTTTGCTTCTTCTTGAAAGCCATTCTTCTACATTTTCTTCTTTTTTTCTTTCTTGTTCGTATCTATCTCCCCAAAAAGCTATTTTATCATCTATTGAATTTTTCTCTATAATTGGTGCTGCTGCGTCATAGAAATATAGCTTATCTTCGCCTGTAAGGTCTGCAATTTCTTTTGATAAGCCTTCTGATGTTAATGGTCCTGTAGCTATTATTACAATTCCATCTTTTGCCATTGTGGCTATTTCGTTTTTGTTTGATTTTTCAATATCAGCATTATTATAATTACTTAATTCGCTGTTTTTATCAATACATCCAACTTCTCTTCTTATAATTTCAATATTATCAAGCTTTTCTAGTTCTTCCGTTATTCTTTTTGAAAACATTTCTCTATCTACTGCTAATGCTTGTCCTGCAGGTACTGCTGTTTCATCTGCAATACGAATTAAAAGAGAATCTAATCTCCTTAGCTCCTCTTTTAATAAACCACACGCATTTGTATGTAAATTAGATTTAAATGAATTGCTACACACAATTTCTGCTAAATTTTCATTGTGATGTGCTGGTGAAAACTTATGTGGCTTCATCTCATATAATTTTACTTTTATTCCTCTTTTTGCTATTTGGTAGGCCGCTTCTGAACCTGCAAGCCCACCACCTATTACTACTATGTAATCATTCATTGCTTTTACACTTTACCCTCTCTCTTTATCTATATTGTTATTAAAAGTTTAGATTAAAATATTATAGTTAAAAGCACTTCTTAAACAGTTCAAACTAAGCAAATTAAAGTGTGTATTTAAAACACATTCGTCTTATTTGGTCGTCTGTGTTCAAACTAAGCGAATTAAAGTGTACATTTAAAACTCTAAGCTTATTACCCAAAAAGCTCCATAATATCTTCCTTTGATAGCTGATTGATAAATGTATTTTGAGTAGATAACATATCATCTGCTAGTTTTGCTTTTCTTTGTTGTAATTCATATATTTTTTCTTCTATTGAGTTTTTAGTAATTAATTTATATACTTGAACATTGTGTTTTTGCCCTATTCTGTAAGTTCTATCAGTTGCTTGGTTTTCTGCTGATAAATTCCACCATGGATCATAGTGTACTACCATATCTGCACCTGTTAAGTTTAAACCTGTTCCTCCTGCTTTTAAAGAAATAAGGAATACTTTTATATTTTCATCTTGATTAAATCTTTCTACTAAATTTATTCTTTCTGCTACTTTGGTTTGCCCTGTTAGTTTTAAATATTCAATTCCTCTTTTCTTCAATTCTTTTTCTATCATTTCAAACATAGAAGTATATCCTGAAAATAGTAATATTTTGTGTCCACTTGCTACTGCATCTTCTACAACTTCCATGCATTGAATAAGCTTACTGCTTTCACCTTCATAGTTCTGTAAAAATAGGCTTGGATGACAACAAATTTGTCTTAGTCTCATTAATAGTGCTAATATTTTTATTTGACTATTTGCAAAGCCATTTTCTTGTATTTCTTCTGCTACTTCTTTTTTAGCACTAGCTAAATATGATAAATATATTTTTTGTTGTTCTTCTTGCATTTCATTATATAGAACTGTTACTGTTTTGTCCGGTAACTCTGTTAAAACATCTTTTTTAATTCTTCTTAGTATAAATGGCTCAATCATTTTCTTTAATTGCTCCATTTTTTCTTGATTATTGTCTTTAACTATTGGTATTTCATATAATTCTTTAAATTTACGATATTTAAATAAGTACCCTGGCATTATATAATCATAAATTGACCATAGCTCAGAAAGTGAATTCTCAATAGGTGTACCAGTTGAAGCAAATCGTGTTTGCGCTACTATTTGCTTTATAGCTTTTGCGTTTTGTGTATTATCATTTTTTATGTACTGAGCCTCGTCTGCTATCATATATTTAAATTCATAATTTTTTTCTGTATATATGTCAATATCTCTTTTTAATGAGTCATAGGAAGTAATTACTAAATCATATTTTTCTATTTTATCTATTCTTCTCTTTCTTTCTGTTGCACTTCCGCTAATAACTTCTACTTTTAAACTTGGTGTAAACTTATTTGCTTCACCTAGCCAGTTTAGAGTTACTGAGCTTGGGCATACAACTAAAGATGGCTTCGAGTTTTTACCATTTTCATTTACATATGCTAAAACTACAGCTAACATTTGAAGCGTTTTTCCAAGTCCCATGTCGTCTGCAAGGACTCCACCAAATTCGTATTTATCTAAGGTTCTAAGCCATTGATAACCAATTTTTTGATAAGTTCTTAAAGTAGCATTTAAATTTGCTGGTAATTCTAAGTCCACAGTAGTTTGATTTTCTTTTAATCTGTCTACCATTGTTTGATATGTTTCGTTTGTTTGTATTTCTACATTTTTTAAATTTTTTAGTATCTTTTCTAGATAAAGACTTCTATAACTTGGTAGTGTTATTACACCATCTTTTATTGTATTGTAATTTATATACATATTAGTTGTAAGCTCTTCTAGAAATTCCATTGTCTCATTTTCTTCTAATTTTATATAACTTCCATCTTTTAGTCTGTGGAACTTCTTTTTCAATTCGTATTTTTCTAGCATTTGTGCTAAATCAGATAAATCTATTCCTATTTGTGTTAAATCAATTTTTAATAAATGATTTTCTATTCTTATTCCTATTGATTTCATTTGAAATGAATTTATTTGCTTTTTACGAAAGCTATCTGTTGCTAGAACTTCATATTTTTTCATATATTCATCAATTTCTTCTGATAAAAATGAAAAGATATTATCTGAATTTGCAAGCACTAGCCTTGCACTTTTTCTATCTAGCATAAATCCGGTTTCAATAAATCTATTTAATGCTTCATTTTCTCCAATTACATTTCGTGCAATATTAACATTTTGCTCTAAGAATGGATTTATTTCTTGCTCTCCATAACAAAACTTAACATCTGCTGTAATGTTATTATTTGCATCATAATCTAAATATATTTTAACTCCTAACTTTTTAGGAATGCACTTTTCCTGAACAGCTTGAGATAAATTTTCTGTAATTATATTGTTTTTCATTCTTGGTGCTATCATAGAGAAAAAGCTTGTAAGCTCATTTTCATCTATAATAATTTCATTGGTATAGTTTTTACGCAACACGTCTAATATTTTTAAAGTATTATTTTCAAAATCTTTAGTGGCACGATAAATTTCATTTGGGAATAAAAGATAAATATTCTCTTTTCCTTGTAAAATTTCATAACTAAAAACATCTATATTGCATGTTAATTTAAATCTATTTTCTTCTATTTGTTTTACTGTAAATGTGATATTAGGCTCATCTGCTGAGAAATAAATTGTTTTTTCTTTTTCGCCTCTTTGAAATAGCACCGTATTATTTTTAAGTGCATCAAAAAAATCGTCAAGACCAGTATTTGAAATTAAAATATTGTCTGGTATAAAATTTTTAATATAATAATTGTAGCCATTTGCTACTTCATTATGATATTTCATAATTTCCGCATATTTTAATAAGAACTTTAATATTGGAAGTGATTCTTCTTCAAAGCTCTCTTCTTGATGAACTAAATTTAATTTGCTTCCATATTGATAAACTTCTTTTTTTAACATTCTCTCATAAAATTCTGGCAAGTTTTTAATTTTATAGAATTGAGTATTTCCTATTTTAAATTCTACTTTTAGTGCTTTTGTAAATTCGTTATAATAAACCTTAGGTATGATTTTTATATTTTGGGCACACGAATCTTTACCCTCTTTTTTAGTTAATTCGTCTTGTTCTGTTTGCAAAAAGGTATTTAATAATTGCTTATATACTCTATGATTTTCTTTCTCTCGTATTTGTTTTTGATTTTCTAACATAATACATCCTCCAGAATTTTATCAATCTAGAATTATATCATAAAAGTTTTGATTTTTCAAGACATTGGGACGGGGTTTTTGTCTTAACCTTTTGGGCGATTTTTTCTTAACTTATTTCAAGAATTTTTTAGTTTAGTAAGTCTTTTGAAACAAAAAAATGTAGTACCTAATTTTTATAAGCACTACATTTTTTCTTAAAATAACTTAATTTTTTTATCAAATATTATTTACTTAAAATAAGTCTAATCTATAAAACCTTGGTTTTCCTTAAGACAAAAACCCCGTCCCATTGTCTTAACCTTAAATTACAAACTTCTTAATTAAAACTACTCCACCTGCTACTATACTTACTGCTATTATTACTAATCCTACATATGTTGGAACACTACCTGTTACTACTCCTAGGATTACTGGTGCATCATCTATATCGTCTTCTCCTGGTTTGTTATTTCCTGGCTCAGAGTCTATATCTGGTGAATGTGGCTCATTATCATCTTTGTATATCTCTGCCCAGTTTACTTTCTCTCCTAAGTTGTTCTTATTATTTATCCATGTTAGTATGATTTCTACCTCAGCACTTTCTCCTGGTTGTAGTAATGTATCTTTTAATTGGTCTGTTAATACTTTTCCGTCCTCTTCCCTCCATAATGGATTATCTTTTGGATCAAATTTTAATCCTTCTGGAATGTAGTCTATTAATTCTTTTGCATAGCCTGCTATTTCTCCTTCGTTTGTTACTTTTATTACGAATTTGAATTTGACTGTTGTTTTGTCTATTCTACTTCCTCTTATTTCTACTTTTGCTGGTGGTTCTGGGTTCTCATCTCCTGTATGTCCTGTCTTTGTTACTGTTGTTTTTCCATCATATGTTACTATTGATTCACTTACCCATTTCTTTAAGCTTAAATCAAAGTATTGTACTTTTACTTTTTCTTCATCTATATCATCTTCGTCTGGCTTGTCATTATCTGGTGTAGAGTCTACATCTTCTACTGGGTCATTATTTTCGTCTCTATCATCTGTTATTTCTGCTGTGTTAATTATTATTCTGTCTGATGTGTTTGGTTCTGATACTTTAAAAGCTATTTTTACATCTTTGTAGTCTGGCATTGTCATTGTTTCTTGATCAAATGCTTTTAATAAGTTTGCATTTTCTTCTTTTTCATTTTCTTTTGCTAAATAATCTGTTTCAATGTACTTAGCCTCTTCTACATTATCTGTTTCTACGCCTTCTTCAGTATACATTTTCCATCCATACTCTACGTTTGTTTCATGGTCTGGTAAGAAAGTTAAGCCTTCTGGTAAATCATCTTTTATTTTACTTGCATAACCTGCCATATTTCCTTCATTAAATATTCTTAATGTATATGTTACTATATTTCCATTTGCTACTTGTACAGGATCTTTTGGATGTTCATATTTAAATTCTGTTTCACTTAATTTATTAAATACTGGTACTCTATTTGTTATGTCGGTATCATTTACCTTTGTTATAAATTTTCTTAAAGCTAAGTCAAATCTTTGTAATATTAATTTTTCGAAGTCATCATCGTCTTGTTGTCCTTCAATATATTTCTTTCCTGCTTCTATTTCTGCATCTTTATAACTTGGTAATTCTTCGTCTGTTGGTAAATTATCGTTTTGTACTTTGTCTTCTGGTTTTGAATTATTATTTGTTAAACTATTCTCTGTTGAATCTCTGTCTACTGTTTCAGGATTATGCTCTACATCTTCAAATCCAGTAATTTCAGCAATGTTTGTAATCTTTGTGTATATACTAATATCTTCTTTTACTTTACATCTTACTTGTACATCAATATAATCTAATTTTTCTCCATCAAATGCTTTTAATAAGACTTTATCTTCTCCTTCTACTCTCTCTGCATACATTGAATCTCTAGTTGCTTCTTTATTTGTACTTGGTGATGTTATATCTGTTTTTATTGTTCTACCATCATCTGATAAAATCCATCCATTTTTTACGTTTAATTCATCATTTACTATGAATTCTAATTCTTGTGGCAAATGGTCTGTTATTTCTGTTACATATCCATCTATTTGACCTTCATTGTATACCCTAATTGTATATGTTACAATATTTCCATTTGATACACCTATAGGCTCTTTTGTATGTTCATATATTGCTGTAGTTTTAACTCCATTTGCTAAATCTGTTACTATTACATCTGGAGTTCTATCATATTCTTTAACTTTTTCTCCACTTTGTACACTTGTAATGAATTTTCTTAAAGATAAATCAAAATACTTGCCTATCATTACTAATCTTTCAAAGTCATCGTCATCTTGTTGACTTTCATCTAAGTAATTATCTCTATCTACATTACCTGGAGTTGAATCACGATCAACTACTGGCTTTTTATCTTCATCTAATGTTTCTGTTATTTCAGCTATATTTCTTAAAGATTGGTCTTTATCTGTTACTGTTGCTGTAACTTCACATTCTATTTTTAAATCTTTGTATTTAATTTCAGTTCCATCAAATGCTTCTAATAATGTATCTTCTAGATAGTTACTTACAATTGTTTTTCCATCTTTTGATGGATTAGACCATTTATATTCTGTATTTATAGTACTATCCTCTGGTGCAACAAATGTTAATCCAGCAGGTAAATAATCTGTTATTTGTTTTGCATAACCAGATATATTTCCTTCATTATATACTCTTATTGTATAAACTACTTTATCACCTGTTTGTACTTTTAGAGGATCTTTTGAATGTACTTTTTCAGCAGTTGTACCTTCATCCCATGTTGCAACTCCACTTGCTAATTTTCCTACTTCTTCTTGTGAAATCTTTGGCTCTCTTGCAAATGAATCTTCACCTTCGTTTTTTATATCAACTCCATTTATGCTTGTTATAAATTTTCTTAATGCTAAGTCAAAGTTTTCCTCTTTTAATATTAAGTCTTCAAAATCGTCATCATCCTCTTGGCTTGTTGTTCCATAAGGAAATTCAACATTTTTTGGGTCTGAGTCACGATCTTGTATAGATGTATTTCCAACTTCATCTTTATAAATTGTAATTTCTGCTACATTTTTTAGTGATTGTGTTTTAGAAGTTGCTATTACTTCACATTCTACTTTTAAATCTTTATAATCTATGGTTTCACCATTAAATCCGTTTAATTTTTGAGTACTTAAATAATTTGTTACAATCGTTTTTCCATCATTTAATGGATTGGTCCATCCATAAGTTGTATTTATCTGACTTTCTTTAGCAAGTGTTAGACCTTCTGGTAAATAATCTGTCACTTCTTGAGCATATCCTGCTGCTTTTCCTTCATTATATACTCTTATTGTATAAACTACTTTATAACCATTTCTAACTGTTAAAGGATTTTTTGGATGTACTTTTTCTACTGTTGTACCATTATCCCATGATGCTGTTCCAGTAACTAATTTGCTTATTTCTTCTGCTGAAATTTTTGGTTCTCTTGCAAATGTTTCTTCACCTGCATTTTTTATATCAACACCGTTAATACTTGTTATGAATTTTCTTAATGCTAAGTCAAATTCTTCTGGTGTAAAAACTGTTTCATCTGTAAATATATGCTCTTTTTCTTCTACTTTTACTACTGGTTGATCTGTTTCTTTAGGTGTTTCTACTGACCAATAATTTGCCTCTGTTGTATAATATTTTCCTGATATTTTAAAAGTTATTTTAGAATAATCTACTGTATTTGGAAGTGATATATAAAATTCTGTTCCTACTAATTGATCTAATGTTCTTCCATCTTGTACTGGTGATTTTCCTGAATCTAGATATTTTACATCAGATACCTGATCAGAATTACTTCCATTTGTTACTACTGCTGTTAAGTTATAGTTTCCTTGTTTTTCTGTTTCTAATTTATATGGTCCAAATACATATCTATCTTCTAATTCTTGCATTGTAACTTTAGTTTGTGAAAATTTTACTGGTTTTTCACTTGTATTTACATTTTTGTAATCATAGTTTAAATTTCTAGGTGTTTCTGTTAAATAATAAAATAATCCTTGACATGCATCTGCTCTTTCTTGGCCATTTGTGAAAATTCCTCTTTCTGATAAAGATTTATATGTGCTAGATTGTGCAACATCACCCTTTTTTTGATTTAGCCAAAGTTCGAATGTATCATCTACATGATATTCATCTCCAGATGGATTGGTATAATACCATATTGCTAATTGTTGTACTACGTCTATATCATCATCTGTTAGTTTATCGAAATCACTAGAACTTGCATCTGGGTAAGATTCATTTGCATACTCTTTTGCTGCTGATATTAAATTATCTCTTTTTAAATTTCCTGTCGTTATATTTGATTCACTAGTTTCAACATTATTTGTTTCTGGTAGTATAAAACAATTATCTAATATCCACATTATTGCTTTATATTCGGTACTATTAGGTTCTGGTAAAATATTTATATATTCACTACCACTATAATATTTTGTATATTGCTCTGGTATATTTTCTGGATTTCTCATATCAAAATACTTAGTATATGTTTGAGAAACAGGTGTAGTATTAAACATATTTCTAGAACCAAATCCAGGTCCACCTTTCAAACAATAGATTGTGTAATTTTTAGTACTATTACCTGTGTCATAAATTTTCCAAATATTTTTGCTTGAGTTTCCTAGTTGATAACCATAACCTGATGATCTTTGCATCTTGATGTTTAAATTCATTGTTCCTTCAGTTGCTAAAACTGTATTAGATGAACTAAGAAATGTTATAGAAATTAATAATAAACTTATCATCATTAGTGCCAATCTCTTTAATCTCATAATTTTACCATCCTTATTATTTATTACTTATTTATTTTATTTTACTTTCGTTTATTTACTATGTCAATAGTAGCATTTGGCTGTTTTTCCAATATATTTCAATATCTATTTTTTTATTCTTACGGATTTACTTTATCTAAAAAAACACGCCGTATATTACAATTATATTACATTTTTGTCATATTTTCAATACTTTTATTGTTTTTATTTCTTCTTTTTTGTGTTTCCGTAAGGTTTTTGTCGATTATTTTACATAATTTCCTTTTTCAAAATATATAAAGTTAATTGACTTTTTTATTCTCTCTTTACTTTTTATGTAAATTATGATAATATGATTATACTTTATGCTTTATTGCATGTATATTTATATACTCATGCTAATGAGTGTAAAGCAAATACTATGAAAGGTGGAAACACTATGAAGCAAATTAGCAAAGGCAAAGTACGGGACATCTATGATTTAGGTGACAAGTTGGTTTTAGTAACTTCGGACAGAGTTTCTGCGTTCGATGTTGTTTTACCCAATACTGTTCCCTATAAAGGAGCTGTCCTAAACAGGCTATCTGCATTTTGGTTTGAATTCACTCGGGATATAATTCCCAATCACATGATTTCTATCAAAAACGAAGATATGCCTAAAGAGTTCCAAAAAGCAAAGTTTGAAGACCGTTGCATGCTTGTTAAGAAGCTGAAAATGCTTCCTATCGAATGCATCGTTCGTGGCTACATCACAGGATCAGGATGGGAAAGTTACAAGGAAACTGGATCCGTTTGTGGCATTAAATTGCCTGATGGATTACAAGAATCCGAAAAACTGCCCTTCCCAATTTACACACCCACAACGAAAGCTGTGGAAGGACATGATGAACACATCTCATTCGAAGAAACTGTAAAACTGCTTGGCGAAGACCTTGCTACTCAAGTAAGGGACAAGAGTATTGAAATTTACTCAACCTGTGCAGAGTATGCAAAAACAAGAGGCATTATCATCGCAGATACCAAATTCGAATTTGGCATTGACGAAAATGGCTCTCTCGTTCTCGCAGATGAAGTTCTAACTCCTGACAGCAGCCGCTTCTGGCCTGCTGATGAGTATGAGGTTGGGAAATCTCAAAAGAGCTATGATAAGCAGTACTTAAGAGACTGGCTTAAGAATAGCGGTTGGGATAAAACCCCTCCTGCTCCGGAAATTCCTGAGAAGGTCATAGCCTTTACTACTGACAAATACTTAGATGCTTTTGAAACTTTGACGAACATAGCTTTCTTCTAATTTCAGTATTTGTTTAAAACAAAAATCTCTGTCTTAATATTTTAAGACAGAGATTTTTATTTGGAGGCGCCATCCAGTTTGACGTTTTTGAAGTTATAGTAATATCAACACTTTCAGGATGCAGGAAGCAATTTTTAATGTAACTGGGATTGCGTTTATAAATTTTAAAAATAAAATTAATTGAAAAATATTGACCATATATCAATATTTTGATAAAATATGTATATAATATTTATGGAGGTGTGTAGTATGCCAATTATTAGACCAAGTTCTGATTTGAGAAATAATTATAATGAAATCTCTACAATTTGCCATCAAACAAATAGTCCAGTATATATTACTAAAAATGGTGCAGGAGATTTAGCAGTAATGAGTATTGAGTTATACGAACTTTTAACAGATAAGTATACTTTATATAAAGAATTAGAAAAAGGAATTAAGTCATTAGAAAATGGCAAAAAATATTCATCAAAAGAAGTTTTTGACGAGTTAGATAAAATTTAAAAAAGAAAGAGGATTTGCCTTTGAAAAAATATAATATAGAATATTCAATGGAAGCAAAACAAGATTTAATAGATATAAAACAATACATTAAATATAATTTACAAGAACCTAATACTGCTCAAAAACTAATTACAAAGATAAAACTAGAAATAGATAGTCTAAAAGATAATCCAGAAATATATTCTGTTATAGATGATGATATAACAAAAAGATTTAAAATTAGGAAACTAGTAGTAGATAATTATATTGTCTTTTATAGAATAAATAATGAAAATATACAAATTGTAAGAGTTATGTATGGAAGAAGAAATTGGATAACATTATTATAAAATATAGCAATTTAAGGAGAAAATATATGGATATAATTAAATTTGATTTAGATAAATTGAAAGAATTTATGCTAAATTTGTTACAGGTGCATATTATTATTTTGGACTAGGTGGAATAGAAAAAGATTATAAAAAAGCATTTGAAATAATTAAAGAATGTGCAAATAAAGGACACATTGCAGCCATATATGATTTGGGCGCGAACTTTTACTATAATGGGAAAGGAACAGATAAGAATTATAAATTATCAGAACACTATTTGAGAATAGCAAAAGAAGCAGGTCTAAAAAGAGCAATTAATAAATATGAAGAATATGAGTATGGAGAGGAAAGATAAATTTAATGTAACTACTGGAAGATTATATAAAAATACAAAAAATTACAATAAATTTCAATGAAAAACAAAAAGTGAGTTTTAATGTAAAATGCAGATAGCTCTAAGAGAATAAAAAAATGACAAATTTTTAACTTAATGTTAGAAATCTGTCATTTTTTGCCCTGTTTGGAGGCGTACTCCGGTTTGATATTTTTATAAAGTGAGCAGTATCAATACTTATAAAGCACAATATACGAAAATTAATGTAGTGTTAATGTAGTTTTAAAGGTAAAAATTATCTCATATCTTTTACATTATTTCCTTATACACTTTATTATTTCCATAGATTGTATTTTATTGTCTATTTTATTTTTTATGGTACTCAAGAAATATCCATCTGCTCTAAGTTTATCTTTCATATTTAAAATTTCTTCATAAGTAAACCATTTTACGTTTGATATTTCTTCTCCATCTGCTTTAATATTTTCAGATATAATTTTAGTATCAAAAAAGAAACAAACTACATTCACACCTTCAAGTATTTCATTAATAATTTCTAATATTCCTGTTATTTCAACTTTACAACCAGTTTCTTCATAGATTTCTCTTTTAGCTCCTTCCATTAAAGATTCATTTTCATCTAAGCCACCAGCTGGAACATTCCATTTTCCTTTACATATCTTTTGGTTTTCCTGTACTAATAAAAATTTTCCATCTTTTTCCAAGATTCCTCCTGTAACAACTTTTATATTCATTTATATTCCTCCCTACAAATCACCATTTGATAAAACGATTATACTACAACATAGGAAAAAATGGAACACTTACTATATATAAATACGTATAAAATTATTGTGAAAACTTTTATAACAAGTATTGCAATATAAACAGATGTTTGATATAATAGCGATAAATATTTATTATTTATGGAGGTAAAACATGGCAGAAATGAATGTTTTAAATCAAAAGATATCTTATATAAAAATCGATGACGAAGATTATATATCAATTACTGATATGCTAAAGTCAAAAGATGGGGATTTTTTTGTTTCAGATTGGCTAAGAAACAGAAATACAGTTGAATTTTTAGGAATTTGGGAAGAAATTCATAACCCTAATTTTAATTATGGCGAATTTGCCATAATTAAAAGTCACGCAGGTCTAAATAATTACAAAATTAGTGTTAAAGAATGGACTGAAAAAACGAATGCAATTGGAATTATATCAAAAGCTGGAAGATATGGTGGAACTTATGCACACAGAGATATTGCTTTTGAATTTGGAATGTGGATTAGTCCAAAATTCAAATTATTATTGATAAAAGAATTTGAAAGATTAAAAGCAGAAGAACAAAAACAGATAGGATGGAATGCTAAAAGAGAATTGTCAAAAATTAATTATAGAATACATACTGATGCAATTAAAAATAATTTAATTCCTAAACAATTAACTAAAAAACAAATTAATTTTGTTTACGCTGAAGAAGCTGATGTTCTAAATATGGCTTTATTTGGATTAACTGCAAAAGAGTGGCGTGCGCAAAATCCTAATTTAGATGCTAACATAAGAGATTATGCAACAATTAATGAATTAATATGTTTAGCAAATTTAGAAAATTTGAATTCTGTTTTTATAAATGAAGGATTAAAACAATCTGAAAGACTTGAAAAGTTAAATAAAATTGCAATATCACAAATGCAAATTTTAAATAACACAGATTCGAAATATTTAAAATGACATTTTTTATTAATTCAATTTTAATTATTCGAACTGGAGGATTAATTTTTTATATAAAAACCATTATTCCAAAAGTGCTTATTTGTTAATATTTGCAAAAAATGTTAATGTAGTGTTTATGAAAAGTTAATGTAGTGTTAATGTAGTTTTGGAAAATTGAAGAAAACTAAAAGAAATTATAAAAAAGTTGAAACCATTGAAACAAAAAGCCTTAGACAGTTACAAAAATTCCACAGAATTCTTAAAAATCTGTGGAATTTTAAAATACTTTGGAGGCGAGTATCGGAATCGAACCGATGAATCATGGTTTTGCAGACCAGTGCCTTACCGCTTGGCTAACTCGCCATTTTATTGTTTGTTTTAAGAAAAAAATTTCTTATTAAGTAAAAAATGGAGCGGAAAACGGGGCTCAAACCCGCGACCTCTGCCTTGGCAAGGCAGCGCTCTATCAACTGAGCTATTTCCGCATATGCTTTTTTATAAAAGCATAATTATAATAGCAAATTTTCATAAAAAAGTCAAGGTACTAAACTTAAAAAATCTATAAAATAGTCAATTACTTCTTTTTTTGCTACTTCTTTTTGTACTGTAATATCTAATACTTCTATTGTTTCATCACCATTTATTACTTTAACACTTCCTATTACTTCCCCCTCTTTAACAGGTGCTTCTAAATAATAAAGTGAATTTATTTCAATTCTAATATTATCTATTTCATCTTTTCTTAAGGCTATTTGTTTACATTTAAGTTCACTCATATCAATACTTACATAATTACTTTTTCCCTTGTTTATATATATGCGCTTTTCATTTAATTGTTTCCACTTTTCAAACTGCTCTTTTACTTTCTCTTCTAAATTTATTACTTCATAATTTTTATATGCATATTCAATTAATTTTATGCTATCTGATGTTCTAATTTTTTTAGTATCTGAGCCAAGCACTACTGTAATAATATCTAAATTTCCTCTTTTACATGCTGTTACTAAACATCTGCCTGCCCCATTTGTAAAACCAGTTTTTACGCCATATACACCATCTAGATTTCCTAATAATTCATTTGTATTAGAGATTTGCTTTGAATTTCCATTTATTGTAACAGTATAATACTTTGTTGATACAATTTCTTTAAATTTTGGTATGTTTAGCGCATAATCTGCCATACACGCAAGCTCATATGCTGTTGTATAATGTCCTTCTTGATCTAAACCATGTGGAGAAGTAAAGTGGCTATTTAGTAACCCTATTTCTTTTGCTTTTGCATTCATTAAATTGCTAAAACCTTCTACACTTCCACCAATATGTATAGCTAACGCTACTGCTGCATCATTTCCGGACTCTAGTAATAAGCCATATAATAAATCATGAACAGTAATTTTATCATTTGATTTTAAGCCTAATCTTGAACCACCAGTACCTGCTGCCTTTTTTTCAACTGTAACCACATCTTTTAAATTTGCATTTTCTAATACTACTATTGCAGTCATGATTTTAGTGGTACTTGCCATTGGTACTTGCTTTAATCCATTTTTTTCATATAATATAGTTTTTGAATTTCTATCAAATATTAGTCCTATTCGTGCATTTTGTTTCGGAATTTCTATACTATTACTTGAAGTTTCTATTGCTGTATTTTGTGAATTTTCTTGTGTTCCGTTTTGCAAATTTTCTTGTGTTTCAGTTTGTATAATATCTTTTGTTTCATTTTGTAATTCTGTTTGGATTTCATTTAAATCTACTTGTTCATTATCTTCTAAATCTGCATATTGTAAGTTTGCATACTCTAGGTCTGCATATTGTGAATCTGCATACTCAAAATTTGCATATTGCAAGTCTGCATATTGTAAATTTGTATATTTTAGATTTGCATATGAAATATTATTAAAATTTACCATAAGAAAAATAAGTAAGAATATCATTACACTAGATACAAATTTCTTAAATAGTTTTAAATTATTGCATGAAGATTCTTTGTATATAATGCATTTTTTTAAACGATTTCTGTTTTTTACCATTAAAAAATCACCTTTTTAATTATATTTTAAAAGGTGATTTTTATTCTTATTATTTTCATATACAATAATTGATAATCAATTAATCTATTATCTTGGTCTTCTTCCAGCCTCAGCAAAATCCCATGGTCCCTTTTGGTTTTCTTCAGCTATCTCTTCATGTACTTTTTTTATAGCTTCTTCTTCATTTTCAGCATCTGTATTTTCATATTTCTCTAAAAATTCTTCTGGGGGAACATGAGCTTTTTCAGCCTCATCTCTAATAGTAGTCGTTTCACCATTTTCTAATAAAATCTCTTCATCTAATCCTAACTGGTCATTATTAGGTGTATCATCAAGGTTTTCTATTCTTGTTGTATCTCCTTCATCCTCTAATTTAGGATGTGCCTTTTCTAGCTCATCATCTACTCTTGTATTATAGTGCTTATCCATAAAATCTCTTACTTCTCTTGTAGTAGGTCTTATATTATGAGTTTCAATTGGTGCTGAAATATATGCTTCTCCCTTTTCTTCACTTAATTGTCTTCTTACATAATCTACTTGTATAATACCATATTGCCCCTGTTTTACAGATATGTATTCTTCTCCGCCCATTCCACTTCTGTCATTTATTTTAACCATTCCTGCTACTTGTTCTTGTTCAACGATACTTCCATCATAACTATTTATTGCAGTTACTTTTTGCCCAGTTGTTGTACCATCTATATTTTCTAAGCTTTTAATTCTTTCGATACTTCCATCTTTAGTGATTCCTACAAAACTAAATCTTCCTCCACTATTTATGTTTCCATTTGAATAAATGATGCCTATTTTCTCGATTCCCTTTTCTCTTATTTCTGGAATCATATCTGCAAGAGTTTCTGTTTGTGTCACCCTTACATTTGGATCTAACTCCTGTTTATTTGTAATTTTATCAAATGTAAGTTGTTGGTTTGTATCCATTTCAGAATAAGCTTCTACTTTTTCATCTTTTTCTAAACTTTTTTCTATTGATTCAAGAGTTGTTCCCTCTCTTTTCTCTTCTTCCTTTTCTTGAATTTTCTCTTTTTCTATTGAGATATCTCTTTCTTCTACTTCTTCTGGTAACTCAAAATCTAAATCTTCTAAATTTAGTTCTTTAAAATATTCTCCATAATTACTTTTTAGTTTTTCTATATAATCTGGCATAAAGTGAAGCTTTCCATCAGCACTCACAGTTGCAATTAAGCCATTTGTACTTTCAGAATATATTCCATAGGTAGTACTGCCCTCTTCTAAATTTTGAACTCTAGCAACATAAATATTATAATCACCGACTCCGCTTCCTTTAAATTCAAAATCTTTATAGTAAGTAACTTTATCTACTTCTATTTTATTATCATTTGCCTCTTGTTTAATTAGATCTACTAAATCTAACATCTTTTGTTCTTTTTCCTGCTTTATTTCTTTATCCATTTTAACCTCCATTTCGCCATTTGATGGCACTATATACTTAATTTTATAGCTCATAAGTTATTCTTCATTTTATATAACTATTTATTAAAAATATAACTATATTAATTATTGTAGTCCAAATGACATTATAAAATCTGTACCCTCACCTAGCCTCATTACAAAACTTCTTGTAATAGAGCTACTTGAAAGTCTGTCATTTGCATCTAGTATAGTAACATTCCATATATAGTCTGTACCCTGTTTTACTGGAGTACTTGCCAATAATTTATTTTGTTCATAGAAGTTTTGTTTTACATAGTTTTCAAAGTCTTCCAATGTTTTGAAATTATTATTTCTATATGTTTCATCTAATTTGCTGTATGCATATTCATAGTCTTTATTGTTTATTGCATCAAAGAATTTTTGGATATTTAATAAAACTTTTTCTGTTTCAGTAGATTTTTGATAAGTAGCAGTAAACTCTGGCAAATCAATACTATAAGTATCTAATATAACTGTATACTGCATTGGCGAAGTTATACGAAATATATAATAACTTCCATAATCGTCAATACAAACACATTGTGTATAGTTTTCTTCTTTTTTTATTGAATATTCTTTTAATCCCTTTACTGTTAAATCATTTAAATATTCATTATATTGTTCCTCAGTTGCAAAATCTGTTTGCTTCTTTATGCTGTATCTATCCATTGAAGTTAATTGTTCTTTTTTATTATTTAAGTATTGTTGATATTTAGATATATTTTCATATTTTTTACTTTTATATTCTTTATCTAACATATCATATGATTTTTGTATATTATGTACAGCATAATATACATAGTCTTCAAAATATTTTCTAGCTAAGTCCTCTTCATTTACTACTGATTGCATAAATTTATTATATTGTGTTCTTGTAATTTTGTTTTGCTCATCTTTCTTTGTTCCGTTTATAATAGCCTTATATTCATTTTCTGTAATTGGCTCTAATGCCCATGATAATGTTTCTTGGTCAACATACACTATAAAGTATTTATTGGTTTCATTTCCATCTTGTAATAATATTCCTTCAGCATAATAAACTGTATACATATAACTTTCATTCAAGTATAATTTTTTTAATTTAAATTCATAGCTATCAGTTTCAATTTTATCAACCTTGTTTAATATATTTTCTTGTGTAATTTGGTTTTTGTTAATGTATTCTTGCGAATATAATTCATATAATGCTTTTGAATTTTTAACTTTTAAGTATAAAATGTAATTTTTTAAATTACTTTCTACTGAAAAGAATGTGGAATCATTTGTTTCTAAAACAATATTCTTTTCAAGCTCATTAGACTTTGATGCTTCATCTGGAATGTAATTATTCTCTTCAATTGCATTATTTATTGCATCTTTGTTTTGCAATATGATTATTAATGCAACTATAATTATAACAATTAAAATAGCTAGTATAATAATTAGTTTTTTTATATTTTTCACTTAAAACTCCTCCACATTCTTTTTTATTAATTTCTTTTATTGTGATACTGTAATATAACAACATAAAGATTTTAATACTTCATCTATATTAACCCATCCATTTGTTCTACTACCAGGATTTGAAACATAAACCTCACTTCCATTGTTACGTACGTCTAATAATACCATCCAATGTTGTTCAGTAGTAAATGGATTATTTCCATTATATTTTGCTCCTAAAACATGAATTATTACAGCATCATGTTTCAAATGCTCTTGTATTGCAGCTTTATCGCTTTCAGATGTAACACTATTTGATTCTTTTTCTTCACCTATTCTTACTCTATGACTTCCTGGTAAAAAGTCCTTTAGGCTACCATCTATAGAAACTTCATTTGGCCCTGCCCATTTATCTGGAGTATAATTGTAACCATATCCACTAGCAACTATCGCTAAGCAAGTTATACTACAGCCTTGATGTGCTATTGTACCACCTGCATATTCCATTGAAGACCATGGACCTGTTCCTTGTTTAAATTCTACGAAAGTTCTTCCTTGTGAGTTTGTATATGTTCCATATTCTGAATTATCAATATCCACAATACCATTCGTATTAGGTGAATTCTGTGTTGATGTAAATATTTCAATTTCATGTGCTTGATTATTTGGATCTCTTGTAATTTGTTTTTGTGGTGCATAACTATACATAGCTAATTGTTCTCGTGTATAATAAATATAATAGTTTCTACCAAATACTTTTCCAGCAGCTGATTGTGAAAAGTCATAAACACCTTTTACATAGGTTTCAAAGGATGCATCTCTTGCAGGAATATGTCCTGCCATTCCTCCTCCTAAATAACACCACCAATTATCCCATATATATCTATTTTGTTCCCAAGAATCTACTCCAAATGCAGCACCTTCTTCATATACTTGCTTAAATGTTTTTCCATTTCTTTCTGGTAAGTGTCCAAAGTTATGTGCTATAGCAGTTAATGCATATAATTGTTGTCTTGATAAATTAAGCCCTTGAGTATCATTTAAGACTTTATTATAAAACTTGTTAGCTACTTCACTACCTATTGAATCTACTAATTCTTTTTCAATATAAATTTGCATAGCACGTATTTCGTCATCTGAATATGTTGCTGAAGCTCCTCTACCTAAAATTCCATTAACATATTCTTCTACACTTTCTACTTGCATTTCTTGTTTACCATCATATACTCTACCTGGCACATTGAATTTATCGTGATGAGATTTCCATTGAAGGTCTGCATTTCCTATAGTAGGCCATCCAGCACCATCTCCATACATCTGATAATACTGTCCATTTGCAGATTGAGGTGCTTCATTAGAATGGGCAAATTGCCTTAAATAGGTAGTTAAATCACTAGCAGCTGTTGCAGAATTAAATAGGTATCCATTAGATTCAAATATATTTGAATTTAATTCAGTTACCCCATAATCCTCACCAGTATATACATATAAAACATACCTCATAATATGCTCAACTGATTGTGTTCTTTCACTTCCTGAAAGCATATTAAGTAAAGTACCTGCCCCATTAACAATTTTTCCTATCGGTGCTTGCTTTACAAAGGTTTCTGGTATTATAAATTCAGTACGAAGTAATTTTAAAATCTCATCTATTTTGTATCTAGGATCTCTTAAAATTCCTGGCACAAATGTTTCTACCTCTATTAACTTAGTTATAGTTTGTGTCCTATTTATTTCGTGAGATCTTGAATAAACTTCTGTTGTAGTTGTCGTTTTTGAGTTCGGATCATAAGAAGGTTGTCCGCTAGACTCTTTTTGCCATTCACTCCATGCTGTTGAGACTGGATTTAAAGGTTTTGTATCTGGTCCTATTGTTACTGGGTCTAATTTTACTCTATTATATATATATTCTTGTTCAAGGAACCAAGTATTTACATAAGTAACTGCAACCATAGGCATTTTCTCTGTAACGCTTATTTCAGTTTTTTCCGGTTCTGCATCAACAGGATCAGATGTTTCAGGTCCAAAAGAACCACTATCAATTACGTTTCCGTCTTCATCAACAGTTGTATGACTACCACCATGTTGTGTTTCTATTTGATAATTAACTTCTGTTGTAGTTGTAGTTTTTGTAGTTGTAGTCATAACTGTAAGTTGAATTTCTGTATCTTTTAATATTCTTTCTGCTAGTCCCATTAAATCAGGGTTGTCCGAATAAGCTGCTACAAATTCTGGATTTTCTGTAATTATTGCTAAATCTAATAGGAATTCAACAGGAGTCATATATTTCATTAAATCTTTTTTGTAATTTATTTCTTGTACTGTTATCTGAGTGTCTAGTATTTTTCCTGTTATCTCGTCTTTTGTAATTGTAGTACCTGCTATGCATAATCTATCATATGGGTCATCCTCTGTTGGTTCCTTAATCGTAAAATATTTCATAATGTCATTTGCATCTAAAGAAAAAAAGGAATCATAATCAATATAGCATAATCTTTCTAGATTTTCTTTTTGGGTTGAATTTCTGTCATCTTTTACTCTTTGTACATATACTCTACCATAATATTTTTCTGGATCTTCAGGATATGGTTGTGGTCCTGCACCTTCATCTCTAAAGCTTCTATTAATTTCTTTTGAAATTACCTCTGCTGCATATATCTTTTTTAAATATGCTTTTTTGCATTCTTCAACTTCTTCATCTGACATATCTTTTTCTGGCTCTTTATATAAATGAAGCTTTTCCTTACTAGTTCCCATATCTTCCAATAATTTTTCCATGTCTTCTATTTGCTCATCTGTAATTTTTATTGCATATTTACTTGCACCAGTTTCATCT
Organism: uncultured Clostridia bacterium; assembly: GCA_947632035.1. Taxonomy (GTDB): domain Bacteria; phylum Bacillota; class Clostridia; order TANB77; family CAG-508; genus CAG-273. The sequence continues at coordinate 26,712 of CANRNR010000014.1, read as the reverse complement.
TTAGTATTTGCTTCATATTCTACCGGTCTACTTTCCATTGTAGCACCTGTTTCTTTAGAGAATGAATCTAATAATGAATCCCAAAGTGCTGTAACAGCTAAAACAATTCCTGAACCAATTACTAGTACAAGAACCGGCTTTAATAAAGCTGCAACAACTGCTTTTATTGCAGCTTTTTTTACTGAAGTTTTTACTTTTTGTTCTATATTGCCTTTTAATCCCATATAAAATACATTCCTTTCTAAGTATGCTAAAGAATATGTTAGTATTTATTTTATAATTCTATCTCAAGTGTTTTAATTTGTGCTTCTTCTCCTCCTATGTATTCATCATAATTTACAACAATATCTGAAAATTTAATAGTTTTAGATTCTTCCCTTTGCTCATTATACATTCTAGTAAATTTAATGCTTAAAACATTTTTTTCTTGTGGATTTATAACTATGCTGTTTAATGATTGTTCATCAATGTTAGAAGTATATTCTACATTTTTTCCATCTACTAATACTACACCTTTAGTGTTTTTTCTGGTAGATAATAATATCTTTTCATCAGTTTTATTGGTAAATTCTATATCATAAACTTCATAGTCTATATAAACATTTTTCTTAGTAACTTTTGCAAAAATATCATCATTTTCTGCTGTTTTTTCTAATGTATTTGAATATAAGAATTGATTTATACTTAATTTTATTTCGTTATTTTTTTTAGTAAAATATACATAATCTTCAATAACTCCAGATTGATTATAACCTCCTGATGATAATAAATCTCCATAATATGAAATTTGATAAATTGTGTCTCCATACATACTTACTTGTAATTTTGCAGTTCTCTTTTCATTAAAAACTAATTGGATATAATTTTTGTTAAAGTATTCTACTGTTGGAAATATTTCTTCCTTACATTCATCTGAAAGCATTTGATATGCTTCATCTATTTGTTTATTATTACAATATTCTACAAAGGTTTCTAAGGCTTTTTGTTCATCTGATAGTAAATCACTATTAGAAGAATAATTAATATTATTGTTTTTACTATTTTGCTGTATATTTGTACTTCCTAATGTATTTTCTTTAATACTGTTTCTATTTTGAGCAGCTTCATTCTCATTATTTTTGTTTATTCTATATATTGCAACTATTGTTCTAAATACAATGAAGGAAAATACTATTATAGCAATAACTGTTATTATATTTCTCCAATTTTGGTTAAGGTTACGAAACCATTTATTAATCATATAATTCTCCTTTTATACCCAATTATTAAGATCCCTTATTATTTGTAAATATTTTTCTGCTTCTTGACTGCTTATTCCTCTATCACTTAATCCTTCTTTTAAGGCATCATATTTTGCTTCATCTCCATCTACTTGTGAAGCCATTTTAGCTACCATAAGCTTTTCGTTATCATTTAAACTTTCATTTTTTATCATTTTTATAATTATATCGTCATTTGTTATTCCATAAGCTCTATATTCTTGTGCTACTTCTTTCATTATTCTTTGTGCACCAGCTTTATCAACACCAAATTTTTCTTGATATTTCTTTATTCTTTCTTTATCTTCTAATGCTTTTTGGTCTGATCTTTCATTTATTTCGTCTTTTGTATGAGTAGCTTCATAAAAGTTTTCATATTCTTTACTAATTCCATCTTTCATGTTAGCTATTTTATTTGTTATGCCTTTTCCTGCTAATAATCCAGCTCCTGCTCCTGCTAGACCATATTTAGCTACATTTGAAAAATCATCTGATACTAAACCAGCAGTTAAGCCTATAGTTGCGCCAGTAGCCATTAAGCCTACTTTTAATGCACCCTTTAATCCTGTTTTAGCAAATTTTGGTCCTACATATTTAACACCTTTACTAAATTTAGAATTTCCAACTTTATTTGCTAAATTTCTTATTTTACTATCTTCTAATTTTTTTCTTGTTCTATTTTGTTCTTCTGCTATAATTTGTGCTTGTCTAGATATTACTATAGGAGCATCTGTGTCATTTGAATTTTCACTATTTTGTGAATTTGGTTGTCCACCATTATTTTGGTCATTTGCTCCTGAATTTTGAGCATTTCCCTGACTATTCTGATTATCTCCTTGACTATTTTGATTATCTCCTTGACTATTTTGATTATCTCCCTGTCCGTTTTGACTATCACCTTGTCCATTTTCTTGGTCACTACCATTATTAGGACCTTGTCCTCCGTTATTTTCTCGTGAGCCAAACACACTTTGTGTTAATTGATTTATATCTTTATCTGGCTTTCTATTTGCTTGTGCAATTTTATTTTTTTCTTCTTCACCTTTATCTTTATTATTACCGCCTTTAAAATGACTAGTTAATGCATTCATACCCTTCATTGCTATAGCTCCACCCAAGGCTGCTGATGTAGCTGATGCCGTTTCTGCTTTATTAAATCCAAATAATTTTCTCATTATTTTTTCTGCTTGTAATATAAAGCCAAAAGCTACTAATGAATAAATAACATTTTGGGATGCAAAATCAAGTGCAGTTCCTATTAATACGGTATACAAAATTAAATGTACTGGTTGTATCAATAAATTAAATATGTATTCTTTTATCCATGTATCAAATCCTTGTGCACTATTATCATGAATTTTATCTAATGGATATGTCATAGCAACTAATGGTGCAATTATAGTTAAAAATGCTAATATTATTAATCTTTTTATATATCTAAATAAAAATAATATTGTATACATCACCATGCCCATGTATATAACTGTAAGACTAAATGACTTCATAAGGTTCTGATTATCTGATGCTGTCTCAAATTGTAAATCTAATCTTACTTTTCCCATTAAATTGGTAGGCCATACCATAAGCTGTTCTTCTTCATTTCCAAAATTAGATTCATATACTGGTACTCCCTCTATTGAATAATCACTTAAAAGTCTTTCATCTCCTTCATGATTTTTTATTTCATATGTTTTAAAATAATTCACAGAAACTACTGCTTTTGTTATTTCTTCTGTTACAGTAACTGCAAAAGACATTATATAATGCATAAAAAATACTAAACACATAGCTATAAGCCAATCTAATAAACGAGATTTATATTTTGCTCTATCTTCCATAGAACTACTTATAATTATTCTAATTGCTATATATACTAAAATAGAAAGTAATGCCACAATTGCAAAATTTCTTATTGCATAATACCACTTTGAAATAGTTGGTTGTAATTCTAACGCAGATGATTTCATCTCTATGTCTTCAGATATTCCATTTTCTGCATCATATATTTTTATATATGTTTCCCCATCTTTTTCTATTATATTTTCTTGCTTATATTTACTGGTTGGATTAAAGAAATTAACATCTAATAATGGTAATTTATCAGAAAAAATTTCTTCTGGAGTAACTACAAATAAAGGTAATTTTAATATTTCTGGTATACTACCATTAGGTGGATTTGCAGATATGCTTACCAAAAAGCCAGCATGACCAGATTCAACAACAGAAGCTCCAGCAGCAAACACAGCAGCACCTGGAGGCCCACCAAGGAAAAATCCAATAATCGCCGCGGCAGCCGTGGCACCTATAGCACCTTCCAGCCATTGAATCCAATTAACTTTATTTGGATCGTTATACTTTAAATCTAAAAAAGTTTCGTCTAATCCACATATTAATTTATTCATTCCCCACATAACTGCATCTGATATTCCTAGTAAAAACTCTTTTACTGGCTTAAACAATTTACCTGCTACACCAGAGCCATCTGTATCTGCAAATGAAATGTTTGGCATTATGAAATTAAACAATATTACAAAAATAATTGCAATAATTATCTTTTGTGTTATGCTTTTTTGTGTAAATATTTTCATAATACCTCCTATTCATATTTTTTATTATTTCAAATTTCTTTTAAAATTAAATTTATAAGTTTTTTATTTAATAATTTTTATACCCAATTATTCATATCTCTTATTATGTTTAGGTATTTTTCAATTTCTTCTAATCTTAGTCCTCTATCATTTAGTCCTTCTTTTAATGCATCATATTTTTCTTCGTCTCCATTTACTTGTTGTGCCATTTTTGCTAGCATAATTTTTTCTTCATCATTTAAATCTTTATTTTTTATAGCTTTTATAATTATATCATCATCAGTTATTCCATAATCTCTATATTGCTGTGCTACTTCTTTCATTATTACTTGTGCACCAGCTCTATCTACTCCAAACTTTTCTTGATATTTCTTTATTCTTGCTTTATCTTCTAATGCTTTTTTATCCATTCTTGCATTTATTTCTTCTTTTGTATGTGTTGCCTCATAAAATCCATCATATTCTTTGCTAATATTTTCTTTTAAGTTTGAAATCTTATTTGGTATAGCATTTCCAGTTAGTAAACCAGCTCCTGCACCAACAGCACCATATTTAAACACATTTGAGAAATCATCTGAAACTAAACCTGCTGTTAATCCTATAGTTGCTCCTGTAGCCATTAAGCCTGCTTTTAATACTGCTTTCAAACCTGTTTTAGCAAGTTTTGGTCCTACATATTTAATGCCTTTACCAAATTTAGAAGTTCCTACTCTATTAGCTAATTGCCTATATTTGCTCTCTTCTAATTTTTCTTTAAATTTATTTTGTACTAATTCTATAATTTTTTCCTGAACAGATTCTACTGTTCTATTTGTTCCTGATCCAGCTCCCTGACTTCCATTTTGATTTTGTGTCTGTCCAGAATTTCCTGAACCTTGTGTATTATTACCAGATCCTTGAGTACCACTATCAGTTCCTTGTTGATTTGGTGGTTGATTATTTCCTGTTCCATCAGGCTGATTATTGTTTTGTGGAGCATTTTGTCCATTTGGATTACCATTTGGTGCGCCACCTCCTGGAGCTCCTCCATTGTTAATAGGAGTTCCACTATCATTACTTCCAGCACCATTTTGATTTGTACCAAATACTTTTCTAGTTAATTCATTAATATCTTTGTCAGGTTTTCTATTAGCTTGTGCTATTTTATTTTTTTCTTGTTTATCTTTTGGAACACTTTTTCCACCCTTTAAATGCTTACTTATCATTTCGATTCCTTGCATAGCTAAAGCTCCACCTAATGCTGCTGATGTAGCTGATGCAGTTTGTGCTTTTTCAAATCCAAATAATCTTCTCATTATTTTTTCACCTTGTAGCATAAAGCCAAATGCTACTAAAGAATAAATAATGTTTTCTGATGCAAATTCTATTGCACTACCAATTAATACTGTATATAAAATTAAATGTAGTGGTTGTATCAATAAGTTAAATATGTATTCTTTGAGCCACATATTAAAACCTTGTGCACTATTGTCATGTATTTTATCTAATGGATATGTCATAGCCATAAATGGTGCAATAATAGTTAAAAATGTTAACATCAATAATCTTTTTAAATATCTAAATAAAAATAATACTGTATACATTACTAGTCCTAAATATATAATTGTAAGACTAAAGTTCTTCATTAATATTTGGTTGTCATCATACTCTGGTGGTTCCATTTGTAAATCAAGCCTTGCTTTCCCCATTAGGTTAACTGGCCATACAATTCCATTTTCAATTTTTTTAACTCCATCTACCTCTAATACTGGTGTTCCGTCAGATACATAATATTTATCTAATGTTCTACCTTCTCCATCACCTGAATCTACAATTCTATATGGATAAGGCTCACTCATAGGTTCTAGTGCTTTCGTTATTTCTTCTGTTAGAGTAACTGCAAATGACATAATATAGTGCATAAAGAATAATAAGCACATAGCTATAAGCCAGTCTAATAAATGTTGCTTGTATTTCGCTCTATCTTCCATAGAACTACTTATAATAATTCTAATTGCTATATATACTAAAATAGAAAGTAATGCTACAATTGCTAAATTTCTTAAAGCATAGTACCATTTTGAAATTATTGGTTGGAGTTGAGCTGATGAAGATTTTATTGTTTTTGCATCTGAAGTTGGTCTTTCTGTAATTATGCTTTCATAAACTCCTATTGTTCCTTCTAAGAAATAGAAATCTAAAACTGTATTATTTTCATCATTATCTAAGTAAGTAACAGCAACAGCAACCATAGCTTCATAGTAATCTGTATCATTATACCAACTAACAGTTGCTGAATAAGCTTTCATATATTCTGAAACATAAGGAAGCTTGTCTGCATACTGATCAAGAGATAAGTTTGAAAAATGATTTACAATTACATTCATATTATCGCTTTCATAATGCATATAATCTTTAAAATATCGTTTTATTGCCTCTTCAACGGTCCAATCTGTATCAACAATAGTTCCATCAGTATACTGGTTTTTTAGCTTACCATCCACACAAGTTATAGGAGAACCTTTTGGATCTCCTCTTGTAGCTCTAGTAGTATATTCTGTATAAGTATCTTCTTTAGGATTAAAAAAGTTAACATCTAATAATGGCACTTCACCTTTAAACATTTCTTCTGGACTAAGCATAATCATTGGTAACCTTACATGTTTAGGTAAACTATGTGATGACGTTGGCCACCCATATCCATTAAGCCAATCCTGAATATTATCAGCAAGTTTTCCACATTTTTTATCTATCCATTCAAATCCCTTTGTAACACTATCCCAAAAAGAATCAGAATCACGTAAAGCTGCTTTTAAAGTATCCTCATAATATATATCTAGAAAAGTTTCATCAGCTTGATATATGATTTTATTCATTACCCATGAAGCTACATCTCCTATTCCTAGTAAAAAATCTTTAATTGGCTCAAACAATACACCTTTCACACCAGATTCTTCATCATCTGCATGTGAAATATTTGGAATTATGAAATTAAATAATGTTACAAGAACAATTGCAATTAATATCTTTTGTATTATTTTCTTCTTTGTAAAAATCTTCATATTACTTCTTTCATGATAATATTTAAATATATAAATATATCATATTCCTTTCATAAAACTTATTTTAAGCCAATTAAATATTACATCCAATTATTAAACATTCTTATTGTTCTTAAATATTTATTAGCATCTTGACTTTTTACTCCTCTATCTTTTAATCCTTCTTTTAAACGTTTATATCTATCTTCTTTTCCTTCCACTTGGGATGCCATCTTAGCTAATAAAATTCTTTCTTTTGATGTTCTTTGTTTTAATGTTCTGGATTCTCCAAATTCTTTTGTTTTCATAGCTTTTATAATTATGTCATCATCTGTTATTCCATATTCTCTATATTGCTGTGCTTCTTCTCTTATAATTCTTCTAGCTTCAACTTGACTAACATTAAATTCTTCTTGATATTTTTTTATTCTTTCTTTATTATTTAAAGCTTTTTTATCTTCTCTAGCATGCACTTCTTCACTTGTATGTGTAGCTTCATAAAATCTATTATATTCTTCACTAATTCCATTTTTTATTGAGTTTGCTTTGTTAACTATGCCTTTACCTGCTATTGTTGTTGCAGCTGCTCCCGCCAATGTGTATTTTGGAACATTTGAAAAATCGTCAGACACAAGACCTGCAGTTAAGCCTATTGTTGCACCAGTTGCTGCTAATCCTACTTTTAGTACACCCTTTGCTACGCCTCCTATAGCCTTTGGTCCTACATATTTTATTCCGTTTCCAAGCTCTTTGAGGCATTGTAAGTGTTCTTTTTTCTTCTTTAGGTAAATCATCAAATAAACTAGAAAGGTCTGGTCCTCTATTTGATAATCTTGGTGAATTTTCATCTGTTTCAATTTCAGGTTGATATCTATTCGAATAATTATCATTGTTAGTATTGTTAGAATTTCTTTGTCTGCCTGAATTATCACTACTATTTTCATAATCTATCTGATTGTTTTCATTATTGCTTTGAGTTTCTTCTATATTAATATTTGCAATATTATTTTGAGGATTATCTATATCATCTTCGTTATAATCTTCCGAAGTGTAATCATAATTTTGAGGATTATAATCTGGTGCATTATCTGAATTATTTCCACCTTCCATATTTCTTCGTGGATTATTATTTGCTATTGGAGGATTTTGTACTTCATTATCCGTATCTGTTTGAGTAGTATCTTCTTGTTCTGAATTATTATTTGGTGCAGGAAAATTTGGTACTTCTGGGTTTATGTTAGGCATTGACATATCAGTTCCTAATGGATTTGTATTTGGCATTGGCATATCAGTTCCTGCTGGGTTTGAATTTGGTGTTGGCATATTGGGTCCTACTGGATTTTCACCTGATGTAGGAGTATTATCTCCAGTTGGATTAGTATTTTGTGTAGGATTAGGTTGTGTCTGCCAATTACCTCCACCACCTAAACTAAGTCTAGCTCCTCCAAATACACTATTCATTAATTCATTTATATCTCTATCTGGCTTTCTATTTGCTTGTGTTATTTTCGTACTTTTTTCCTTTTCTGCTTGTTTTTCTCCCTTCGGTTGCTTATTAGAACTACCTATTCTTTTTGTTAATGAATTTAATCCTTTCATAGCTAAAGCCCCACCTAAAGCTGCTGATGTATTTGATACTGTACTTGCCTTATTAAATCCAAAGAATTTCATCATTAATTTTTCTGCTTGTAATATAAAGCCAAATGCAACTAATGAATAAAGAAGATTATCTGCTGCAAAATCTATAGCAGTTCCTATTAGTACTGTATATAAGATTAAATGTACTGGTTGTATAAGTAAATTAAATATATATTCCTTTATCCATTTATTAAAACCTTCTGCTTTGCCATCTTGTATTTTATCTAGTGGATATGTCATAGCAACTAGTGGTGCTACAATAGTTAAAAATGCTAATATTATTACCCTTTTAAAATAGCGGAATAAGAATAATACTGTATACATTACTAGCCCCATATATATAACTATATACGCAAAGTTATGTAATAATTTTTGTGTTGCACTATAATCTTTTGACATTAATTGCAAATCTATTCTTGCTCTTCCCATTAAGTTAGTAGTCCAATTAATTGCACCTCCACTTGTGTCTAATTGCATATCGTTACTTTTATAGCTGCCTGGTAGTCTGTCATCTCCATCTTCAGCTTTTATTGGATAATTATATGGTTCACTCATACTACCTACTGCACGTACAATTTCATTATTTAGTGTAACAGCAAAGGACATAATATAATGCATTGTAAAAAGCAAGCACATTGCAACAAGCCAATCCATCAAACGACTCTTATATTTAGCCTTGCTCTCTGAAGTACTGCTAATAATAATTCTAATTGCTATGTAGACTAATATAGAAAGTAATGCAACTATTGCAAAATTTCTTAATGCGTAATACCACTTTGAAATCATTGGTTGTAATTTTGCTGCTGAAGAATCTACAGTTACAGTTTCCCCATTTTCTAACTGAATTTGTTTTGAACCATCACCATCTATATTAAAAAAGTCTACATCTAGTAATGGTATTTCGTTACTAAAAATTTCTTCTGGACTTATTACAAACATAGGTAATCTTAAATTTACAGGTATAATTCCTTTTGAAGAGCTTTTGGCTTGGTCTATGGCTTGTGAAGAATTACGAGGTATATCGTTTACATTACCACTTAAATCAATATTAATATTCATTTGCCAATACGCATCTACAAAAGTTTCAGGCATCCCATACATAACATATTGTAAACCCCAAATAACTGCATCAGTAACTCCTAATAATAGCTCTTTAATTGGAGTAAATAATCTACCAAATATTTCAGAAGCGTTATCTTTTTTTTCACCTATTGCTAATGAAATGTTGGGAACTATGAAATTAAATAACATTACAAAAATAATTAAAACGATTATTTTTTGTATTATTCCTTTCTTAGTAAAAACTTTCATATTACTCTTGCTTTATATATTTAAATTTTAAATATATAAAAGCTTCCTTTCTTGTACTAAAAATATTTCTAACTAATTGCTCTATACCCAATGATTAAATGTTCTAATAGCTCCTAAGTATTTGCTAACATCTGCATTACTTAGTCCTCTATCTGCTAAGCCTTCTTTTAAACGCTTATAATTTTCTTCTTTTCCCCCTACTTGTTGTGCCATTTTTGCTAATATAATTCTTTCATTAGAAGTTCTTTGTTCTGGAGTTGTTGCATCTCCAAATTCTTTAGCTTTCATAGCTTTTATAATTATATCATCATCGGTTACTCCATACTCTCTATATTTTCTTACTTCTTCTTGTAGCATCTTTTCAGCTTCTACTTTAGTTATTTTAAATTTTTCCTTATATTTTTCTATTCTTTTAGCACTCTTTAATGCTTGTTCTTCAAGTTTTGAGTTTAATTCTTCTTTTGAATGAGTTGCCTCATAAAACTTATTATATTCATCACTAACCTTATCTTTTAGAGAAAATGCTTTTTTAGCTAGTCCTTCTCCTGCTATTAAACCTGCTCCTGCTCCTACAGCTCCATATTTAAACACATTTGAGAAATCATCAGATACTAATCCAGCTGTTAATCCTATAGTTGCACCAGTTCCCATTAATCCTGCTTTTAAAGTTCCTTTTGCTAAAGCTTTTATAAGTCGTGGTCCTATATACTTAGCGCCTTTTACCACTCTTTGACTTTTTGTAAGAGTTCTTTTATTGTTCCTTGGTCTAGCATTTTGATTTTCATTATCTCTATTTGCTAATCTATTCAATTCTTCTAGTGCTTCTCTTTCTTGCTGCTCTTGTGAATTATCATCTTGTTGTGAATTGTTGTTGTCTTGTGGGTTATTGTTTGCTTGTTCTGATTGGTTATTATTTTCATTATTATTATTTGGTTGTGTATTACTACTATCAAAAATTTGATTACCATTTTGTCCATTATTTTGACTATTATCTTGTCCATTATTCTGACTATTATCTTGCCCATTACCCTGTCCATTGTCTTGTCCGTTATATGTTGGTGGTTGATTTCCGCCATCTCCTTCAGCATCTTGATTTTCATTTGTTGTAGGTGGATTTTGTGGACTACTTCCACCACCTAAACCAGTTCCAGTAGTTCCAAATACACTTCCCATTAATTGATTTATATCTTTATCTGGTTTTCTATTTGCTTGTTTTATTTTATTATCATTTTCCTTTTGTTCTTTATTTGGTTTTTTATTATTACCTCCTAATTTTTGACTTAGCATACTAATTCCTTTAACAGCTAATGCTCCACCTAATGCTGCTGATGTACTTGATACTGTAGATGCTTTATTAAATCCAAAGAATTTCATCATTAGTTTTTCTGCTTGCAATATAAAACCAAATGCTACTAGTGAATAAAGAATGTTATCATCTAATAAATCTATAGCTGTTCCTATTAAAACTGTATATAGTATTAAATGTACAGGTTGTATTAATAAATTATATACATATTCTTTTAGCCATGTCATGAATCCTTGTGCTTTACCATCATGCATTTTATCTAATGGGTAGGTCATAGCCATTAATGGTGCTATCATAGTTAGGAATGTTAATATTAACAACCTTTTTAAATATCTAAATAAGAATAGTACTGTATACATTATTAGCCCCATATACATTACTGTATATCCAAAGCTATGTAATAATACTTGAGCATCAGTATATTCTTCTGGCATTATTTGCATATCAAGCCTTACTTTACCCATCAGGTTGGTTTCCAATTTTATGCTGTCATAATCAACATTTTTTCCATCTAAAGTATAATAAACATCATCATCTCCGTTAAATTTTACATTACATTCATATTTTAAGTTTGCACTATTTACTACATCTATAATTTCTTCTGTCAAAGTAACTGCAAATGACATTATATAATGCATAAAAAATATTAAGCACATAGCTACAAGCCAATCATATAAACGCGTCTTATATTTTGCTCTGTCTTCCATCGAACTACTTATAATTATTCTAATTGCTATATATACTAGTATAGAAAGTAACATTACTATTGAAAAATTTCTTAATGCATAATACCACTTTGAAACTATAGGTTGTAATTCCATTGATGATGAATCTACTATATCTGATGGAACTTGTGTAATATCACAAATTGTTAAAAAACCTTTTATGGTTGTTTCTCTTTTAAGTCCCCAAGTTCCATCTTTTGTTTCTGTTATCTCAAATTCCATTTTATATGATTTTTGTTCATTTTTATAATAATACTCAGCACTATAATTTCCTTTTTCATTTTTACTTGGTCCTGTTAAATTTTTTTTATTATATTCATAACCATTGTCTTTAAACCATTGTTTTATAGCTTTATTCATGTTCATTTTGTATTTTACTTCTGAAATTGCAGTAGTTACTGGGGAGGTTTCTTGTTCATCATACTCATCATTCATAGCTTTTGGCTCTGCTGGGTTAAAAAAATTAACATCTAATAAAGGTACGCTATTACTAAACATTTCTTCAGGAGAAATATTAAATTTTGGTAATTTTATAGTTTGAACTGCTACTGGTACAGTTGCTCCAAGTCCTCCACTATACTGAGTTTTGGTCTCTGCAAAATCAAGAAAGGTTTGCTCTTGTCCCAATATTATGTATTGTATTCCCCAAATAACTGCATCAGATACTCCTAGGAGCAAATCTTTAATTGGCTCGAATAATATCCCAAATCCATAATCTGTTCCGTCTTTCTTATCATCTGTAGCCTTAACTTGGGAAACATTAGAAAATATGAAATTAAATAATATTACAAAAAGTATTGTAATAATTATCTTATGTGTCATTCCTTTCTCTGTAATTTTTTTCATACCTTCCTCCTAATAAAGCTGTCTTTGACCTCTACTCTTCTTTTGTGCTAATTTATTTAAGTTTGTTTCAACAAATTCAAATTCTTTTGCAGTAGGTTGTATTTGAATAATTGCACTATCTGCCCCTACTTTTAAAAGTCCTTCACCTTTAAAACAGGTTATTAAAAAGTTTGCTTCACCTTCACTTAATTTAAATACTTCTTTTAAATACTGTATTTCTGATTTATCTTGTGCTAAAAATAGCTTTGTATCTGATGATGTTAAAACTGCTTGTGCTTCTGGTTTTTCATAAAAGTCTTGAAATCTTTGTGAAATAATAGCAAGTGATACATTTCTTTTTCTTGCACGACGTGCCATTGTATTTAAGAAATCAACAGCTTCTGGGTATGGTAAAAGCATCCATGCCTCATCCACTAAAACCCTCTTCTTAGCTGCCTTTGTTCTATCTTCACTATTTTTCTTAACATATTTTTCCCAAATCCATGCAAGCAATATTTGTTGTGCTAAAGGCCTTGCGAATCTTTCCTCTAATTGTGAAATATCTAGGTTTATAAATAATGTACCATCTAGCAAATCAAATGTAGATTGTCCATCAAAATATGCCATTTGTCCATCATACTCTCTTATGTATTGTTTCATAACTTTTAATAAATAACTATAATGGAAGCTATAATCTGCATTTTTATTGTCTGCTGCTTTTTGTTGTATTCTTTTATACCAAGAACCTATTGTAGGCATTTTTTTCTTTTCTTTTCCTAACATATTTCCAGACTTCATATTGCCAGAAGCTTCATATAGGCTATCTGGATCAGAATTAATTCCATTTGCTGCATATTCCTCACTTACAGATTCTGCTATAATTTGTTTTGTAAGTTCATTTACTTCCTGGCTTCTAGTACTACCTCTTGCCATTGTAAGTAAAGCTTGTGTTACGTCCTCTACTTTGTTTTCTACATTTAGTACTACTCTATCTCTACCTGTTATTTCATCTTTAATTACCTCTGTTTCAATATCAAAGATGTTTATAACTGTTTTTGATGTTGGAGATAATACTACATTAACTCCACCTAAGCTCTCTGCAACTATGCTATACTCACCTTCAGCATCTAGTGCTAAACTTTGTATTCCCATTAAAACTGCTGAACGAGAAATTAAAGTTTTCATAGTAACTGATTTACCAGCACCAGATTTAGCAAATATAACCATGTTATAATTTGTTAATGAATTGTGGAAGTTATCAAACAAGATTGGTACACCAGTCTGTTTATTAATTCCAAGTGGAATTCCTGTTGGATGTCCTACTTCTGATGTAGTAAATGGGAATACTGTTCCCATAGACCTACGGTCAAAAGTATGTGTTTTTCTAATTTTATCTTCCATCAAAGGTAAGTTTGATTGGAATGCTTCTTCTTGCATTGCCCATGCACTTTTTATATTTACTAAAGATTTTGACATTTCTGTTGTTAATAACTTTGTATACTTGTTAAGATCTTTTAAGCTATATGCAAATAATGTAGCTACAATTGAAGCTTCATATAATTTATTAAATCCTGCTGCTATCTCATCTCTTAATTGTTCTGCTTCTAATCTTTTTTGAGTTAAAATACTCTCCCTGTTAATATTTCCTCTATCTGCAGCTACAATTCTTTCTGTTTCTAGCTCATTTATAACTCTATTTAAATCATTTTGTGACTTAGACTCTTGCATTGGATTAATATATATTGATGTATTAATATCTCCAAATAAATACATATCTCTAAATAATTCAGGGAAAGTACACATTCTTGGTAGAGCAGATATGAAAAAGCTTCTTGCATATCTTGTTACATTTGAAATTATTTCTAAGTGATCTATATTACTTGCATCTATTCCAGATGGTGCTATTAATTCTTTAATTGTCTTCTTTCTTAAAATTTTATACTCATCAGGCTTTGAATAATCATTAAGCTGATTTTGTAGCTTTTGTTGTTTGTCTTTCTTGCTCATCTTCTTTTGTACCTCCTTCTTTATTTACTTTTTTCTTTGGTCTTCCTCGTCTCTTGACTGCATCAGTATCTATTTTTTCTATTGCATTTTCAGCAACATCTTGTCCTAAAATTTTGCTGTTTTGTGAAATAATGAATTTTGCCATTTCATCAATTAAGTCTTCCATTTCATCTTTCTTTTTGTTATATTTCTTCTCTTTTTCTGATTTTGCTTCAGATATTTTTTCATTTGCCTTTTCAAAAGCTTCTCTTTCTATCTTTTCATCTAGGGCTTTTATCTTTTTATCTAATACATCAGGAGCTGTTGAATATAATTCATCATATCCAGCATTTAAAGCTTTATCAACTCCATAAATTTCTGCATCATCACGATTGTAAGCTACATATAGTAAATCTACTAATTCATTAGAATCTAAAACTTTACCATTTATCCCGCAAACACCTAATGTTCTAATAACTGATTGTGCTCTTGTATATAATTCAGAGAAAGCCAAATTTCTAATTTCTTGTTTATCAAAATCATTTTCCTTTAATTCTTCTGAGTAATATGGAATAACCACATAATATTTTTGATTTAATACACTTTTATTTAAACTCATTCTTTCTGTAGTATATATAATATCTTTTCCATACTCATAAAGGTTTGTTAACTTTGTTAATTCATAAAATGCTGCATTTAATTCTTCTTGTGAATATTCTCCAGAATTTAACATTTTATCGTATTTTTTCTTTTCGTTATCTAATTCTTGTTGTATTTCATCTACTTTTACACGATAATTTTGAATACTACTTTCTAGATTTATCGTTCTAGTTTGTGTATATATTTGAATTGGATGTCTCAAAGTATTTAAGAACTGAATAAATCCTTCTTCTACTGCATTTTTTTCAACTTCTGACATCAAGTCATAATTGACACCTTGGCATTCTACTACCATAATGTATTTTAATCCATTTTTAGTACAAATCATATTATCTTCAACCTTATCAAATTCCATAAAGTCAAAAACAGGAACTGTAGAAAAGACCTTAGTTTTCTTATTTATTTCTTCCTCATTGTTAGGATTTTCTTGTGTAGCCTCTTTTTCTAACTTTTTAGATTTCAGATATAAGAAGCAAAGAATTCCAAGTAAAAATAACATTACACATAAAACTATTACTAATCCTATTGTCATTGTATCAATCATTGTTTTTTCCCTCCTTGTAAACATATATTTTCTTTCCGTCTTGTTTTAAATTTTATTGCACGTTTTATTATTTCATCTATGTTTTCTCCACCTGTTTTCTTAGTAAATTCAAATCTTCCTAATTCTGGCATTTTAAATGTTCCGATTGCAAAACCAATTACTGCAATAGATGCTACGATTATGATTCCAACCATTTTCATATTAAATGCAGAAAAGATGAAATAAAATGGAAGTCCAATGAGAGCTGCTACAATAGTATAAATAAAACTTTTTGTAGAAAAAATAAATAAAATTCTACCTTCGCCTTTTACATTTCTAGGTAATTCATAGGTACCCATTATGGCTTTCCTCCTTTGTTTTAATTTCTATATAAATCTAATTATACTTATTATAATTATATCAAATAATAGCGAATTTTGTAAATAAAAATATAAAAAAAGTGCATTAATATGCACTTTTTAATAATTTTGTAATAATATTGTAATTATCTTGTAATATATCCTATGCTTTTATGTTAGATGCTAAGTTTACAACAACTTTTGTTATAGCTGATGCACCAAATATTAAAATCGCACCTACTAAGTATGGAATCATTGTCTTCTTGTATTCTGCTTTTTCTGAAGCACTTCCCATCATGTATTTAATACCTAATACTAATAGAATAACAACTGCTACAACAACACCAACTGTTGTGATAATACCAATAAGTTGGTTACCAATGTTTTGAACAGATCCGCTAGCTGAAGTATTTTGTGCATATAGACTATTTGCTAAGTCTACTGAATTAAGCTTATTAGTTGCGCTAACCATTGTTGTCATTGTAAAAAGTACCATAACTACCATTAACATTACTGACATGATTTTCATAGATTTTTTCATAATAAATATCCTTCCTTTCATTTTATGAATTTTTATAATTATAATGTTTCATAAATTTGAAACAATTTTAAAATCTAATTAAATAATTCTATATTTCTTTATCTTAAAAGTAAAATTACTAATCTCCAAATACCAAATGCTCCAAAAAGAACAACACATCCAATTATAAATGGTATTATAGATTCTTTTACCTTTACTTTTTGTTCTACACTTCCCATAATAAATTGTAATCCTAAAATGCCACCCATAATAGCTGCTGCACAAGTTCCTACGATTAATAAAGTATTATATATTAAATCTGATGCTTCCTTTAATTTTTCTTGATCAACTGCTTCCTGAAATGTATCTTTTCCAGAGTTCAAGAAATTGTCAGCACCTGACACAAAATTGCTAGATGCTTGTACGAAATAAAATGGATGTACAAATATAGTGAATATTAACGCTATACAAATTATAAAAAATGTTTTTTTCACCATAATTCGTCACTCCCTTTTTATTATACTATATACTTTTTTCATTTGCAATTTATTTTTAATTTATATTATAAAATATTCGCTGAAAGCGATGTACTTGTAACTAATGATGCTATTAATTTTACTATAATAGAAGTTGTGAATAAAAATGCTAT
The DNA here is from genome assembly GCA_947632035.1 of uncultured Clostridia bacterium. Lineage (GTDB taxonomy): Bacteria > Bacillota > Clostridia > TANB77 > CAG-508 > CAG-273. The sequence goes on along the minus strand of CANRNR010000014.1, from coordinate 9,343 downwards.
TCCTATTATATATGGAACCATACTCTTTTTATATTCTGCCTTTTCTGCTACACTTCCCATCATAAACTTAAGACCTAAAATTAAAGTTGCGACTACTGATACAACTACACCAACTGTGGTAATTGCCCCTATAACTTTATTTGCTTTTGAAACAATTGGTTCTGTGTCTGCACTATCAAGTTGATTTGGTTTAAATTTACTTGGATAATCTGTTACATCAGCACTACTAGGATCTTCAATTGTTCCGCTTCCGCCACCTCCGCCGCCGTCAGTAAGTGTTACTGGATCATATATTGCATATTGTGTCGCTTTGACAAAATTAGGAGTAATAACTATTGTTAAAATAAGTAACATAATAAAAACTAATATTTTCTTACTTTTTTTCATAGTTTTTCCTCCTTTGCTCTATAATAGTTATATAAATTACATAATCACACTTTTACATATGGTTATTATTTATTATACAACATTTTTCGCATATTTTCAAGTATTATATTAACATATCTTATTTTTGTTTGCTATGTTTTTATATAAATGTAATGAAAATGTAATATTTTTGTAACAAAAAATACATATAACCACTAGATATCAATCTAACGATTATATGCATTATTCAAAATTTATACCTATAATAACTATGGATTTTATTCAGAATAACTTATACTCTTTTCTTTATTTTTATTTAATTTGCGTTTTGTACTTTTACTTTTCTTTTCATTTGTTAGTCTTTTTTTCTTATTTTTGCTGTTTAAATCAACATCTTTTCTATAATATTCTGCAATTAACTGGTCCAATTCCACGCTAAGTTGGTAAGTAACTTCATAATCATTTTTCTTAAGAATACTTTCATGTAATTTTTCTCTTAATTTACAAATTTCATCATTTAACATACCAAATCACTCTCCTCTTCCCATTTTTTTCTTTTGTATATATTTAAAATACCATATTTTTACAAAATAGTCAATGTTTTTTTCAGTATTTGTGGGATTTTGAGAGTTTTTCGTATTTGTTTTTTCATGTTAATTTTCCTTTTTCAGACTTTTATCGACTTTACTTATTTTTGTTCGTCAACTTAGTTTATTTTTAGCGAATTTTCGCAAATTTAAGTTTTTACTCATTTTAAGTTTCCTATTGCTTTTTTATTTCTAATTTGGTTCTACAACAGACATTACTTTATTTTCTTTTTTGAAAAGATCTTTTAATATATTTTCTGCGTATTCTTTTGTTACGGTTTCAAATTGTTCAATATAGTCAAAGCTTTGAACACCTTTCATTGTATCTGCTAAAAACATTCTAGCAATATCTCCTACACTATTGTATTCTATAACATAGTCACCATATATTTTTCTTCTTATTTGTTCAAATCTTTCTGCATCTAAGCCATCTTTTTGCATTTTTTCTATTTCTTGTAAAATTCCTTCTTCTACTTTTTTAGAATCTTTAGAGTTTGCTGATATTAAAACATGAGAATATTGTTCATTTGATTCGTAGTCAAAGTCGGGTTGTGCAAGTAATAAGCCTTCTTTATAACATTTTTCATATAATTTTGAGCTTTTTCCAATTATCATATTTAGTATAATTTCTACTGCTATATGTTTTTTTACTCTTTCTGTTTTTTCGGTTTGTGTATCTTTATAACCCATCATAAATATTGGTGTACTTACTTCCATTTTTACACTTTTGTATTCTTTGTTTATTTTTTCTTCCTTTGGTGGATATATTCTTTTAATTTCTCCTTGATTTTCTTTTGGTAATAACTGACTTTTTATTTTTTCTAATAATTCTTGTGGCTCAAAGTCTCCACATGCTACTAATACCATATTTGATGGATGATAAAATGTGTTATAACATTTATATAATACATCAGGATTTATCTTGCTAATTGATTCTACAGTTCCTGCAATATCTATTTTTATTGGATTTTCTTTGTACATACAGTCTAATGCATTCATATATAATTGCCAACCTGGATCATCATCATACATTCTTATTTCTTGTCCTATTATACCTTTTTCCTTTTCTACATTCTCGTCTGTAAAATATGGGTGTTGAACATAGTCTAGTAGTTCTTTTAATCCTTCATCAAAGTGACTTGTACACTCAAAAAGGTATGCAGTATGATCGTTTGTAGTATATGCATTCGCATCAATTCCAAGTGCCATTAAGGTGTCTAAGCTGTTTGTTCCATTTGGTTGTTCAAACATTTTATGCTCTAAGAAATGTGCCACACCATCTGGAATATATACCTCTTCACCAGTTTTTGGCATTATGAAGTGATTATCAATAGAACCAAAGTGTGTTCCCCATATTATATATTTTTTCTTTGTATTCTTTTTTGGTATAATTATTATTTTTAATCCATTTTCAAGTTCTTCTACATAGGCTTTTTCCTTAATTTTTAAACTTTCTATAACTTTCATATTTTCTCCTATCTATATGCTTATTTCTCATAAAAATTTCAAAATAATCTTATATAATAATTACTTGTATTTATTTAAATAAAATTTAGTTATAATATTTTTTTCAAACATTACTTTAGTCTCTTAAAAAATAAATTGTGTTTATTGTAACATTTTTTGCAAAATCAATTATTTGCTCTCTTTTTACATCTTTTATTTTTTCTGCATATTCTTCAACAGTTACAAATCTATCTGCTAATTCTTGACCATAATAATATGTTATTTCAGTATCTTGTTCTTCTGTTATTGCTTCTATTGATGCTAAAATTAGCTCTTTACTACTTTTTATATCTTCGTCTGTGAAGTTTCCATTTTTCATGTCTTCTAATTGCTCTTTTATGGTGTCTAATGCCTTTTCGTAATTATCTATTTCAATTCCACAACGAATAAATATTACATTTTTTACTCTTATATATCCTGAGTTTGCAGTATATGCTAAGCTATTTTTTTCACGTACATTTTGAAATAACTTTGAATTTGCTCCACCACCTAGAATTGCATTATATACTGAAGCTATAAATCTTGAATTTTCTTTAGTTTCATTTACATCTAAACCTATTACTAATTTTCCTTGTGCTATTTGCATACTTTCAGTTACAACATTTTCATTTTTAGCTTTGATTTCATTATTTTCTTTGCCTTCTATTTTCTCGTTTGTATCCATGCTTTTTTGAGTTTTATCTTGTTCATTCGCTTTGGTGACTTCTTTTGCTTCTGTTGTTTCGTTATTAATAATATAGTTAGGTTTTCTTTCTTTTAAGTTTTTCATATTTTCATTTTGCTCTATAATTTCTTTTACATTTTTATCTTTTAGTCTTCCTGAGCAGAATATATCTATTTTTGCTGTAGCTATTAATTCTTGATAATATTTATATAAACTTTCTGGTGTTATGCTTTCTAAGTCTTCTACATATCCATATTTATATAGTCCATAAGGCTTACCTTTAAACATTTCCTCTGTACATCTATCATATGCATATCTATCTTTTTGATCTATTTTAGCTTCTATTATTTGCTTTAAGTTTTGTTTTTCGCCTTCTACATATTCTGCCTTAAAAGCTCCATTTTCTGTGTATGGGTTAAAGCTTAAATCTAGTAATATTCCTAAGCTTTCTTTAATTAATTCTTCTGGTTTTGGCAAAAATTCTTCACTTAAGGCTTCTAAATAAAATTTTAAAATGTGGTTATCTCCTGTTTTTTCTATTCCACAATTAAAACTTGCACCATACATCATTTCTAGCTTTTTACTTATTTGTTCTTGTGATGGCAAGTTTTTTGTACCTCTTCTTAATACTGCTGATATTAATGCATCCAATGTTACATTCTCTCTTTTTAATGGAGTTGCTATAAATATAGCATATAGATTTGTTTTGTAATTTTCTGTTTGTATTTGATGAAGTGTAATACCTTGCTTTATTTCTTGTTTTTCATAGTTCATAGTTTGTTTACCTTTCCTTTCCGTTTTTCTTTATATTTGCTTTTCCTATTATAATCTATTTTGGAGAATTTATACAAGAGGATTTTAAAAAAGAAAAGACTACAATAAAAAAAGAAAGAACTAATATTAATTCTTTCTAATAATATTTTTTTAAAATAAAAGAGACTAATTCATACTGTCCAACTTTTTGAGTTCAGTACATTTTAGTCTCCTTTATTTTTATATAATATTTATTTTTAATATACTATCCATTCATTTGTTTTGCAACTTCTTCTGCGAAGTTTTCTTCTCTTTTTTGTAATCCTTCACCTTTTTCAAATCTTGCAAATCTAACAACTTTTGCTCCATTTGCTTCTAGTAATTGATTGATTTTTTGATCTGGATTTTTAACAAATTCTTGCTCTACTAAGCAAATTTCTCCATAGAATTTTCCAATTCTTCCTTGAACTATTTTTTCAGCTACTGCTTCTGGTTTTCCTTCATTCATAGCTTGTGCTTTTAGTATTTCCATCTCATGGTCTACTCTATCTTGTGGAACTGCATTTCTGTCTAAATATTCTGGTCTTGCTGCTGCTATTTGCATGCATATATCTTTTGCTAAGGTGTTATCTCCACCTTCCATTTCTACTAATACACCAATTTTTCCATCTCCATGGATGTAGCTTTCTACTAAGCCACTTGTTTCAAATCTTTCAAATCTACGAATTGACATATTTTCACCAATTGTAGCTATTTTTTCTGTTAATACTTCTTGTACTGTTTTGCTTTCATCAGCAATAGATTTTTGTGCTAATAATTCTTCTACTGTTGCTGGATTTTTTTCAGCTACTTGCTTTGCTACATCTGCAACAAAGCTTCTAAATTCTTCATTTTTAGCAACGAAGTCTGTTTCTGCATTTACTTCTACAACAACTCCTACTTTTCCGTTTTCTGTTACATAAGTAGTTACTAATCCTTCTGCTGCAATTCTATCTGACTTTTTAGCTGCTTTTGCTATTCCTCTTTCACGTAATAGCTCAATTGCCTTTTCTTCGTCTCCATTTGTTTCTGTTAATACTTTTTTGCAGTCCATCATGCCTGCACCTGTTTTTTCTCTTAAAGCTTTTACTTGTTCAGCAGTAATCATTTTTTATTCCTCCTTATTTTTGAAAAGGATGTATTCTTTTCTTAAACTTGTATGATAAGATACATCCTTTATTTTTATTATTTTATTTTTTATCAATATTATTATTTTAGTCATTTTATAAGTAATTAAATTGTAGTTATTAAATTAATTACTCAGCTGATTCTTCTTTTGGTTCAGCTTTTTTTCTTGTTCTTTTTGGTTTTTCTGTAGCTTCTTCAGCTGGTTCTTCTACTACTTCTTTTACTTCTTCTACTTTTTCAGCTTTTGGAGCTTTTTTAGCTTTTTTTACTTCTTTAACTTCTTCTTGTTCTTCAACTACTTCTTCCATATCAGTAGGTTCTACTTCTTCAACCATTTCTTCTGTCATAGTTTCTTCTACTGTTTCCATAGATTCGCCTTGTCTTCCTTCAATAACTGCGTTTGCCATGCAATCTACTATTAATTTTACTGCACGAATTGCATCATCATTTCCTGGAATTACATAGTCAACATCTTCTGGGTTACAGTTTGTATCAACTAAACCGATTACTGGAATTCCTAATTTTCTAGCTTCTAAAATTCCAATTCTTTCTTTCTTAGGGTCTACTATAAACATAACACCTGGTATTTCTGTCATGTTTTTGATTCCACCAAGATTTTTTTCTAGTTTTTCTTTTTCTTTCTTTAAAAGAATAACTTCTTTTTTAGGTAATACTTCAAATGTACCGTTTGCTTCCATTTCTTCTAATTCTGCTAATCTAGCTAGCACCTTTTTAATAGTTTGGAAGTTCGTTAATGTACCACCTAACCATCTTTGATCAACATAGTACATACCGCATTTTTCTGCAGCTTCTTTAACACATTCTTGTGCTTGTTTTTTTGTTCCTACAAATAGAACTGTTTTTCCTTGCTCTGCTTGTTCTTTAAGAAAAGCATAAGCTTCATCTAATTTTTTTGATGTCTTTTGTAGGTCGATGATGTGAATACCATTTCTGGCTTGGAATATATATTCAGCCATTTTTGGTTCCCATCTTCTTGTTTGATGTCCAAAGTGAACACCAGCTTCTAGTAATTGTTTCATTGCAACTACTGCCATAATTTTTTTCCTCCTTTTAGTTTTTCCTCCATATTGCTACAAGCGCATAAAAAAACTTGCTTATGATAAAGCACGGTAGTACTATAAAGACAAGCACTATTTTTATGCTGACAATATGTGTGTATTTTTAACGAGCAACATTATATCACAAAAAGTGTTGCTAATGCAACACTTTTTTTAATTTTTTATTTTTTTAATTTCTCATTTTTTATTTTTTTAACCTTATATATTATTAATCCATTTATTGTAATCAAAGAAATTATATCAGATATGCAATATATTAATTTCTCCTTATACTCTACCGTAATGGTTCCATCTTTTTTCTCAGTTAATTCTACTCTTATTACATTATTTTCTCCACATGATATATCTAATTTTTTTCCATTTTCGTCTTTTGCTACATATCCTGGATAATATAATAAAGGTACTTCAATATAACCCTCGCCTATATTATTACTATAATCTAATTTAATTTTATTTTTATCTTTTAAGGATTCAATTATTGAAATTCTATTACTAGACGTTTTGAATTTATTTTCAGTAAACTCTTCTATGTTAGTTCCTTCTAAATAATATTCACTATATATTACAGGATTTGTTAGATAAGCTATTTCATATTTATCTTGTTTTGAATATGGTGCTGTAATTATTAAAAATATTACTATTGATGCTAAACCAATTTCAAATATTATCTTGTAATTTTCTATTAAATTTTTTCCACTATTAGATTTTTCATCAACATAATTACCTATAATGATACTCATTGCTATTACTATTGCTACAGTAGCAGGGCCCAAAAATCTCCATGCAAATTGCATTGTTCTAGATAGCCAATTTATTATTCCATAGTTTTCTTCTAATTCCCCCCAAGGCACTATTGACGTAGATAATATTAAAAACAAAATTCCCAAAAAAGTTAATATCCTGATAAATTTGCATAAATTATCACTTTTATTATCTTTTGTTTTTATGCAATATATTAAGCAAAGTGGCACTCCTATCAAACAAAATAATCCTATTGATAAGTTCATTTCATTAGCTATACCTTGATCATAATCATTTGAAATTCTATAGCTACTAACATCATCAAATACATTAAATAGTTGTGATGGTATTACATTATGTGTAGAAAACCTATACCATGGGATTTCGTCATATGGTCTTGCCTTTACAGATAAATCTAAACTATATGCATCCAGAAATGGAACTATAAACCATAAATTTACTAATACAATAATTATAAAAGCCAATATAAATTTTGAGTATCTTTTTTGCATAATAATATTTTTTATAAAGAATAAAGAAATTGCTGCACATATTATAAATGTTGGAATTAAACTTAATATATGCGATTGAAGCACACACGTAATTCCTATTGCAAATATATACCATTTCTTTTTATCACCTACACATAATTCGTAAAGACCCCATATTACTAGCGGTAAAAATGAAAGTGCTAATGTTTCACCAATTGCTCCCCTTGTATACACAGTTGCTAAACGATAACTAGCTGTAGCATATATAATCGTACCTATTATTCCTGCACTTTTGGACTTTGAAATATTTTTAACTGCTAGGTACATAGAAAATACAGATGCTACATTTATAAATACTAACAATATTTTATAACAAAATTCCATTGAAGTATTTAGCAATCTTAATATAGCTGGAAAATATAAGAACAATTCTGGATAAAGCATAGGAACTGCATAACCATAACCATTATTTACCAAAGGATAAACCCTTGCTGGTATTTGGAAAATTTCTAATGCACTTTTTATTCCATCAATCCTCATTACATTAAATTCAATATCATGTGAGTATAATAGATAATTACTATATATTGGGTAGCTTACAAATAAGGCTAAAGCCACAAGGAAAAGCCCTGTTTTAAATTTACTATTAATGTTTTTCTTAAAATATAACACCCCACCTAATATTAATACAATCAGTAATAAAAAACCTTGTATATATATATCAAATGTTTTTGAAGTATCTTTACTCAATTTTAAAATAAATAATAGTATTGCTATTATACAAATTAAAAGGTAAATTATTTTCTGTTTTATCTGTTTTATATTTTTCATTTGTCACTCCTACAATTAAAATTCAAAATAAGGTTTAAGAAATAATTCTTAAGCCTTATTTTGTTTTATTATTCTTCTACTAATTTAAATTGATCTTTTCCAACTCCGCATAAAGGACATGTCCAATCTGCTGGTAAGTCCTCCCATTTTACTCCTTCTTTAGCTTCATCATATACATAACCACATATTTGACATACATATTTTTTCATAATCTTGTTTCCTTTCTACTTTATAATTATTAACCTTTTATATAACTATTCAAAATATCTTTTTAATAGTCCATCAAATCCTCTACCATGACGAGCTTCATCTTTGCACATTTCATGAACTGTATCATGTATTGCATCATATCCAAGTTCCTTTGCTCTTGTTGCAAGTTCTTTTTTACCTTTGCAAGCGCCATGCTCTGCCATTGCTCTTAATGTTACGTTTTTCTTTGTATCTGCGTATACAACTTCTCCTAATAATTCTGCAAATTTAGCAGCATGTTCTGCCTCTTCAAATGCATATCTTTTGAAGGCTTCTGCTATTTCTGGATAACCTTCTCTATCTGCTTGTCTGCTCATTGCTAGGTACATACCTACTTCTGAACATTCTCCAGCAAAATTCTCTCTTAATCCTTTTACTACTTCTTCATCTAAACCTTGTGCAACACCTATTACATGTTCATCTGCATAAGATTTTTCTTGAGCTTCTTCTTTTAATTCAAATTTATCTTTTGGAGCACCACATTGTGGGCATTTTTCTGGAGCCTCTTCTCCAAAGTGGATATATCCACACACTTTACATACATAAGCTTTCATTATATTTTTCCTCCTTGTTTATTTACTTCGCCAATATTATATATCTTTAATAATATTTTTTTCAATGGGTGTGAAAAAATTTTATTTCTTTTTTGTAAAATCTTTAATTAGAAAAGTCCTAGAACTTTTAATATTCTAGGACTTCCCTATATTACATTATTATGATGTATTTACTTTGTTTCTATTTTGCCTGGTTTTTATTATGCCTTTTTACATTATTTTATCTTTTGTATCTTTATTTTTTCTCTTTTGTTTTATTTTTATTGTTTTTGTAAGATTTTTATGCCTTTTTACCTTGTTTCTTCTTTACTATTACTACATTTTGTCCATCTAATACCACGTGTCTTATTGCTAC
>CANRNR010000013.1 GCA_947632035.1 uncultured Clostridia bacterium | reverse complement strand
TAACGAATATCTAACAATTTTTCAAATTTCTTGTAATTTTCTAAAAAATTATAGTAGTGTATATTTATCAATAACAATTAGTAAAAGTTGCTAAAAATCAATTGTTTATAGGCTTTTAAATAATATTATTTAACTTTTAAAATCAATAAATGTTAAATTACTTTAAAGACTCAAAATCTGGCGGGAAACCATGTGGGTTCGAGTCCCACCATCGGTACCAATAACGCATCTGTTCGAATTTTATTTGGCAAATAGATATAAATATCATTCTAAAAAGGATGATATTTTTTTAAAACCTAAAATAAAAAATATTGACCATTTTGTTGTTGACAACAAAATGGTAGAAATAGGTAAAGAGATTTAACAAGAAAAGGAAACTATTCACTTAATCAAACTGCAAAAAAGTTTAAGACAATTAGAAAAAGAAAATAAAGGAACAATTTTCTCTTGTAATTTTATGTAAAATATGATACAATTTAAAACAAAGTTAAAACTTTTTACATTTCCTCTATGCAAAGGCAACTAGTTTTAGCTAATAAAAATTTTTAGGAGGAATTATAATGGTTAGTGGCAACCAAGTTGTAGTAACTTTGGATGATGGACAAATATTTATCTTCTTTAGAGGAGATGGTAATTTGCTGTACACCTTTTTAGATGGCCCTCAGCTCCATGTACATTATGTACAAGATGGAAGCGTATATGCTGTTGTAGGTAAACCATTGTCCTGTATTTGCTATGATGAATGTGGAAATAGCCATAAGTTTAAATCAACAACACCAGTAAAGGAAATTTCTTATTTAAATTATAAAAAATTATAAAAAATAAGTTATTTTCAAAAACAAGTCCAGAGATGCTTTTAAGTAAATTATCTCTGGACTTTACTTATAAAAATTATTTTAAATTTTATATCTATAATATTGTAGAATTTTATAAGATTTAGTATAATTGCATGAGCAATAATAACTCATGAAAGGAATTTAAAAAATGGAAGAACAATTCATAACCCTATTAAAAACAGTAAACAGAAATGGAATAGATAAACTAATTGAATATATTAAAAAGACTGACTTTTTTAAAGCACCTGCTAGTACCCGTTTTCATGGTAACTATGAAGGTGGTTTATTAGAACATAGCTTAAATGTATATAATTTATTAAAAGAAAAATTATCTCAAAAGCCTTATATAGATATTGTTAATGCATCTCCTGATACAATTATTCTAGTAACTCTTTTACATGACCTATGTAAAGCAAATTACTATACTATAGATTATCGTAATAAGAAAAATGCAGATGGCATTTGGGTAAAAGAGCCTTATTATGCAGTAAATGACACTATTCCATATGGTCATGGTGAAAAATCTGTTATGATGATTAGTAAATTTATAGAATTAAGTATGGAAGAAATGTATGCTATTCGTTGGCATATGGGATTTACAGAGCCTAAGGAATTATATAGTACAATTAGCGTAGTTTATGAAAAATTCCCTCTAGCTTTGGCTTTGCATGAAGCTGACCTTGAAGCTACTTATTTAGTTGAATCTAGGCATTCTAAATAATTCATTTTTAGATTGTCGATATTTTTAAAACAAACTATTACCAATAATATATCAAATATCAATAATATATCATACACTTCAAAATAAAAAAGGAATAATATGAAGTTAATTTACAAAGTTTCAAATAATATTTATCAAAATGTTAAAGAAGTCTTAAAGGTAGAATTTTCTATGTCTGACAGACTTCTTTTAAAGCTGAAAAAAATGCAAAGAATTACTTTAAATGGAAATTCAGTATATGTGCATCATTTTTTGCACCTTGGAGATATTATTGAATGTGATTTAGATTATGAAGAAGATAAGTCAAATATAGTTCCTACTCCTATGTCTCTATCTATTATTTATGAAGATGATTGCTATTTAATAATTGATAAACCTGCTGGGCTTCCTATTCACCCTTCTGCTTATCATTATGAAGATAGCTTATCTAATGGTGTTCGATTTTATTTTGATAAGATTGGTCTAAAGAAGAAAATAAGACCTGTTAATCGTTTAGATAAGGATACATCTGGCTTAGTAGTTTTTGCAAAAAATGAGTATGTTCAAGAGTGTTTAGTTAAACAAATGCAGTCTAAAGAATTTGTAAAAAAATATATTGCTATTATAGAGGGAAATTTAGATTCAAAAGAAGGAATTATAAATGCACCTATTGCTAGAAAAAATAATAGTATTATTGAAAGGTGTGTTCGTGATGATGGAGAAAGTGCTATTACTCATTATAAAGTTATATCTTCTAACAAAGAAAATAATTTTGATGTTGTAGAATGCACATTAGAAACTGGCCGTACACATCAAATTCGTGTACATTTTGCACATATTGGTCATCCTCTATTAGGAGATACACTTTATGGAAAAGCTTCTTCATTAATTGATAGACAAGCTTTACATAGCTATTATATTAGTTTTTTTCATCCAATTGAGAAAGTAAGCAAAGTATATGAAAGTAATCTACCAAATGATATGAAAAATATGATAATGTAAAAACACACAAAGATTTTAACTTTGTGTGTTTTATTGTGAAACAACAAGGTTCTTATATTTAAATAATAGTAAACCTATAAGCCGGGTTCTGTCTAGGATAGTCATTTATCTAGTACTTACATTACTGTAAGCATCATGCCACCAAATTAGGAAAATGGCGAGTAGCCTTAGCTTTCCTTGCTCGGTGTTGCTCCAGATGGGGTTTACACTAGCCTGATATGTCACCATATCAGCGGTAGGCTCTTACCCTGCCTTTTCACCCTTACTTAAAATCTTAAGCGAACTTAAAATTTTAAGCGGTTATTTTCTGTTGCACTTTCCTTAAGGTTTCCCTTACTGGACGTTATCCAGCATCATTACTCTATGGAGCCCGGACTTTCCTCGTACGCTACCTTTCGGTCTTGCTATACGCGACTATCTAATTTACTACCTTTCTATTATACTATATTTAAGCTTAAAAATCAATAATTCGCCTTAAATTCAAGTATTCTTCTTAAATACGTATTGTTTAAACAAAAATTTCGTTTTAAATTAAGAACCTTTTCTCTTTAAATAAAAATTTCACTAAATAAGCATTTCCATTTTTTCTATAAAGTTTTGATATTGTATAAAAAATATGTCTTTATTTTGTATGCTTACTGCTCTTCTTAATTCATTTACTAATATATATGCTTGGTTCATTGTAGATTGATTGCTTTGTTCCTTCATAATAGTATTTATTAAGCTTGAGAATTGTTCTTCTGCTTGTGATAAAGAATTTTCTGCTTCTCCCCAATTTTCATTTGTTACATTAACATATGAGCTTACAACTTTCGCTTCAATTTCTAATAACTGAGTTTTTTGTTCATCTGGAAGGTAATTTCTTATATATTGTGGTAATAGTTGATATAAATTATTAACTTGCTCCATAGATTTTTGTTTGTCTTCTTTTTGTGCATTTTGTGTAGCAGAGTTTAATACATCTGTAAATGATAGGACTGCACTTGAATCAATATTTACTGCATACAAATCCAAATTTATAGTATTCCATGTTCTATATAATTCTTCTAATTGAATTTTTATTGTTTTCCATTTAGGATTATACTTTTGGTCTGTAATTAATATTGTATTATTTTGACCTGTTAAACTATTAGTATTTGATTCTTCTTCTGATGATTGTTTATCATCTTTAGAATTTTCTTCGTTACTCGTATGAAAATCGCTATTTCCGATATTTAGTCCATTATATTGACCTAATAAAGAGACAATATAACCATTCAAATATTTAATTTCTTGTGATACTTTTTCTTCAATAGTTGCATCTTGCTTGTTGCTACTAGCATAAACTATTGCAGAAAAAATAATAATACAAATTAGCAAAATTGCTATTATTAGAATAATGGTATTCTTTTTCATATTAGAACTCCTTTTTATTATTAATGCATTTTGTTTTATTATTTCCGAAAATTTACCTTTTATTCTCTTGTATAAATATTTTTATTCAATTTATACTAATAGTAAGTTTGAAATTATGAATGGAGGTTTACTTACTTGAATTCAGTTGTAAAGTTATATAGTACAACAAATGGTGAGATTTTGAGATTTTTAAAAAATTTCGATAACAAAACTAATTATGAACTTAAAGATGATTTGTTGTGGGAAAAAGAATACGAAAATCCTCTTGAAATGGCAGATATTATTACTGCCTTAATTGAAAATCAAGAGGATTATAAAATAAATATTTGGATTAGTTTGGATAAAGATATGTTAATAAATGTCACTAAAAACAATGCTGATGATATTATTCGCTATTTATTTGAAAGATATCCTTATTAAATATCTTTTGTATCTTCATTATTTTCTTTCTTAACATTTCTTTTAGTTAATACAGCATCACTACTATCAGTTGTAACGATTGTAGCTGGTGGATTATTTTTTTCTTGCTCGTCTGTTAGTTCTTGCTTTGCTCCACAACTAGGGCAATAACTAAAATCTAAATCAATTTCACTATTACACTTAGGGCATTGTTTTAAATAATTTAATTTTAATATTTGCATACGAACATTTTCTATTTCATCTGCTAGTGAATCAATTTCTTCACAATCTTGCTTTATATCTGATGGTATTTTATCTTCATTTTCTTTTACTTTAGATGTTTGAGATGTTATTTTTAAATGCTCTTCTACATAATTTTCATAAATTTTTTGCCCAATTTTTTCATATATGCTTTTTATTTTGCTTTTGTCATCTGCCATTTGTGCTTTTAATTTTAATATATTTGTAATTCTTCCTGTTTCTTCTGCAGCAATTCTATATGTTTTAGCAGCTTTTTCGCCTATAATATTCATTACTTTTCCCATAAAATTCCTCCATACCATAAAATTATTTACTTATAGTATGGAGGAATTATGATTTTTTTATTCACATTTTTTGTCTCTTGTCATTAATTGAATAACCGCATCTCTTGGGTTTAATCCATTATATAATACATCATATACTGTATTTACAATTGGCATTTCTATATTATATTTTTGTGCTAATTTATAAGCAACTTCAATATTATCTATACTTTCAATTACCATTCCTACTTCTTTTCTTGTTTCATCTAATGTCATGCCTCTACCTATACATCTACCTGCTTTTCTATTTCTGCTATGTTCACTTAGGCATGTAACAATTAAGTCTCCTAAACCTGATAATCCATAAAAAGTATTATAGTCTCCACCCATAGCAACTCCAAGCCTTGAAATTTCTGTAAGTCCTCTAGTAGCAAGAGCTGCAAAGCTATTATCTCCCAAATTTAGTTCTACTGCTATTCCTGCACAAAAAGCTATAATATTTTTTAAAGCTCCACCAAGTTCAACTCCTTGAACATCTGATGATGTATAAATTCTCATATTTTCATTCATAAAAGCATCTTGTATTTGATATTGTAAATCTTGATACTTTGATGCTATAACAATCGCTGTAGGAATTCCTACGCTAACTTCTTCTGCATGGCTAGGACCAGAAAACACTCCAATTTTAGTATTTGGGATTTCTTCTTCTGCCACATCACTTAAAGTTAATAAAGTATCTTTTTCAAATCCTTTTGAACATATTATAACTGGCTGATTTGTTATATATTCTTTATATTTTTTTAATGTTTCTCTAAAAAACTTAGAAGGCGTTGTATGTAGTATAATATCAGATCCTTCAACTGCTTCTTTTATATCTGTTGTACAATAAACATTATCTGGAATTTCTGCCATTGGCAAAAATTTGCATTTTCTTTCATTATTTATTATATTAGTCTCTTCTTCTGTAAAAGACCAAATTTTTACATTATGTCCAATTTTTGCGATATGTATTGCTAAAGCACATCCCCAGCTTCCACTTCCAATTATACAAATATTTTTCATATACACCTCATAATTTCATAAAATTATAATGCTTTTAATTACAATCTTATGGTTTCTTCCTTTATAACTATTTATTTTTTTAAACTTATTTTATTTTCTGTGCCTTCATTTATTCTTTTAATGTTTTCTCTATGATTGAAAATAATTAAAACTGCAATTATTATACTATATATTAAATAACTCCAGTTGTCTGAACCAGTTGGTACAATATAATTTTGATTAATAAATAATACTAATACTGGGAATAAAAGTGCAGCAACTAAAGAGCCTACAGATACCATTCTAGTTAATGCAATTAATATTAATGCATATACTAAGCAAATTAATCCTATTTGCCAATTTGTCATTAAAAGTACACCTAGTGATGTAGCTATTCCTTTTCCTCCCTTGAATTTAAAGAATACTGGGAATGTATGTCCTAATATAACACATACACCTGCTATTTGTACTAAAAGAGCATTATCTAAATTTTTCACAATTTTTCCTGCAAGGATTGCAACTAAAATTGCAACTACACCTTTTAAAATATCTCCTATCAAAGTAAGTAATGCTGCCCTTTTTCCAACGCTTCTTAATACGTTTGTAGTTCCTGCATTTCCACTTCCTTTTTCTCTTACATCAAATCCTGCTACTCTTTTACTAATAATAATTGAAAAACTAATACTCCCTAATAAATAAGCAATTATTGCAACAATAATATAAGTTGCCATAAAAATCACTCTCCTTTTTTTATTTTTCATTAGTCTATTCGTTAATTATTTTATCATTTATATTTTTATCTAACAAGTATATTTCTATTTTTATTTTTCAAAATATTTTTAATTATGAAAAATATTTTTCGACTTTTTATTAAAATTTTTATTTTTTCCTTTTAAAAATATTAGTATCATACTTTTCTTTTTTCTCTAACTCTTTTTTTATCTCTATAATTTTTTCCTTATTTAATATAATTCTTCTCTCTTCTTCGCTTGCCAAATAATCTGTATATATAACAGAAAGTATCTTTTCAGCATCTTCCATAAGTTTTATCTTTTTAATATTAGTATCTTTAATTTCTAAATAATAATTCATATTCATTTTGTTCTTAATTGTTTCTACAATTTTTAATGGAATCTTTTTTATTTGTTCATCTGATAAATTTTGTATTACATAATATACTTCAGAATATGCTTTATTTTCTAACATATTTTCTCCTTTAGACAGTTTTTCTGTTATTTTAAATTTCTTATTTAGAGTTATTCTATAGATCTTCCTTCTACTATTTTTATTATATCTGCTAACTCTTTTCTAGTGTCTCTATTTTTTCCTACTTGTTTTCCTACACATTCTTTCATTTTTTCTTCAGCATAATTTTTTTCACTAACTTCCATATATTTTCTTAGTGTAGATACCTTTTCTCTATATTGTTCAGGCACTTCTTCTATAGTTTTTCCCATATATTGATTTAATATATTTCTTTCTTTACTAGTATACCATCTTCTATATAGATTTTTTTCATATCGTTCTTCTTCTGTCATTTCATTAATTGACAATCTTTTTCCGTCTTCAGATATAATAGAATCTCTAGGCATTTTTCCATTATGATTTTCTAGCCATTCTATTAATTCTTGACATACTGTTCTTTTATATTTTTTTGCATTCGCATCTAAATTGTATTTTCTTAAAGTTGCAACTTTTTCTCTATATTCTTCCGGAACTTCTTCTATAGGTTTTCCTGCATATTCATGTAAAATTTTTCTTTCATCGCTTTGATTCCATGCATTATACAATCGTACTTGTTTAAGTTCTTCTTTTGACATTTCTGATACAGATAATACAACACCATTTTTTCTAATTTGACCCAAAGGCATTTTTCCATTATGTATTTCTAACCATTCTAATAGTTGTTCATATATTGTTGGTTCATTTTCCTCTGGATTTTTTATTCCCCTCAAACCTAATCCATATTCTCTTAAGCTTTTTATTTTTTCCCTATATTCTTCTGGAATGTTTTCTATTTCTGTTTCTGAATATTTATTAACTATCTCTTTTAGTCTACTACTATGCCATTTTTCATATAAACTATCTTCATACTCTCTTTCCGGTGTAAATTCTTCTAATTGCAATTTTTTAACATGTTTGATGAATCTTCTTGGCATTATTCCATTGTGACTATTTAACCATTCCATTATTTCAGTATACATTTGTTCAATTTTCAATTGTCCTCTTATCATTGCTCTTTCTTCTGCTGATGGCTCCTTTTCTTTTTCCATACCTAAGCCAAACTCTCTTAACTTTGTTATCTTTTTTCTATACATTTTTGGAACTTCTTCTATAGGTCTTCCAACATATTCATCTAATATCTCTTTTTCTTTGCTTAAATTCCATCTTTGATATAAATTATTTTCTATTCTTTCGCTTTTAGGCATTTTAGGTACTATTACCATTTTTCCGTTTTTATAAACCGAATATTGAGGATATTTCACATTTTTAGGTAAGTTGCCATCATGAAGTTTTAGCCATTCTATTATTTGCCCATATATAGCTTTTTTACTACTATAAACAAAAGCATCTTTCATAATTATTCTCCTTAATAATGATCTTCTTATTCTTTTTCTCTTACTATTATTCTAACTGGTGTTCCAACAAGTCCACCAAACTCTTTTCTTATTTGATTTACCAAGTACCTCTCATATGAAAAATGAAATAGGTCTTTATCATTTACAAATACCACAAATGTTGGTGGTTTTGTTTGTGCTTGTGTCATGTATAATACTTTTAATCTCTTTCCTTTATCAGTAGGTGGTTGAACAATAGTTACAGCTTCATTTAAAATATCATTTAAAACTGCTGTTGATACTTTTAAAGCATTTTGGCTTGCTACCATGTTTATCATTTCATATAATTTATTTACTCTTTGTCCTGTTTTAGCTGATATAAAAAGAATTGGTGCATAAGATAAATATGACAATTTGTCATAAACATCCTTCTTATATTTTTCTATTGTCTTGTCATCTTTTTCTATTTCATCCCATTTATTTACTACTATTATAATGCCTTTTCCTGCCTCATGTGCTTCGCCTGCAATTTTTGCATCTTGTGCAGTTACACCGGTCTTTTGCATCTAACATTAAAACGCACACATCCGCTCTTTCTACTGCAAGTAAACTTCTCATAACACTATATTTTTCTAAGTTATCTTCTACTTTACTTTTTCTTCTAATTCCTGCAGTATCAATAAATACATAATTTCCATATTCATTTGAAAATTCAGAATCAATTGCATCTCTGGTTGTACCTGCAATGTCGCTTACAATCATTCTTTCTTCACCTAAAATTTTGTTTATAAGTGATGACTTTCCTACGTTTGGCTTGCCTATTAGTGCAACTTTTATGACATCTCCATCATTTTCTTCCTCATTTTCTGGTGGTAATTTTTCATATATTGCATCTAAAACATCACCAATTCCTTTGGCATTTACAGAAGAAACTGCATAGGGCTCACCCAAACCCAAATTGTAAAATTCATAAATCTCGTTTGGTACTTCTCCAAAAGTATCAGATTTATTACATACTAATATGATAGGTTTTTGAGATTTTCTTAAAAGAAGTGCTATATCTTTATCAGCTGAAGTTACACCTTGTTTAATATCTGTTAAAAATATAATAACATCTGCTAAGTCAATGGCAATATCTACTTGTTTTCTCATCTGAGTAGTTATAACATCTTCTGATTCTTCAATTCCACCCGTATCTACTAATGTAAAACTTCTTCCTCTCCAATTTGCATCTGCGTATATTCTGTCCCTTGTAACACCTGGAGTATCTTCTACTATTGAAATTCTTTTTCCTACTATATAATTAAAAAATGTAGATTTTCCTACATTTGGTCTTCCTATAATTGCTACTGTTGGTTTTGACATTTTTCCTCCTATAGTTCCATATTTTGTTTTAAATTTCTATTTATTACGAATAATATAATTTAATATTTTATAGCACTAAATTAGTATGTTGTTTTTCCATCTAAAAGGTCATCATTTTCAATCCAATCATTTACATCTATCTCAATATAATCATTATCTGTCTTTCCTCTTACAACAACCTTTTTAATTCCTGCATTTATAATTAACTTCCTACATGTTTGGCAAGAATTTGCTCCTTCATCATATTCACCTGTTTCAGGTCTAAATAATACTAGATATAAAGTAGCACCAATCATTTCTTTTCTGCTAGCACTAATAATAGCATTTTGCTCAGCATGAACACTTCTGCAGGCATCATAACCACCATGCCTTACATCTGGAAATAACTTTTTCTTAGTGCAAAAGCCTAAATCAATACAATTCTTTCTACCTCTTGGTGCTCCACTATAGCCAGTTGATATAATTTCATCATTATTTACAATTACACAACCACATTTTTTCCTTAAACAAGTACTTCTCTCTGCTACTGCTTTTGCTATATTTAAATAATAATTTGTTTTATCAATTCTTGGTAGCATATTTCCTCCTTTAATATTAATTTGCAATTTATATTTACTTAAAATAGTAATATTATTTACTTAAAATTTGATGTACTCCAGTACAAGTATCAATTGCCCATAAAAGTCCTAAAATAATAGCTATTATTACAGCTCCTTTGCCTATATAATAAATGGTTTTTACTACAATATTTAACACTTTAGAAAATTTATCTATTTCTTTTTTATGTTTTCCTAATTTTGTGATATCTGTTCCATACTCTTCTTCTCGCTCTATTTTCTTTAGTTCATTCCATTTTTCAATTTCTTCCCAATCTTTCTCATTATTCATATGTATTCATTTCCATTTCTTTCTTTTTTTGAAAAATAAAGAGACAGAACATAAAAATTCTATCTCCGTATTTTTATCTTTTAATTATTTTTTCTCTGCTTTTGGAGCTACTACTTCTTTTCCATCATAGTATCCACAATTTGGGCATACTCTATGTTGCATTATTTTTTCGTGGCAATGTGGACAATCTACTAAATTTTGGTTTTCTAATTTCCATGTTGATCTTTTTAAGTGTGTTCTTGCTTTTGACCATCTTCTTTTTGGTTGTGCCATTTGTAATTCCCTCCCTTGACTTACGTTAGTTTATAAAGATATATGTTTAACTATCTTAATTTTCAATTTATAAATATACTTACTTTATAATGTGATATTTTCACCTATGTAAATTTCGTACTATAAAATTATACTAATTTTTTTTGTATTTGTCAACACTTTTTTACTTTTTTGATAAATTTGAAACTTGCAATTTTTTGTTAAACATAGTACAATATAATTATAAATTATTAGGAGGTGCTGTTATGACAGTAACAAACAAAACAACCGTCACACTCGAAATCTTAGGTAACCAAATTAAACCAGGAGAATCCCGGGAATATACTGAAATGATGTTCAATACATTGAGCATTCACTCTGAAATTGGAAGTTGTTTTATTATAACAGAATATGGAAAGAGAAGTTTCAGAAATTATGGGAAGCTGGTTGCTAAAGAAGGTCGCAAAAAAGATGAACACGGAATGAAAAATATCATTGTTACTTCTATCAACTAATTAGTCCTAAGAAAATAGATGACATATCGAAAGATGTGTCATCTATTTTTAGTTTACTTATTAAAATATTTTAAGTTTTATCTAGGATTTTTAATTGCTGCTTGTGCTGCTGCTAATCTTGCTATTGGAACTCTGTATGGTGAGCAAGATACATAAGTTAAACCAACATTATGGCAGAACTCAACTGTAGGTGGGTTTCCACCATGCTCTCCACAAATTCCAAGTTTGATGTCTGGACGAGTAGCTTTTCCCATTTCAACTGCCATTTTAACTAATTTTCCAACACCAGTTTGGTCAAGTTTAGCAAATGGGTCTGATTCATATATTTTCTTTTCATAGTATGAACCTAAGAATTTACCAGCATCATCACGGCTAAATCCGAATGTCATTTGTGTTAAGTCGTTTGTACCAAATGAGAAGAATTCAGCTTCTTTTGCAATTTCGTCAGCTGTTAATGCAGCTCTAGGAATTTCAATCATTGTTCCTACTTTGTATTTCATTTGAACACCAGCTTTTGCAATTTCTTCGTCAGCTGTTTTTGTAATGATGTCTTTTACATATTTTAATTCTTTAACTTCTCCTACTAATGGAACCATTATTTCAGGTACTATATGCATTCCTTCGTTATTTACTGTAATAGCAGCTCTAATAATAGCTCTTGTTTGCATTACAGCAATTTCAGGGTAAGTAACATCTAGACGGCATCCACGATGTCCCATCATTGGGTTGAATTCATGTAAACCTTCTACTACATTCTTTAATTCTTCAAATGTAATTCCCATTTCTTTTGCTAAATCTCTTATATCTTCGTCTGAATGTGGTACGAATTCATGTAGTGGTGGATCTAGTAAACGAATTGTTACTGGGTAACCTTTCATTTCTCTGAATAATCCTTCAAAGTCTCCTTGTTGCATTGGAAGAATTTTATCTAATGCTTTTTCTCTTTGTTCAGCTGTTTTTGAAACTATCATTTCACGAATAGCTGCAATTCTTTCTGGTGCAAAGAACATATGCTCTGTACGGCATAGACCAATACCTTGTGCTCCAAAGTTGTATGCTACTTTAGCATCCTTTGGAGTATCAGCATTTGTTCTAACTTCCATTTGTCTATACTGATCTGCCCATCCCATTAATTTTGCAAAATCTCCTGATACTGTTGCATCAACTGTATCAATTCTTTCTCCATAAACATTACCTGTAGAACCATCAAGTGAAATATAATCACCTTCATGATATACTCTTCCTTGTGCGTCTGTGAATGTTTTTTCTTCTTCATTAACAACTAATTCTCCACAACCTGCAACACAGCATGTTCCCATACCTCTTGCAACTACGGCTGCGTGTGATGTCATACCACCTCTAACTGTTAATACACCATGGCATACGTTCATACCATCAATGTCTTCTGGTGATGTTTCTAGTCTAACTAATACTAGGTCTTTTTCTCCAGCTTCATGCATTTCAACTGCTCTATCAGCTGTAAATACAACTTTACCTGTTGCAGCTCCTGGTGATGCAGCTAAACCTTTAGCAACTGGTTTTGCAGCTTTTAATTTAGCTTGGTCAAAGTTTGGATGTAATAATTGATCTAATTGATTTGGCTCAACTCTTAAAACTGCTTCTTTTTCTGTAATCATTCCTTCATTTACTAAATCAACGGCAATTTTTAATGCAGCGTTTGCTGTTCTTTTACCATTTCTTGTTTGTAAGAAGAATAATTTTCCTCTTTCAATTGTAAATTCCATATCTTGCATATCTTTGTAATGTTTTTCTAGTTCGTTTGCATATTTTACGAAATCTTCATATGCTTGTTTGTTTGTTTGCTCTAATGTAGCGATTGGTTGTGGTGTTCTAATACCTGCAACAACGTCTTCACCTTGTGCATTCATTAAATATTCACCAAATAATTTATTTTCACCTGTAGCTGGGTTACGAGTAAATGCAACACCTGTACCACAGTCATCTCCCATGTTACCGAAAACCATTTCTTGAACGTTAACGGCTGTTCCCCAACTTCCTGGGATATCATTTAATCTTCTATATGTAATAGCTCTTGGGTTATTCCATGAACGGAATACGGCTTTTACAGCTTCTTTTAATTGGATAACTGGATCTGATGGGAATTCACTTCCATGTTCTTTTAAATAAATTCCTTTGAATGTAGCAACTAATTCTTTTAAATCACTAGCTGTTAATTCAGTATCTAGTTTAACTCCTCTTTTCTCTTTCATTTCATCAATTGCTTTTTCGAATAGTGGTTTTGGTATTTCCATAACAACATCACTAAACATTTGAATAAATCTTCTGTAGCTGTCATAAGCAAATCTCTCATTTTTAGTTGCCATAACTTCTACAACATCTTGATTTAAACCTAAGTTTAATATAGTATCCATCATACCAGGCATTGATGCTCTAGCTCCTGAACGTACTGATACTAATAGTGGGTTTTCTTTATCTCCAAATTTCTTTCCTGTCATTTTTTCTAATGTAGCTAGTGCTGCAAAGATTTCATCTTCTATTTCCTTTGCAATTGTTTCACCATCTTCATAATATCTTGTACATGCCTCAGTTGTTACTGTGAATCCTTGTGGAATTGGTAAACCTAAATTAGTCATTTCTGCTAAGTTAGCTCCTTTTCCTCCTAACAATTCTCTCATGTTAGCGTTTCCTTCTTTAAATAAGTATACGTATTTTTGACTCATAAAGAACCTCCTTTAAATTTTTTATATTACTTTAAAAGTAATTAACTTATTTATACCTAAGGTTTATGTTAAACCTTAGCGTTACTATTATATATATAAAAAGCAAAATTGTAAAGTGTTTTTTGCAATTTTTATTGCATTGTACAAACACACAAAATTGTATTTAACTTTTTCACTTGATGCATTTACAAATACAAAAATGAGGCATTAATATTTTGCCTCTTTTGTTTTTTATATATTTCAATTTTGTTATCTAATTCTCACTTTCTATATCTTTATAAATTCCTAATTTTACTAAAATTGCATATATCTTAGTTCCAAAAGGAATCATCATTATATCTTCTTTTGTTAAAATTTTAAGTAAGAATATTGAAATTACATATATAATTGCGCCTAATATTATTGATACTATTGTGCTTATAGAATTTGATATTACTTGGTTTAAACCTTGGTTTATAAAGTAGGTGCATACGCCCATAATTGATGCTGCAAATATTGGTGCTATTATCATTCTTCCTAGTTTGAATTTTATCTTGATGTGTTTTCTTAAAGTTAAGAAGGTAATTAAAAATGCAACTAATTGGCAAACTATAGAACTTATTCCTGCTCCCATTATTTCAATGTTTGGATTGCTTATTAAAATAATATTTAATACAAATTTAATAACTGCTCCTACTGCTAAAGCTATTGCTGGAATATAGGTTTTATTAAGTCCATATAGTCCTCCATTTATAGTTTGATTTAATGCTATAAATATCATAGGAATTGAGAATATCATTAAAACCTCTGCTCCACCATTTGCAGATGGGTATATCAAATTTAATATTGGTTGTGCTAATGCCATAAAGCCCGCTGTACATGGAAGCACTATTAAAAGAGATGCAAATATAGAAAATGTCATCCTTTTTGATGCTGTTTCGTTATCTTTTTTGGCAAGTGCTGCTGAAATTGCAGGAACTAATGCAGTAGAAAATGCTACATTTACTGCTGTTGGTAAATTAACTAATGTGTCCACTTTAGCAAGTATTCCTGCCTTGCTCATAGCTAATGCTTCTAGCTGTTCTTTTATTGGATACATATTTGCAAATGCTGCTTGTATACATCTACTTACTGTTGCACTATCTATAAGTGGATTTACAACAGAAATTATAGAGCTTATTGTTACAGGTATAGAAATAACTAATATTTTCTTTAATAATTTCCATGATGTTAAATTTTCTTCTGGTGATTTTTGCTCTTTATCTACTTTTAATCTCTTTTTCTTATAGTAAGCAATTAAATATACAAATGTTAGTAATATTGCAAGTGTTGTTGATAGGTTTCCACCTGCTGCCATTATGTAAGGCTCTCTTCCAAGTAAAGCATATACAAATGTGATAGATAATACACAGTTTAAAAATTGCTCTATTATTTGAGAATAACTTGTTGGTTTCATATCATTCTGACCTGCAAAATAACCTCTAAGTGTTGCAGACGCTGCGACAAATGCTATTGCCGGTGCTAGTACTTGCATTACATATTTTGTGTCTGGTACATTGAATATTGCAGTTGCAATATATTCTGCACCAAAGAATAATCCTAACGACAATATTGTTCCTAAGCCCACAAAAAATGTCATAGAAATTTTAAATATTCTATTTGCACCTTTATTATCTCCTATTGCAATTCTTTCTGATACTAATTTTGAAATAACACTTGGTATTCCTATTGATGACAATGCAAGTAGAACTGAATAAATTTGGTAACCCGCTGAATAATAGCCAAGACCTGTATCTCCAAAGCCTTCAAAATTAGTTATTACAAATTTATATACTAATCCTAATATTTTTACCATTATTTGTGCAAACATTAGAATTAAAACATTCTTCATAAACGAACCTGATTTTTTATTTTTTTCTTTACCTTTTTCTTCATTTATTTGTATTTCCTGATTAACTTGATTTTCTTGCTTTTTACTTTCTTCGCTCAATTTTTTCTCCTCTCAGTTTTTAATTACTATAAAACATAAATCTCACTTTAATCTATAGTATTTCATTATTAACATTTGTTATTTTCTTTTGCACTTTTTTTCTATTTGCTAAAATCAAACTTTGGCATCATTCCTATTTTATTAGGAGTATGTTCTGGTAATTGATAAATATCATGACCTGGAAATTCATTTGCTTCCACAAAAAGAGGTCCATTTGGTGTAAATGCTACATCCCAGCCAACATATCCCATTTCAGGAATTTCTTTTGATGCTTCTTTGCATAAATTTATAGCTTCATTCCAAAATGGAAATTTGAAACCCTTTATTATCTCGCCAGTCTGTGGGTGTTTTTCATATACATTTTTTTGTTTATCTATTGCCACTTGTAACACTATTCCAGTATTTTCATCTACTGGTGCTACCATTCCACCACTATTAAAATTATCTACACATCTTCCACCATTACCTATTCTAAAATACGAGCAAATAATATGTGGCTCTAACTCTACATTTTTTCTTTCTTCTTCTGGAATTGTAAGTAAAGACTTTCCATCTTTAGTAGTTACAATTGTTACAATTCTTACTGTATTTATTGCATCTGGATAGATTTTAGCTACGTCTGGATGTTGCTCTATTACTTCTTCAAGTTCAAAGTTATTTCCTTCTTTAGTTAAATATGCATATAACTCTTCTAATGAATTATATGAAGATGTATGTATTTTTTCTATTCCTTTACCACATCCACCATCAATTGGCTTTGCCATAAATGTACTATGTTTATTTAAAAATTCTAATACTTTTTCTTTTGACTCTCCATTTACTTTTATCCAATCTCTTTTTATATATTTATTAAACGTTTTATTAAATTCATCTTTGTTCATGAAATAATGCAATTTGCTTTTATCGCAATATTTAGTAACAAGTTCATTGTTTCTTCCTCTTGTTAAATATGTATTTCTTTGTTCATCAGTTAGGTTATACATTTCATACAAATCATAGTCCATGTAGCCTGCACCATATCGCCTCGCACATTTTTGCATATCCATAAATATAGCAAACTTAGACATTTTAGTTTTGTCATGAATTGAGTTGATTTTCTCCTTCATAGCTTTCGTATCCATTGTTTTTAATCTTTTAAGAATATATATAATATTGCCCATTAAAATTTCCTTTCTATAATTTTCTTTTATATTTATTTTAATTATTGTTTTTATTTTAAGATTTTTTATATTTAGATTTCTTACTATTATTAAGTTTATTTTCTAAATTATATACTAATTAATATTTCAAATGCAAGTATTTTAACATAAATGAAGAAGTCTTTTTTGATAAATGAAAAAACATCTTTTTTGATAAATGAAAAGCTAATTGTTGACATTTACATAAACAGGTGATATAATAAGTCTATGCTTGAAAATTAAGCAAATTTACATGAAAGGTGGATTCATCATGAGTCTTCCTACTCGGTGGTGTTATGTAAGCGGTTTTACTTAGTTTTATTTTATTTAATTTCTATCTGTGAATTAGACTATATTTCAAAAGAAAGGAAAAATAAAATGAAACCCGAGAAACTCCCGCATACAAGTGGCTTTACTTAGCAGCTGTATTATATAGATATTACAATTTAGAATTTATATTATACGTGCCTTACTAGGCAAGGTTGTCCAAGTACTCTTTTGCTCAGGTACTTGTTTACACCTCCATAATTTTCCCCGCCGTTCTATTTTTTATAATGGGTAAAGATTATCCCCCTTTTACGGCGGGGATTTTTTTATTGTTAAACAATAAGATTCTCGTATACCTACCCACAATCTTTGATCATGATAGTGGATTATGCTAATATTTTTCAATTAAAAATCAATTAATTTAGTTAAAAGTATTGACGTTTACATAAATTTGTATTATAATATTATCAGTCTTGGTAATATCCAAGAATCCTCGTATATGGGCGGAATAAAAAATCCGGCCCAAAGGAGAGACGGAAGTGTATAAATAAATCCCATCCATAGTCCTCACCCAATGTACTGTTCCCTTTGATTCACCCTTCTTTGCTTTGCCAACACCACAACCACTTCCATTTATCTCTCCAATATTTTTAAAGACCCCGGTGCCAATAGGTGCCGGGGTTTTTTATATTTAATTATACGACTTTAAACAATTTTAATAATTTTAAAATTCTATTCTATCTTGTATATATTTTTCAACTTCGTCAATTTTTAATCTAATTTGTTCCATTGTATCTCTATCACGAATAGTTACTGTATCATCTTCTAATGTATCAAAATCTATTGTAACACAATATGGTGTTCCTATTTCGTCTTCTCTTCTATACCTTTTTCCTATGCTTCCTGCTTCATCATAGTCACACATAAATTTCTTAGAAAGCTTTTCATATACTTCTTCTGCTTTTTCGCTTAACTTTTTAGAAAGTGGTAAAACTGCTATCTTGTATGGTGCTATTGCTGGATTTAAATGTAGTACAGTTCTTGTATCACCTTCTGCTACTTCTTCTTCGGCATAAGCTTGGCATAAAATAGCTAATACTGTTCTATCTAGTCCATAAGTTGATTCTATAATATATGGTATAAATCTTTCGTTTGTTTCTGGATCTAAATATTCCATACTCTTGCCTGAATATTCTTGATGTCTTGTCAAGTCAAAGTTTGTTCTATTATGTGTTCCATTTATTTCACCCCAACCAAATGGGAATAAGAATTCTATATCACAAGCTTCTTTTGCATAGTGTGCCAATTTTTCATGGTCATGGAATCTTAATTTTTCTTCAGGTAAACCTAAATCCATAAAATATTTTTTACCATATTCTTTAAAATAGTTATATAGTTCTGAGTCTGTTCCTTCTTTGCAGAAAGTTTGAAATTCCATTTGTTCAAATTCAATTGTTCTAAAAGTAAAGTTTCCTGGCGTTATTTCATTTCTAAAAGCTTTTCCTATTTGACCTATACTAAATGGTATTTTAGCTCTTGCTGTTCTTTGTACATTTAAATAATTTACATATTCACCTTGAGCATTTTCTGGTCTTAAATAAATAACACTTTTACTATCTGTTGTTACCCCTCTATATGTTTGAAACATTAAATTGAATTGCCTAATATCTGTAAAATTAGATTTTCCACAATTAGGGCATGGTACTTTATGCTCTTTTATATATTCTATCATTTGCTCTTGTGACATAGCATCTGCATCTGCATTAGGGTCAAAATCATTTATTAAATTATCTGCTCTATGACGCATTTTACATTCTTTGCAATCTACTAATGGATCTGAAAAGCTTGCTACATGTCCTGATGCTTCCCAAACTCTTGGATGCATTAGGATATCAGCATCTATTTCATAACTATTTTTTCTTTCTTGAATAAATCTTTTTCTCCATGTATCTTTTATATTGTTTTTTAATCTACTTCCTAGAGGTCCATAATCCCAAGTATTTGCTAATCCTCCATAAATTTCAGAGCCTGGGTATATAAATCCTCTTCCTTTGCATAGTGCAACTATTTTTTCCATTGTTACAGTTTTCATATAAATCACCTATCCATTTATTTTTAACAGAATTATTTTACTCTCGCATTTTTCAATTGTCAATCATTTTAATTCAATTTCTAATTATTACTGTATTTATTTTTACTGAATTTAATTCATTTTATGTTACTATTCTTTTTTAGCTACTTAATATTTTAAATTTATACTCTTATAGTAATTACTTTATTGCTCTTATTGCCTCATCTGTCACTTTATCTTTATCAAATTTTTTCATTATAAAAATAGCTATTCCTACTATTAAAAAAGTTACACCATATATTATTAAACTAATGTGCCAATCTCCATGAAGTAAACTTGCCCCTGCTAATGTAGAAGAAATAACCGATGGAAATCTGGCTATTGTTGAAATAACAATAAAATCTAATGGCTTTATTGGAAGTAGTGCTGCAATATACGTAAGTAAGTCTTTTGGTGTTCCTGGGATGAAAAATAAAACAAAAATTATAAAGCGGATTGTTCTTGGATTTTGAAATACTTTACTATTTTCTATCTTTTCTATCTTTTTACTATCCACAAAATCATATATAAATTTTCTTCCTAGTTTATGCACTAATAGATAAATAAAAGCTGAAATTACTGCAGCTGCAATCATTATAAATACTGTTCCCCATAAACCACCATAGCAAATTCCTGCTAGTATTTCTATTGGTTCTCCTGGAATTATGAATAAAAATATTTGTGCGAATTGTAAGCCAAATAGCATTAAAAATCCTATGAAACCAGAATTTGTTACTTTCTCCTTAAATGCTTCTTGTCCTTCAGAAGTTGACAAATTCTTTACAATTGGCATCAAATAAATTGTAATTCCTACTACAATTGCTATTACTATACATAGTGAAATTATTTTTAAAATCTTACTTTTTTTACTCATATTTTTTCTCTTTTCTCTATTTTTATAAGCGTTATAAATAATACATTTTAAGTAAAGGGTTTATCTTTTTTTATTTGTTTTACTATTTAATTATTTTTATCTACTCTTTAATTGCATGTACTAATACTCTTTTTGTATTTATTGTATCACATGTAATTAAAGTTATTATACTTTTTGTATAATCTCTATTACATTTAAATTTAATTTTGCTTTTTTCTATGGCATTATTTATATAATTTTCTTTTTCTTCATCTGTAAAGTTTTTCTGAACAAGTGATAAATTTGGCTTTTCAACATATGAAGCCATTATTTTATATTTGTTCATTCCTTCTTTTGTATAAATTTCAACATATAGGTCATCTCCATATTTACCATTGTAAATATCTAATAAATTAGAAAACATTCTTCCATTTTTCATATTGTGTCCATATATTACTGTATTATCATCTGTAAAATCTGGTTTTGTGCTCGCATCTACAAATATACTACCAGCTATATTATATTTTTTATTAATATCTTTTCTTAAATAATACTCATCTGTTTTACCCTGCATAATTGGATAATTAATATAAGTACCTTCTACTTTTATCCATCCTATTACATCTTTATTTACTTCTTCTAATTTTTCAAAATCTATTGTAATAGGCTTTTCATCATTTCCAATATTTTCAATACTTTCAGTATCTTCTTGCACAACATTTGAAAATAATCCTTGTTCTAATTCTTTAGTTTGTCTATCACTTATAAGCCACATAACTACTTGATATGTGGAATAAATAAAAACGATTATTAATATTACTAATATAACATTTATTATCTTATTTTTTCTTTTTTTAGCTCTATTTTTTCTACTACCTATATTTTTATTTTTGCTATCTTGCATTCTTGAATTTACATTATCTTCATTCATTCTATTATAAGTCCTTTACTACATTTACTTTTACTAAAATATATAATAGTTTGAAGTGCTGCGTAGCGTTCAAACGAAACGAAGTGAAGTGCGCTTGGAGCAGTCAACATATATTGTGTAATAAATTGTCAGATTTATTACACAATTGGAAGACTGCGACAGCAAGGTGCAAAAACTATTATATATTTTAGTATTATTATTTAGTTTAAAAATAATTTATTCTTCTTCACTTTCAAATTGTGAATTGTATAAATTAGCGTAAAATCCGTTCTTAGCTAAAAGCTCTTCATGTGTTCCCTGCTCTACAACATCACCATTATTCATAACTAAAATAACATCTGCATTTCTAATTGTAGATAAACGGTGAGCAATAATAAAGCTTGTTCTTCCCTTCATTAAATTATCCATTGCTGCTTGTATTTGAGTTTCTGTTCTAGTATCTATTGAGCTTGTTGCTTCATCTAAAATTAATATCTCAGGGTTTGTTAAAATTACTCTTGCGATTGTTAATAATTGTTTTTGTCCTTGTGAAATGTTGCTTGATTCTTCGTCTATTACCATGTCATAACCTTTTGGTAGGGTTTGTATAAAGTGATGTACATGTGCTGCTTTTGCTGCTGCAATTACTTCTTCATCTGTTGCATCTGGCTTGCCATATTTAATATTTTCTTTAATAGTTCCTCCAAATAGCCATGTATCCTGTAAAACCATTCCAAAGGTTTTTCTTAAATCTCCTCTATCGAAGTCTTTTATATTATGCCCATCTATTAAAATTGCCCCTTTATTTACATCATAGAACCTCATTAAAAGTTTTACCATTGTTGTTTTTCCTGCACCAGTAGGGCCTACAATGGCTACTTTCTGGCCGTCTTTTACAGTTTGATTAAAGTCGTTTATTATAATTTTGTCCTCGTTATAACCAAATTGTACATGGTCAAATGTTACATTACCTTTTAATCCTTTTGTAGAAACTGGATTTTCAATTTCTTGCACTTCTTCTTTTTCTTCTAGAAATTCAAAGATTCTTTCTGATGCTGCAACCATTGATTGTAACATACTAGAAATTTGTGCTATTTGGTTTATTGGCTGATTAAATTGCTTGTTATATTGTATAAAAGATTGAATATTTCCAACTGTAATTTTTCCTTGTACTGCTAAATATCCACCTAAAATTGCAATTCCAACATAACCAACATTTCCAACAAAATTCATTATTGGGTGCATTAAACCTGACATAAATTGAGATTTCCAACCTGAATGATAAAGCTCTTCATTCATTTTTGAAAATTCTTTTATTGCTTTTTCTTCTCCATTAAATACTTTTACAATATTATGACCACCATAGCATTCCTCTACTTGACCATTTACATGTCCTAAATAATCTTGTTGTGCTTTGAAGTATTTTTGTGATTTTTTAACAACTATTCGAACAAAGAAAATTGTAAATGGTAAAATAATTATAGATACTAAAGTTAAGGTTATACTTATTGATAGCATCATAATTAAAATACCAACAATTGTACAAATTGAAGTTATAATTTGTGTAATACTTTGGTTCATATTTTGTGAAAAGGTATCAATATCGTTTGTAATAATAGAAAGTACTTCACCATTTGTTCTTTTATCAAAATATTTCATTGGTAAATTGTTAATTTTTTTAGCAATATCATTTCTCATACGATATGTTAATTTTTGAGATACATTTGTCATTGTAAAGCTTTGAATTGCTGAAAAGATTACACTAATTATATAAAGTGCAAGTAATGTTAAAAGTATTCCTGCTATTTTTCCAAAGTCAATTCCCGCTCCACCAGTTATTTTTCCAATTAGTCCATTAAAAATTTCAGTAGTTGCATTACCTAGAATTTTTGGTCCTACAATAGTAAAAATTGTACTGCCTATTGCAAAAATGAATACAATAATTAGTTTCCATTTATAATCTACTAAATAATTTTTAATTAATTTTTTAGTTGTTCCTTTAAAATCCTTTGGTTTTTCTACTGGTACTACTCCTCTTCCTCTAGGACCTCTTCCCATCATTGGACCTCTCATCATAGGAGGTTTATTTTGTTCATTTTCTGCCATTATTCTAATTCCTCCTTTGAAAGTTGTGACAAGGCTATTTGTTTATATACTTCGCAAATTTCCATTAGCTCTTTATGTGTTCCTTTTCCAACTATTTTTCCATCATCTAGTACAATAATTTGGTCTGCATTTAAAATTGTATTTATTCTTTGTGCTACTATGATTACTGTTTTATTTTCTGTTTTTTCTGCTAAGGCTTTTCTTAAATTTGCATCTGTTTTATAGTCAAGTGCTGAAAAGCTATCATCAAACACAAAAATTTCTGGGTCTTTTGCAACTGCTCTTGCTATTGATAAACGTTGCTTTTGCCCACCTGATACATTGCTTCCACCTTGCGCGATTTCTGATTTATAAGTATTTTCTTTTTGATCTATAAATTCTGTGGCTTGTGCAATTTCAGCGGCTAACTTCATTTGCTCATCAGACATTTCTTCATTACTGTATTTTATGTTAGATTCTATTGTTCCTGAGAATAAAACCCCTTTTTGTGGAACAAATCCAATTACACTTCTTAATTCCTTTTGAGTTACATCTTTTACATTTACGCCATCTATTTTTAGCTCTCCTGAAGTTACATCATATAAACGAGGAATTAAATTTACTATTGTAGATTTTCCACTTCCTGTACTTCCTATAATTGCAGTAGTTTTCCCCGGCTCTGCTGTAAAGTTTATGTTTGTTAGCAAATCTTCATCTGCATCTGGATAGCGAAATGACACATTTTCAAACTCTACTAATCCCTTCTTGTTAGGGTCTAAATGTTTTGGATTTTTAGGATTGCAAATGCTATTTTTCTTTTCTAATACTTCATTTATACGCTTTGCAGAAACACCAGCTCTTGGTAGCATAATTGAAATCATTGATATTACTAAGAAGGACATTACAATTTGCATTGTGTATTGTAAGAAGGCCATAATGTCGCCTACTTGCATTATGCCAGAATCAACATTTTTAGCTCCAACCCAGATTGTTAAAAGTGAAATGCAGTTCATTATTAACATTAAAATAGGCATCATTAAGTTCATTGCTTTATTTACAAAAAGATATGTTTTCATTAAGTCCTTATTAGCTTTGTCAAAACGCTCTTCTTCTCTTCTTTCTGTATGGAATGCTCTTATAACTGGAATTCCTGTTAACATTTCACGAGATACTAAATTTAGTTTATCAATTAAAACTTGTAGCTTTTTGAATCTTGGCATTGCTATTGCAAATAATACACTTATTATAAATAGAATTGAGCCAACTGCTACACCTATAATCCATGCCATTGAATTATCGCTACTTGCTAATACTTTAAGGAATCCTCCTATTCCCATGATTGGTGCATATACTACTACTCTAAATAACATATTTATTAACATTTGTATTTGTTGAATGTCGTTTGTGCTACGAGTAATTAGCGAGGCTGTTGAAAACTCTTTAAATTCACTTGTAGAAAAGCCTAATACTTTCTTAAATATTTTATCTCTTAAAGTTCTACCTAATTTTGCACCAACGCGTGAAGAAAGTAACATAATGCTAATTCCTGCTACCATGCTAAAGAAGGCTACACCTAACATTTGTAAGCCTGAAAGTACAATATATGTATTTTGATATTGTTCTATATTTATTCCTATTTCTTTATATTCGTCTTTTATGCTTTCTATTGCAGATTGCTCCATTATGCTAATTGGCATTTGGTCTAACTGCTCATTGAATTTTTCTAGCATACTTTGTGCTTGCATTGGATTTGCTTGTATAATGCTTTGTATGTCAGATGAACCACTTGGTAATATGCTTTGTTGTGTTTGTTCTTGATTATTTGGCAACATATTTTGTATGCCTGTTTGGTTACTTTGCAATTGTATGCCTGTTTGGTTACTTTGCAATTGATTTATGTATTTTTCTGCACTAGTATTAATCATCCATAGTTTTGCCATTTTAGCACTTAAGTTTTTAGTTTCTTCTTCAGTTAATTTATTTCTTACATATACTTCTTCATTTTCTACAACGGGGTATTTTTTTACATATTTTTCATCTTGCTTAGATATAAGAGTATAATTTTCTAAAATAGTATTTGCTTCATTTGAAAACATTAAAAGCTTTTCCATAGTTTGCTTTCTAATTACTTCTGGTGCTGCACTTTCTATACCACCTTGCTGAATACCAACATTTACAATTTTAGATGTATAATCTGGCAAACTTAAATCTGCCATTGCTTGTGCTATAAGTAGTAATACTATAATTATTACTGAAGGCCATGATTTTGTAAGATTTCTTAATATTTTAAACATTTTGTTTGTCTCTCCTTATGTTTCTAAGTCTATATTTTTAGAGCTTCATGCTCATAATCTGATAATTATTTTTGCTTAATGTTTATTATAAATATATTTTAATTTATATTTTTTCTACTTTTTCTTTTACTTTTGCAATACTGTCATTAGGAGTTGATGCACCTGCCATTATTCCAACTTTACTGCAATTTTTTAAGGTTTCTAAAATATCTTTTGTTAATTCTTCTGGTGCTTCAATTCTAATTGTTTTATTACAATTTTTTGATGCAATGTCATATAACTTATTTGTGTTTGAACTTTTCCTTCCTCCAATTACTATCATAGCATCTACTGTTTTTGATAGATTTTCAGTTTCTTCTTGTCTTATTCTTGTAGCTTGGCAAATTGTGTTTTTAATATCTATTTGTATATTTGGAATATTAGTTTCAAGTTCATTTTTAATTATACCTACATACTTTTCAAATTTTTCTAAATTAAATGTAGTTTGAGATATAACAAGTAATTTTTTAATATTCATCTTTTTGTATTTTTCAACTGCTTTTTGTAAATCTTCTTCTGTTTCGATAACTTCATATTGTTTTCCACAAAAGCTAGCTGTACCTATAACTTCTGGATGGATTTTTTCTCCAATTAAAAAAATTGGTAGCCCTTCTTCTTCATACTTTTTTACTATTTCATGAATTGCAAGTACTTTCACGCAAGTAGCATCTAAAGTATCTAATCCTAATTTTTCTGCTTCTTCATAAACTTCTTTTGTTACACCATGTGCACGAAATATAATTTTTTCTCCCTTTGGATTTTTTATTTCGGATAAATTTTCAATAACTTTTAGTCCTTTTTCGCTTAATGATTTCATTACTTGTGGATTATGAGTTAATTCTCCTAAACAATATGTAGTCTTTTTTTGTTTTTTTAATAATTCTTCATTTGTAATATCTATCGCTCTCGTAATTCCCATGCAAAAACCTGCAGTTTTCCCGACTATTATTTCCATCTTTTATACCTTTCTTTTTCAAGCTTTTTTATCATATTCTTTTAGTATAAGATATGACACATAAATTTTTGTACATTTTATCACAACTATTTATTAAATACAACTTGCATTTTTCATATTTTACAGAAAAGTTACAATTCACATTTGTTTAAAAATATTTTGTCAAATTAAGTGTTTTTTTGTATTGACAATATTTTTTAAAATTTGTAAAATTGTTTTGTAATACTAAAAATAAAGGAGATCTTTTAGTGGAAATATTATTTAAGAATAAAACTACTCTTTCCAAAAAGAATTATATGAATTTAGTAAAATTTCATCAAATGAAAAATGGATGGAAGTATTGGCTATATACAGCCATTTTTTCACTTCTATTTATTTTTTGTATTTCTTTTCAAATTTCTGCTAAAAATTATTTAATTGCAGTTATAGTTTTCTTAGCTTTTGTTGCATTTTTAGGATATAGATTTATTTACCCTTATTATAAAACAAATAAGGAGCTTAAAAGTGATAAAATACAAAAGCAATTAATAAATTATTATATTTTTTATGATAAGTATTTTAAGGTAAAAAATGAGATTGCAAGTTCTAAACATAGATATAATAAATTATATAAAGTTTATGAAAATGAAAATTACTTTTATTTATACTTAAATGCGGATAATGCCTTTATAGTAGAAAAAACAGGTTTTATCGTTGGAGATTTAAAATCTTTTGAAAAATTTATTAAAAATAAAGTTGGATTTAAATTTAAAAAGGATTAATTTGTTTTAAATTTC
Organism: uncultured Clostridia bacterium; assembly: GCA_947632035.1. Lineage (GTDB taxonomy): Bacteria > Bacillota > Clostridia > TANB77 > CAG-508 > CAG-273. The sequence goes on along the minus strand of CANRNR010000013.1, from coordinate 25,216 downwards.
AAACTGATTTTGACTAATTTAAATTTGAAGAATTGAAGTTTTGTTTTGAATTTATAATTCTATGTATTTCTACTGAATTATTTTGTATTTCATATAATATAAGCCATTGCTTCATGGGCAAGTATCGATAATGTGTATTTTGAAATTCTTGACCTATATATGGAAAATATTCGAGAACAGAAGTAGTTTGTAAGATTTTTATTTTAAAATTATACGAAGCAATTGGATTTTGCAGTTCTTCTAAGATATAATCACATATTTGATATACTTGTTTTTTGAATTTGTTAGAATAATGTAAATTATATAGTTTTTTCAATTGGCTTTTCCTCAAACAACATTTTAATAAATTCTTCCTGCGAATAAAATACAATCTTACCTTCTTTTTTTTCTCTTTCAATATCTTCAATTTCTTTTTGAATTCTTTCTTCAATTTCTTTTGTTAATTTCATAAAACTCACCTCTTTTTTATTATAAACGCAAATCAATATAAAATGCAAGCTTTTTCGTTCGACATTTTTCAACAGTAATGCAAAAATTCAATATATTAAATCACAATTTATTATATTTTTTATAATATAAATTTTTTAAAAAAGTGTTACAGAAATGATGTAACACTTTTCATGAAGTTTTTAAAAGTGATAAAATGAATTTCAGGTTCACTTTCGTCTATAACGAAAACTCACCATCCATAACCATCATCACCATCAATTTGAATGGACCAACCCCACCTGACAGAAATTACATGTCCTTCGACTATGGCAACTTCCTTATCCCTATCATCTCCATCGTGTTCAAGATTGTAAGTTCGTCCTGCTCTGTCCATAAGTTGCCAATTTCCTACTTCCACAAGTTGCCAATTTCCTACTAACATAGGAACTTTTTTAAAGTCTTGAACTTTTGTAAAGCCTTGACGTTCGAAATCATTAACAATCCTGTATTTAATTTCACAGATTTCCTTACCATTTTCGTCAATGAAGCCCCATTTATCGCCAATGCAAACTGCTCCATAGCCCCAGCTGAATTTTCTTGTTGCATCATATTTGATTTCACAGATTTCTTTACCATTTCCATCAATGAAACCCCATTTATCGCCAATGCAAACTTCACAAAAGCCATGCCAACCAATCTCAGGTTTTACATCATCATACTTAATTTCACAAATTTCTTTGCCATTTAAGTCAATGAGACCTTTTTTATTCCCGACTTGAACTACTGCGAACCAAGGAGGAACCATACGGCCAAAAAATTCTCCTACTTTGTCATACTTAATCTCACAGATTTCTTTCCCAGTGTCGTAATCGACTGCGCCCCATTTGTTTCCAATCCGGACTGATGCTAGATGACCTTTACCAGTAAGATTATCCACCTCATCATACTTGATTTCAGAAACTTCTTTGGCAGTATAGCGATCAACAAACCCCCATTTGTCTCCAATTCGAACTACAACTGGATTGCCATATCTAAAGCAATAACAATCATCGTACTTAACTTCACAGATTTCGCCACCATTGAAGTAACCAATAATACCCCATTTGTCTCCAATACGAACCCGAAGTGGATAGGCATATTTTTTAAGTTGCACTTCGTCGTACTTAATCTCAGAAACTTCTTTTTCTGTGAGATAGTTAATAGTACCCCATTTGTCTTTAATCCGAGCTCGAGCAACTACGGGAATTGCCGAATCCCACCAAACATCCTCAAGTGCTTTCCGTCCGTCTTCAAATAGTATTTCGTCGTAATGATTTGACATACTAAAACCTCCTTAAAACTATTTAGTTTTACTTTGTTGTTCTTTTCATAATCAAAAAAAGGATTGATATAAAAAGTATCTGACTTTATAATTATATCATGCATTATTTTAAATGTCAAATACTTGAAAAGATTTGCTTGGAAAGATTGCTTGGATTTAATGGTCCACCTAATGCATTAAATGGTTTTCTAATTTAGCTGTTCCTATCATCTTTATTCTTATACATATTTATCATATCTTTAAAGCTTATTTTACTTCCATAATTCAAGATAGCATTTGAATAAATTTTAATAGATACATTAGCAATTACTAAAATGGTTGCAACTAGTACAGCAATTGATATTGCAATTTGTGATGTAGTTGCTATTCCCATCATAATTCTAAATGGCATACAAAATGGTGATGAAAATGGAAATATTGAAGCAAATACATTTAAGCTACTGTTTGGATTCATCATAGTAAAATATGATAAATAGAATCCTATAACAGCTACAATAGCTACTGGGCCATTAGCTGTTTGCACATCTTCTGGCTTGCTTACTGTTGAACCTGTAAGTGCATATAATAAAGCATAAGTAGCATAACCTAAGATAAAGTAAATTACTGTAAATATTGCAAGTGTTGGTGTAATTTGAGATAAATCTAATACACTTTCAAGTGCTCCTTCCGGTAAACATAGATATGCACAGGTAACCACAACTGCAATAATAACTGCAACTTGTACTAATCCTACTATTCCTATACCTAAAGTTTTTCCTAATACAATAGTTTTTGGCTTTGTTGAGGTAACTAATGTTTCTATAATTTTTGAAGTTTTTTCTGTTGTAATTGATGTAGATACTTGGTATGCGCAAAAGTAAATTGCATAGAATAGCACTAATGATAATAGCATTATAACAAAAACATTGCCCTTAACTTCTTGTTCTCCCGTTTGTTTTAATTCATATTCAAACATTGGCTTAAAATCTTGTAATTGTGCTTCTGTATAACCTAATTTAGATAACTGTGCATCTGTGTATAGATTTCTTAAAGCAACAGCATAATCCTCAGGGATATTATTCATCATTGTAATATCTTCTAAAATATATTCTACTTTTACAGTATTATCTTGCTTTTTAATTATTAAAGCTTCTTCTATCTCGTCTGACTCAATTTTATTTTTAATTTCTTCATATGTAATTTCATAATTTGCAATTTCAAATTCATAGCCTAATTGCATATTATTTAAGTTTTCTAGCATTCCATTATAGATATTTTCACTATCTACTACTAATACTTTGCTAAAATTTTCTTCTGTTGCTTCTTCTGTATCACTTGATTCAAAAGCTTTTATGATGTTTGGTATGTTAAATCCTACAACTATCATTATCAAAATTATTAAAGTTGATATTAAAAATGCTTTTTTTCTTAGCATATCTTTAATTGTATATGATGCTACTACCCATAAATCCTTCATTCTACTCACCTACCCTTTCAATGAAAATATCGTGTAAGCTTGGCTTCATTATTTCAAATTTTTCTACTCTAATGTTGTTTTTAGCAAGTAAGCTAAATAATTTATAGCCTTCATCTTCATTTTTTATGTTTATAATATAGTCATTGTCTTTACTACTATATATTTTTAGGTCGGCTTCATCTATTATAGAATCCACATTTTCCATAGTGCTTAGCATTATTTTATTTGCAGGATAAGTTTCTTTAATTTCTTTTAAGTTTCCTTGTAAAACCGTTTTTCCTTTATCCAATATTAAAATATCTGAAGCAAATTCTTCAATAGAGTGCATTTGATGACTTGACATTATAATATATGTTCCTTTACGAACGAGCTCTAAAATTACATTTTTTAAAAGTTCTGTATTAACTGGGTCTAAACCACTAAATGGTTCATCTAATACTAATAATTCAGGTTCATGTATAATTGCGGTAATAAATTGTATTTTCTGTTGATTTCCTTTTGACAATTTTTCTGGTGTTGACTGCAAGTATTCTTCTACTTCTAATTTTTTTGCCCAGTAAAGTAAGTTTTCTTCTGCCTTTTTCTTATCCATTCCCTTTAATCTTGCAAAATACATAATTTGCTCATATATTTTTGTTTTTGGATATACACCTCTTTCTTCTGGCAAATATCCAAAATTTACATGCTTTCTTTCTACTTGCTTTCCATTCCATGTAATTTCTCCACTACCCATTTTGATTATGCCTAAAATCATTCTAATTGTAGTAGTTTTTCCCGCACCATTTGTTCCTAAAAGTCCATAAATACTAGGACTTTTCATTTCAAAGCTAATATTGTCTACTACTTTCTTTGTTCCAAAACTTTTATTTACATTTTTTACAACTAGTCCCATAAAATCTTTCCTCTCTTTCTTAGGTATTATCTCTCACTATCCATTTCTGATTGTTGTTTTTCTAAATATAATTGATATAAAACATCCTCTACATCAATATTGAACATATTATCTTTTGGAAGTTGAGGATTTACTTTAACTAAATTTTTTGAAATCTGTTGTCGTAACTCTTTTATTTCGACTAAATTCATATTTTCTTGTTTAAAATATTCTGAAAAGTATTTTCTTAATTCTTCATATTCTTGTGGTGTCTTTTCTCCATTTCTGTTAAGTAAGTCAATTAATTCTTGATACTTTTCTATGTTTTTTTTATTAGCCAAAGATTGAAGTATATTTATTGCTATCTTTTTTGTTGGAATACTAATAACTGCTTCTCTTAATAAACTAGAATAAGATGTTCTTCCTATCTTTAATTGTGGCTCAAAGCCATATCCTATATAATCATTAACTATTCCCAAATGTGGAGATGGTTTATGAATATGTTTACTTAATTCCTTATCTCCTTCAATAATCTCATTAATAAAATTTACATATTCAACTACTTGTTCTTCATCTGTTAAATAAATAACTATTGAATCACACTTTTGGTTTTCTTTTCTTACATTAAAATTTATATGTACTTTAAAATCATATGGAAAGCTCTTTTGATTACATTTTTCAATGATTTTATTTGCCATTTCAGCTATTTCATTTGTATCAACTGCTAAATATAATCTATGTTTAATAGCATTATTTTCAACAGAATTATTACTTAGTTTCGGATTTAAATAATGGCTTTTAAAATAAAACCATCCTACACTACGCATTCTTCCATTATTTTCATTTATATTTTTTCCTATTCCTAAAATTCGGTCTACTGTTTTTTCATCATTTCTAATAAGACTATATGATTTATCTGGTGATTCTAATGCATTTGATAAATCTTTTACTGTTTTTTGATAAGATAGATTAGTAGAACTAGGATAACGTTTTATATATTCTTGATAATCTGAATTTTGTAAATATTGTTGTATAGCTACGCTTAATAAATCATGATAATTTTTATAAATTGTACTCCCTAGATTATAATTATGGCACATGGAAAAGGCCCCTCTTTGAGATGCCATTTTTCTATATCTATCATCACCTAATAGTAGTGCATAAAAATCAGGATTATCTAAAGGGTTAATCATTGTTTTCTTTAACTCTTCAAAATTTTCTAATTTTTTCATTCTTATTGTTCCTTTCTAGGGATATTATACAGAAATAATTTAGGTTGGAGCTACTGGGCAGAATCGAACTGCCGACCTACAGGTTACGAATCTGTTGCTCTACCAACTGAGCTACAGTAGCATATAAATTCTCGCAAATAAAATTTACGAGAATTTTTTGCTTTTTAAAAAATATTTTGATTTTAATTAGAATGTTTTCCTCTTCTATTTTTAGCTGTTTCTTTCTTATATTCAATTTCTTCTATTTCGTCTTCTTCTAATGTCTGTTCTTTTTCTTTTTCTTCCTCTTCATCAATTTTGTCATCATCAATTTGCTCTTCTTCTATTCTTTGATATTCTAGTCTTCTATTTTCTTTCTTTTTATTTTTTTTATCTACTACATCTATATCTTCTTTTTCAGTTTTATTTTTGGCTTTAGATACAATAAATACAATTACCGCAATTATTATTGCAACTACAATAACAATAGCACATATTACATAGAACATTATTTCATTAACAACTGGTTCAGATGCTTCTTCTGGTACTGTAACTTTTATTTGATATGCTACTGTTTCTTTTCCATCTGCTGAAGTAACAATTACTGTAACTAAATTTTCTCCTGCTACAAATCCCTCATTTCCTATAATTTCTACTTTAGCATTTTCTTTATTTGGAGTAGCTGTAATTGTCAAACTAGTAACTGGTAAACTTAAATTTAGTTCATATGATAACAAATCTGGATTAAAACCATCTTCAAAATTTACTCCCAAAATTTCTAATTTTGATAATTTTAAATCTTCATCATTATTTGTAATAACTTCCTCTTCTAATTTTTTTACTGTAATTGTATATATTTTTGATGTTCCATCTTTTGAAGTTACAGTAATTTTAACTATATTTTCTCCTTCTTTTAAATTTTCATTTCCTTCTATTTTAACAGTAGAATCTTTATTTTCAGGAGTTGCTTTGATATCTAACTTTGTAACATCTTTTGATACTGTAGCTTCATAAAAACAAGTGTCTTTGTTAAATGATGGTAATAGCGTAACTCCACTTACTGTCAAAGAAGATAAATTATTGTTTTTAGAATCATCTTCTGGTTTCGTAGTAGTTATATAATTGCTTGCTATATATTTAGTTTGCCCATTGTATGTTACTCTATACCATACATAGTTATTTACTTTTTTTGTAGATGTTGCTGATAAAGTTAATTCTGTTCCTTTGGCAATACGTGTAGCCTTACTGGTAGTTGACCAACTATCACGTAAATTCACTTCATCTGTGGTATATACCTTTCCACTTGCATTTTTAAAATCTGGAGTTTCTTCTGTCTTATTATCTTCTCCTGTTTTTGTAGGTGTTGCAGTTGGAGTGGAAGTTGGCGTTGGCGTTGAAGTTGGTTCTGATGTTGGAGTTGGTGTTGGTTGCTCTTTTTCTTTTACTGTAATAGTAATAGTTTTATTTACACGTGTTCCTTCAAGTTCATCATTTTCATCTATTATAGTTCCTGTTAAGGTAAAGTTATATGTTCCTGCTTTTGTTGGAGTGAATGAAACTGATTCTGATATGCTTTTATTAGTTGCAGAACTGTTTGGCAATTCTACAATTGATTTTTTCTCTATTCCATCTCCTTGTATATATAAATCCCAACTTGCTGCTGTACCAGTTACTTTAATAGTTACTGTTGTTCCTACAGTTACGGTACTGTTTGGGCTTGCATCAAAAGATACTGTTGCTGCTTTTACTTTTACAGAAAATGTTATGCAAAATATTAAAAATAATATTAGTAAAAAACCTATCTTTTTATTAATTTTCATATAATTTTATCTCCTCTATATTTCATTTATATTTTTACATTTAAATTTTTACTTTTATAATCCTATTTTTGTTTTACCAAGTAAATGTCTCTGTATTGCTAATAAATCTGCTGCATCTATATTTCCATTTTTAGTAGTATCTGCTGCTAATAAAAATGCTTCATTTAATACTACTTTACCAAGTAAATGTCTTTGAATTGCTAACAAATCCGCTGCATCCATAATGCCATTTCCAGTTGTATCTCCAAGAACAACAACTGTATAACTATTTTCATTATAAGTAACTGTCCATCCTGTTGCTAAATTTCCCTCTGTTTTTTCATTTTTATCTGCATCTTGAATTGTAACCCCTGAAAGTTTTTCTTTTAATTCTTCTACTGTCATATCAGGTATACAAATCAAATCATTTTCAACTATTTTATAACCAATTTCTTGTGTTGTTGGTGGCGTTTCTTGTCCTTGACCATCATCTATATTATCATTATTTTCTCCACCTTGATTTTGTTCACTACTTGAACCTGGTGCCACAGGTTTACTTTCTGTGTATGGCTCCATAAATCCAGTTCCTACATAACCATATGTACCATCTGCTAGTTTTACTCTATACCATTCTTCACCATCTACATTAGGATATTTTCCTTTTTCAACTACTGTTATAATCTGGCCTGGTGGAAGTTGTTCTATTACTGTAGTACCACCTTGAGTTCCAGGTCCATTTCTAAAATTAGTCCATGCTGTTACAATATATTTTTCATTTGTATTACTTTGAATAGAAATTTGCTCTAAAAATTCTCTTGAAATATATCCTTTAGTACCATCTTTTAGAACAACCTTATCCCAGTATCTTCCGTTTGCATCTTTGTTCTTGTCTAATTCTATTCTTAAAATTTTAGTACCTTTGTTTAAAGTAGTAATTACAGGGTAATTAGTTCCTTTTCCTTTTCTTACTATTACATCATCTAAAGTTATTTGTACATCTTGTGTTACTATCTGTTCCATTCCTGGTATTGAAGCTCTTTGTTCTGGCATATTATTATATACTGGAATCTTAAATTTAATCTTAGTCGTTTCATTAATTAATCCCATTTCTTTATATGCTTTGCGAATTCCTTCTCCTTCTGATCTTGAACCCGATACATTAGTCATATATTGCCAACAATATAGTCCATCATCTGGTACTACATCGAATTTTTCTAGGTATAATGTATCTTGTCCATGAGCCATATATTCATTTACAATAAGTGCTGCACCACCATAAATTGATTTTTCTGGATCTGTCCACTCTTTAGTTCTTGCATGATTCAAACCACTCTCCATAACCTCAGCCTCAGTATTTCCAAATGCATTTACATTAAAATAGTTATATAATCCCTTATATCCTGGGTATGTTCCTGTTATCATCTTAGATCCATTACCTGTTCCTTGCTCTTGACGAATTTTAGATGCTAAATGATATGGACTAACATTATACTTTTTGCCAGCCTCCATTATGACATCAATATATGTTTTATTCATAGTTTTTTGATTTCCGTCTGCATCATAATATTTAATATTTCCTTGCATGTAGTTACAGTCTGACAAAATAATTGCCACTCCTTCAGCTGTTTGTGCATTTTCATCAAATGTTAACTTTTCAAATTGAAAAATATAATCTTCATTTAAAGAATTTCTAGGGTCCATATAATAAGCTACTGCTGCAGATGAGGCACAAAGCCAAGCTCCTCCATCCACTTTTTTTTGGCAATAGCACTTCCAGCTACTATCCCATCCTTTTGGCACAACATTTATTCCGTGTCTTCCTGTTGATTCTGCTGTAATTACATCAGCCCAATTTAGATTTGTTTCTAAGATTTCAAACTCCCAGTTTGGATGTACTGCCTGAAGCTCTTTTATTAATTCTTCATAACCTGGGTAATTTTTGAATTTTTCATCATAGCCTGCCTTAGTATCTTTTTGCATCAATACTAATAATAGACCAGATAATAATAAAATAATTGATAAAAAACTAATAATTTTATTTATATTAAAAATGTTTTTCGGTAACATTTTTTCCTCCTCGTTTGTAACAAATTTCAACAAAGTTAGTATATCATTGTTGTATTTTTCCGTCAATTAAAATCGAAAAAAATATGAATTTATTTTAAAAATTCACATTAAGTTCACATTTTTTAGTATGCAAGACATAAAATCTATGTTACAATATTAAAGGTAATAATAAATAATTTTTATTTTAAATATAATATAAAGTAGAAAGGATTTGATTTTACATATGCCAAAAGTAGAACTTCTATCCCCTGTTGGTGATTTTGAATGTTTAAAAGCTGCTGTGCAAAATGGTGCAGATAGTGTTTATTTTGGTGCAGAAGATTTTAATGCAAGAGTATTTGCAAATAACTTCACAATAGATGATATAGAAAAAGTAATTAATTACTGTAAAATTAGAAATGTAAAAACTAATTTAACTTTAAACACTTTACTTAAAAATTCTGAGTTTGATAAAGCTTTTGAAGTTGCAAAAAAGGCTTATGAGGCTGGAATTGATGCAATAATTGTTCAAGACCTTGGACTTGCTAAATTTCTAATTAAAAATTTTCCAGATCTTCCTATTCATGCAAGTACTCAAATGACTGCTCATAATTTGCAAGGTGTTTTAGAACTAGAAAAGCTTGGTTTTAAAAGAGTTGTTCTTGCAAGAGAACTTTCTATTGAAGAAATTGAATATATATGTAGTCACACTAATGTTCAAATTGAAACTTTTATTCATGGTGCTTTATGTATCTGTTATTCAGGACAATGCTTGTTTTCAAGCTCTGTTGGTGGCCGTTCTGCAAACCGTGGTAAATGTGCCGGTCCTTGTAGATTACCTTATGAGCTTTTATGTGTAAGTAATAAAAACTCTAATAACTCTCAAACAAATGTTACAAATAACGAAAAAAATGAAAATAATTTAACCGAAAAAACTACCACACTAGAAAAAGGCTATTTACTTAGTTCTAAAGATTTATGTGGAATTGCATACCTTCCTCGTTTAATAAATGCTGGAGTAAAATGTTTAAAGATTGAAGGTCGTATGAAAAGTCCTGAATATGTTGCAACTGTTACTCGTATTTATCGTAAATATATTGATATGGTTTTAAATGAAGAAGAATTTATAATAGATGAAAAAGATGTAAATGCTTTAATGCAGGTATTTAATAGAGGTGGATTTTCAAGTGGGCATTTAGATGGTACTAAACCTAATAGAAGTCTTGTATTTCCTGAAAAACCAAATAATGTTGGAATATATTTAGGTACTATTAGTCATTATAATTCTAATAAAGGTCATATCACTTTAAAACTTGAAGAAAATTTGCAAATTGGTGATTCCATTGCTGTAAGTAAAGAATCTTCTACATATTTTGTTTCAGAGTTAATGAAGAAAAATACCAATTTGAAAAACGCAAAACCTAATGATGAAGTAACCATTGGTAGAATGAAAGGTCATATTTCAGTTGGAGATAAGGTCTACAAAATTTCTAGCAAAACTTTATCCGATCTTGCTAGAGCCTCTTATGAAAATGTTGAGAATAAAAAAATTCCTTTGAATTGTATTGTTACAATAAAAAAAGATGAACCTATAAAAATGGAGGTTTCTACTTCTAAAGAAACTAAAAGTAGTTCACCTTATAAAAATGTATGCATAACGGAAATCTCAGATACTATTCCAATAGGTGCTTTGAAAACTCCTATTAGTGTAGAACGAGTTGTAAAGCAAATTTCAAAAACAAATAATACACCATACACTTTTGAAAATATTACTGTTCTTTTAGATGATGGTCTTTATGTACCTAGTATTAGTGCACTAAATGAATTAAGGCGAAAAGCTTTAGAGAATTTAGAAAATGAAATTATAAAGAAAATTAAGAGAACTGCTCCTAAAGTCTCTCTTGATAAAACTGAAACTATTACATATATTCCTAATAAATCTAACCCTAATGTTTCTTTATCACTAAGACATTTATTTGTAGATTACGATTACACAAAACTTCATAAAGATAAAATTAGTAAAATCTACTTAGCACTAAAACTATTTGTAAATAAAGAATATGAAGATATTATTCAATATCTTTCTGAAAATTATGATATATATATTTATATGCCAAGTATCATCAAGGCAAATTATAAAAATATTATTTTAAGTTCTTTAGATAATATTACAAAAAAATTTAATATAAAAGGTTTTGTTATATCTAACTTAGCTGATTTTAACTTTTTAGAAAGATATAAAAATGACTATGATTTTGTTGGAAATTATTCTTTAAATGTTTTTAATAATTACACTATGGAGGAATACAAAAATTTAGGTTTAAATAGAGTTACTCTATCTAGGGAATTAACTTTTGAAGGAATTAAAGAAATATTAGAAACATCTGATATTGATTCTGAACTAATTGTGTATGGCAATTTGCCTATTATGGCAACAAATTACTGTTTTGTTGGTAAAACTAATGCTTGCTACCCAGATTGCAAAGAAAGTTGTATGAAAAATACATATTATTTAAAAGATAGACTTGGTTTTACTTTTAGAATTATTCCAGATAATCTTCAAACTGTTACGCTTATATGCAATAGTAAAACTCTTTCCATTCCGACTAAAGATTTACCTATCACTTCTGTTAGAGTTGATATGATTGACGAAACTATTGATGAAATGAATAAAGTTATTGATTGTGTTTATGATAGAGGCAAATTAGAGGGTAAACAATATACTAATGGTAATTTATATAGAGAAGTTTAATTTTTAAAGCAGTAGAATATAAAATCTACTGCTTTAATATTTTAATTATATAAAAGAATTAAACTCTTGCTGTAAGCTTAATTAGTAGCTCTTTGTTATCATCTTCTGCAGCCTTGTTTCTTCTTATCATTCCACATTTTTGGCAACGATACACAATTACGTAACCTTTTTTACTACTTAGCTCTACTTTAATTGGCTCTAGCATTCCATGGCATGTTTCTTCTCTATCTCCTGGGTTTATATCTACATGCTTTGAATATAAACAATTATTACAATGGTTACGAGAGGTATAGCCTAGTGGCGATACCTCTTTTCCACAATGTTCACATATAAAACTTTCATCTATCTTTGTAAATTTTCTTCCCATTACGTTCTTTCTTTCTATTATATTTTATTTTTCTTCTTTTATATTTTAGTTATGTTTGTTTTATAATTCATTATTCAAGCCTATTTCATTTTCTCTTTCATATTAACTAAAGTATTTAGAGCCTCTATTGGTGTTAGCTCATTTAAGTTTACTTTGTCTAATTCATGGGCTATTTCTGCTAATTTATAATTATATAAATCAAGTTGCCCTGCTGCTACTTTTTTGTTTTCTTTTTCTTGTGCCTTATCTCCTAAAATGCTTTTTCTCTCTAAAGATTTTAAAATTTCATTTGCACGCTTTGTAACAACTTGTGGTACACCTGCAAGTTTCGCTACATGAACACCATAGCTTTCGTCTGTTCCACCTGCAACTATTTTTCTTAAAAAGATGACATCTTCTCCCTTTTCTCTTACTGCAATAGAGTAATTTTTAACGCCTTCTAATTTTTCTTCTAGCGAAATTAGCTCATGATAGTGTGTTGCAAATAGAGTTTTAGCACCACATTTTTCTTTATCTGATATGTATTCTGCAACTGCCCATGCTATTGATAGTCCATCATAAGTAGAAGTTCCTCTACCTATTTCATCTAAAATAACTAAGCTATTGCTTGTAGCTTCTTTTAATATATCTGCTACTTCCATCATTTCTACCATAAATGTACTTTGACCCATGCTTAAATCATCAGATGCACCAACCCTAGTAAATATTTTATCTACAACACCTATTTTTGCATAAGATGCTGGTACAAAACTTCCTATTTGTGCCATTAGTACTATTAAGGCTACTTGCCTCATGTATGTAGATTTACCTGCCATGTTAGGACCAGTAATAATTGCTAGTCTGTTATCTCCTTTGTCTAAGTATGTGTCATTTTCAACAAAGCTTCCACTTGGTAGAATCTTTTCAATAACAGGATGACGACCGTCTTTTATATCTATGCTTCCACTATTATCTACTATTGGCATTACATAGTTCATCTCATCTGCTACTGTTGCTAATGAAGTAAGTACATCTAAAGTAGCTATAACACTTGCTGATTTTTGAACTCTTATAATTTGTTTTTCTATTTTATCTCTAATTTCACAAAAAGCATTGTATTCTAGGTTAACTACTTTTTCCTCTGCCCCTAATATTTCGTTTTCTACTTTTTTTAGTTCTTCTGTTACATATCTTTCACAGTTTGCCAAAGTTTGTTTACGAATATACCTTTCTGGTACCATGCTCAAATTAGATTTTGTTACTTCTATAAAATAGCCAAATACTTTATTAAATCCTACTTTTAATCCTTTTATTCCTGTTGCTTCTCTTTCCTTGTTTTCTATTTCTAAAACCCAAGTTTTTCCTTCTGTTGTTGCCTTTTTCAAATGGTCTATTTCTTCATCATATCCAAGCTTAATTACTCCACCTTCTTTTACACTTATTGGTGGCTCATCTACGATTGATTCTTCTATTATTTGATAAACATCCTCTAATACATCTAAATCTTCATATAATTCTTTTAGAAGTGGTGATTTTGTCTTTGATAAGGTTTGCTTTACATCAGGAAGCTGTTTTGCAGAGTTTTTCAAAGAAATTAAATCTCTTGCATTTGCACTTCCATAAGAAATTTTACCTGCTAGTCTTTCAATATCGTAGACCTTTTTTAAACTATCTATAACATCTCCACGTAATATAATATCTTCTTTTAATTCTTTAACTGCTTCTAGTCTTTCACTTATACGAAATACATCTACTAATGGGTCATTTAGCCATCTTCTTAAAAGTCTTCCTCCCATAGATGTAGAAGTTTTATCTAGCACCCATAATAGAGTTCCTTTTTTGCTTTTATCCCTTAACTTTTCTGTTATTTCTAAGTTTCTTCTTGCATTTATATCTAAATTCATATAATGTGCTGTATGGTACAAACTAATTTTGTTGATGTATTCCAAATTATTTTTTTGTGTTTCTCTTAAATAGCATAATAAACCATTACTTGCACATACGCAAAGCACTTGCTCGTCTATATTTTCTACTTTCTTTTCGTTTTCATCTACAATTTCATATTTTTCTTTAAAACTTTCTACATTATTTTCAAAATGCTCTTCACCTAGCATAGAAATATATAAAGGAAAACGTTCCTTTATTTTGCTAATTTCTTGAAGAGAATCATACATCATTTGATTAATAACAATTTCAGCAGGAGAATATCTTGAAATTTCATCCATTAAAGTCATAAAATTGTTTTCTTCTTTAATTTGTGTGGTTTTAAAATCTCCAGTTGTTAAATCGCAAACAGACAAACCATAATAAATGCCATTTTTATAAATTGACATTATATAATTATTCTTCTTTTCTTCTAATAAGTTAGATTCCATAACTGTTCCAGGTGTTACCACACGAATAACATCTCTTTTTACAATTCCTTTTGCAAGCTTTGGATCTTCTAACTGCTCACAAATTGCAACTTTGTATCCTTTTTCAATTAGCTTTGCTATATATGTTTCTGCTGCATGAAAAGGAATTCCACACATTGGTGCTCTTTCCTCTTGTCCGCAGTCTTTTCCTGTTAAAGTTAGTTCTAGCTCTCTTGATGCAGTAATTGCATCATCAAAAAACATTTCATAAAAATCGCCTAAACGATAAAATAAAATGCAATCTTTATATTCCTCTTTTGTTTGTAAATAATGTTGCATCATAGGTGAAAAATCTGCCATGTTTCTTACTCCTTCTAAGTTACATTTTTTAAAGCTATATTTTTAAAAATATTCTTATAATAAGCTATAATTGATTTTCTTCATTTCCTTGTATTCTATCACTAGTTTCTTTTCTTGGTTCAGCCTGTTTTGTATTTGTTGTATCTACTTTTAAACTAGCACGGAAACTATTATTACCTTCGCTTTGTCCTTCTATTACTTGTTTTTGTATTTCAATTTGATATAATTCATTTAATAATTTATAAATACGATTTCTTGTATATCCCATTTTAGCTGCTGCTTCTGTTTTTGACATTCCAGAACCGCAAAGTGTATGATATTCTTTTTCAATTTTTAAAAGCTCTTGTCTTCTTATTTCTATACTGCTTACTTTTTCTGTAGGAATTTTGTCTTTTAAGATATCTAGCATTTTTTCACATTTTTGCTTTAATTCTTCTGGTAAAGTTCCTCTTCCATGTGCATGCATAAAACTTATTGTCTTGCATAAAGAATAAGCTTCTTGTTCTATTAAGTCCGGTGAATTTTTAAGCTCTTCTATTCTCCTTCTAAGAGTTCTAATTCCTATATTATATTCATCTGCAATTTCTTGTAACGTTCTATCATCTTTTAAAACTTCATAAGCAAGTTCTATTGTTTTTACACTTTTATTTTCTTTTGGTCTATATGCCCTTTTTTCTACATATTTTGAATAAAGTTCTGGATTTGTAGCATACAATTCTTGTATTTTTACATTAAGTGTTCTTGTATCAGTTTCTAATTCCTTTACAACTTGCCTTTGAGTCTTTTCTCCATTAGTCATGTCTATTATATACTGCTCAAATTCTTCATTTGAAATATTTTTCATTATAATTTATCCTTTCCTAGATATTACTTGCTTTTCATTGTTTCTATTATTTAATAATTTTTATTTTTCTCCTTGCAAATACCACATATGGTCAGCAATAATTTTAATTGGAATAAGCTTTCCAATTAGCTCATCACTACCATTTAGCACTACTACTTTGTTAGAATCTGTTCTTCCTGTTAGCATATTATCATTGTTCTTGCTTTTTCCTTCTATTAGAACATTTTGAATAGTTCCTATATATTCTTTATTTCTTATCTCAATTTGACTTTCTACTAATTGTTTTAATCTGTCAAAGCGTTTATGTTTTATTTCTTCTGGAATTTGATTTTCCATTTTATCTCCCGGTGTTCCTACTCTTCTAGAATAAATAAACATATACACTTGCTCAAATCCTACTTTTTTTACTACATCTAATGTATCTTCAAAGTCTTCTTCTGTTTCTCCTGGAAAGCCTACTATAATATCTGTTGAAAAAGTAACATTTGGAATTTTTGCTTTCATTTTATCTACTAATGCTAAATATTGCTCTTTTGTATATTTTCTATTCATTACTTTTAAAATATTGGTACTACCTGATTGAAGTGGTAAGTGTACTAATTTACAGACTTTATCGCAATCACGAATTGCTTCAATTACATCATCTGTAAAATCTTTTGGATGTGGTGAAATAAAACGTATTCTTTCTATTCCCTCTACTTTATTTATTGCCCTTAGTAACGTTGCGAAAGAATTTACACCTTCATATTCTTCAATTTCAATATTATTTTCTCTTTCTACTCTTAAATATGAATTAACATTTTGACCAAGTAATGTAATCTCTTTGTATCCGTCTTTAGCTAAGCTTCTAACTTCTTCTAAAATTTCTTTCGGCATTCTACTTCTTTCCCTACCACGTACATAAGGAACAATGCAATAACTACAAAAATTATTACAACCATTCATAATAGTTACAGAAGCTTTAATCGTATCATCTCTTTTTATTGGTAAACCTTCTATAACTTCACCATCTATATCTAAAATATCTTCTATCCTTTTTTTGCTTGTTATAATTTTATATAAATCTTCTGGAAATTTATGAAGTGTGTGAGTACCAAATACAATATCAAAAAATGGATAGCTCTCTTTTAACTTTTCTACAATGTGCTTTTCTTGCATCATACATCCACCAATTGCTATAATTGTACCTTTTTCTTCTTTGTATCTTTTAACTTCTCCTAGTTTTCCAAATAGCCTATCTTCAGCATTTTCACGAACACAACAAGTATTAAATACAATTAAATCCGCAGTTTCTAAATTTTCTGTTTTTGAATAATTCATTTGCTCAATCATTCCGCATAATTTTTCTGAATCATTTTCATTTAACTGACATCCCATTGTTAATATATAATATTTTAAATTCTTACCTTCATTTATTTTTGCTACTTTTTCAATATCTTCTAATTTAGTTTCTATTTTTGTCACAATTATTCCTCCAATTTTCTTCTCATCGCAAATAGTATAACATATTTTTATTTAAAGGTAAAATATTTTTTTCATTTTCGTTAAAAAACATTGAATTGATTTTTTCGTATAAAAAATTTTTTTCAACTTGAAAAAAAGCCAAAAAAATTAGTGTAAAATCATTTTCACACCAACTTTTTATTTTCTTATTGAATTCCATATTTCTTTTTGAATTTGTCTGCTCTACCACCAGTTGTTTCTCTCTTTAAGTTTCCTGTCCAAAATGGATGACATTTTGAGCATACATCAACTTTCATATCTGGTTTTGTAGAATTTGTTTTCATTACATTTCCACAAGCACATGTAATAGTTGCTTCTGTATAATTTGGATGTAAACCTTCTTTCATTTTGTATTCACCTCTCCTTAATTTATTTCATAAACACTATTGTTTATTTTAACACAATTTTATTTTATTTTCAAGTGTTTTCTTTTCTATTTATAATTATTTTATTATTTACCTTTTATTTTGAATTATAAATAATTAGATTTTATATTCTTATTTTTTATTCTTTTCTTGTTGTTCTAAAGTATATCTTGCTGATGCTTCAACTTCTTCTTTCATTGAAGCTTTATGCACAAGTTTATTTATAACATTAAATAAGCATGCAATAATTAAAATTAACAACAATACTTTTTTCCAAAGTTTTGCTACCATTTTTACTCTCCTAATATAAATTTTCTTACTATTCAAGCTATATTTCTATTATACCTGTCATTTTGCAAAATGTCAATGGTTAAATAGTTCTGCCTTTCATTTTATCAAAATTTTATTTAATGTAATTCTATTTTTCTTTCTCTATCTGTAGCATATATAACTGTTATTGAATCTTCATCTTCATTATGTATTACATTTTCTACTCCGACTATTTCTTTTAATAACTTCTCTAATTGTAACGGATCTATTTCACCTGTCTTCATATCTGTTGCTGTATATATTGCAAGATTTATCTGATCTTCTATTTTAGCTACCTTTGTTTTATCTGCTGTATCTTCTCCGGTGTTAAGTAATCCGCCATCACCTGAAACCACTTGTATAGTTATTCCAGCTAAAATTAATAGCACTATTATAGTAATTACCAATGCTATGATAGTTACTCCGATATTCTTTTCTAATATCCATTATTTTATTCACCTATTATTCTTCCTTTCTCTTTTGAACCCATTATTTTTATCTATTGTATAAGTTTATAATAACATATTTTAATATGAAGTCAATATTTTTATTTTAAAATTCATACATTTTTATCCTTTTTTCCAAAAATAAATTTTATATTTAATATTTTTTTGCAAATAATAATTATTGAAAATCCATCATGATAGGAGAAATTTATGAAAAATTATGTTAAATGGATTATTGGTTTGATTAGCATTATTCTTATTAGCCTAATTGTTTATTATTTCTTTTCATCTCAAAATAATAATAATTCTTATTCTGAATCTGATGCTACAAGGATTTCTGCTGAAAAAAATATTCAAAATGTAGATACTAATATTATGCCTATTGAAAAAGAAATTAGTAGTTTTTCTACAAAAATTCTTATTGATGATGATAATAGAGATACAAATTTAAAACTAACTGCTTCAAAAATTAATGAAACTGTTATTAATCCAAATGAAACCTTTTCTTTTAATGAAATAGCAGGTAATCCCACTCCTGACAAAGGTTATGAAAAAGCTGGAATTTTTGTAAATGGCAAAAAGGAAAAAGGCTATGGTGGTGGTAACTGTCAAATAAGTACTACAATTTACGATGCTGTTTTAAAAGTAAAAGGTTTAGAAGTAACTGAAAGACATGAACACGGAAAAGAAGTTGGATACGTAGAACAAGGAAAAGATGCTACAGTTGTTTATGATGAACTAGATTTAAAATTTAAAAACAATTTAGAAAATCCAATTAAGTTATATGTAGATGTTACAGAAGAAAAAATAAATGTTAGAATTATGGAGCTAATAAATAGCTAATCTATTAAAATTTGGTCTAAAATTAATCTTCCATAAATAAGATTTAATAATATCTTATTTATGGAGGTTTTTATGTTTAAAGAATCTACTTTTATACCTAGTAAAAATAATTTGATTTTCAAAAACTATAAAATAATAAGTATAATACTTTTGTTTTTGTTTATATTCTCTCCAATTATATATGCACAAGATAGTATTTATGAATGGTCATCAGTTCAAACTTCCTCTTCTCCAACTGATTTGAATTTAGAATCAGGTGGTGCTGTTTTAATCGAACAAAATTCTGGAAAAGTTTTATACGACCACAATATGCACGAGCAATTAAGACCTGCAAGTGTAACAAAAGTAATGACTATTTTACTTATAATGGAAGCTATTGATTCTGGCACTATTTCATATACTGATAAAATTCCTTGTTCTGAAAATGCAGCTAATATGGGTGGCTCACAAATTTGGTTAGATGTAAGAGAAGAATTAACTGTTGATGAAATGCTAAAAGCTATTTGCGTAGTTTCTGCAAATGATTGTACTGTTGCAATGGCAGAATACTTAGCAGGTTCAGAAGAAGCTTTTGTTCAAAAAATGAATGAAAAAGCACAAAGCCTTGGTATGAATGATACCACATTTAAAAATTGCCATGGCATTGACGAAGATGGTCATGTAACATCTGCATATGACATTGCTTTGATGTCTAGGGAACTTTTGACCAAACATCCTAATATTACAAAATATACTACCATTTGGATGGACTCTTTAAGAGATGGAAAATCAGAATTAGTAAACACAAATAAATTAATTAGAAATTACAAAGGTGCAACTGGTTTAAAAACAGGTTTTACTTCTGTTGCATTATACAATTTATCAGCTAGTGCTACTCGTGATGATTTGTCATTAATTGCCGTTATAATGAAAGCTCCATCTACTAAAGTTCGTTTTGCAGAAGCACAAAAATTATTAGACTATGGTTTTAATCATTATGAATACAAAAAGCTTGCTAGCAATGGTGAAGTTGTAAAATCTATCATTGTTAATAAAGGTATTGAATCGCAAGTAAATGGAATTTTAGAAACTGATAGTGGTGTTTTAATTGAAAAAGGTCAAAATAAAGATATAGAACAAGTTTTAGAAGTACCTGACATAATTTCTAGCCCTATTACTAAAGGAGATATAATTGGAAACATCACATATAATTTGAATGGAGAAGAAATTGGAAAAGTTAACATTGTTGCAGAAAAATCTATTGAAAGAATTGGCATAGTTTCTATGATTGAACATATTTATCTAAAGTGGTTCACATTATTTAGAGTCTAGCTAAAACTTAAATACTAAATAAATCAAAGTATATTAAAATTAAAGATAAAAAGAAAATAAATACTAAGTATTAGAAGCACAAATTTTTGAAATATAATAAAAAGAAGTATAATAAGCTAAAATCAAGCTTTTTATACTTCTTTTCTATAATTCTTTTCTATTTTTAAATTTTACTTTTTCATTTTTCATAAACTATATTATAATTTATTTTACTTCCTGCTTTTCTTTTAATAAATCTCTTATTTCTTCTAATAAAACTGTATTTGGATCTTTTACTGGTGGTGTTGGAGCTGGATCTTCTTTCTTAGTAATTTTTTTCATAAGTTTTACAATAAAGAATATACAAACAGCTATAATTAGAAAATCAATTACATTTTGTATAAAATTACCATATGTTACTGTTGCTTCTCCTATTTTTATTGTTAAATTTGAAAAATCTATTCCACCAATTATTACACCTATAAGTGGCATTAGAATATCATCTACTATTGATGATACAATTTTTCCAAATGCTGAACCTATAATTACACCAACTGCTAAGTCCATAGCATTTCCTTTAGCTATAAATTTTTTAAACTCAGAAAATGTTTTGCTACCTTTTTTTAATAATTCTTCTTTTTTTTCTTCAATATTTTTGTCCACTTTATTATTCTCCTTTTTTAGTTTTTAATATTATATCACTCTTTTTTAACAAATGGTAGCTTTTATGTAAATTTTATATCAGTTTAGCACTAATTTTGGAAAATTATAAACTATTTTTCTTTTATATCTAATAATTTTTCTAGACATTTATCACAAACCATTTTTTCTTTGTACTCATATAGATTTTTATTACTACCACAGAATACACAATTTGGTTCATACTTTTTTAATATAATATTAGAACCATCTACATATATCTCTAACTCGCTTTTTTCTGTAATTCCAAATTTGTTTCTTAATTCCATTGGTAAAACTATTCTTCCTAACTCATCTAATTTTCTAACTATTCCTATGCTTTTCATAAAAATATATCTCCTTTCTCTTTTTTAATACATAAATTGGCAGTTTTTATACTTGTATTTTATATCATCTAACATTACACTACCTTTTTCGACATAATTTCTATAAATATTATATTGTGAATTCATAAAAAAATCAACCCCTAAAGTAGTTAATTTATATTATAATATGTACACAATATTAGATGATTCAGATAAAGTGTTTTGCATATATTATTATAATAAATTAGGAATATTAATAATATTTTAAAAAATGCCTTAAATGTTTATTTTATAACATTTAAGGCACTAGCTTTTTTAATTTAAAAGTTTATTGCATTATATATTGCAATGTTTATAAGTTTGAAAATTGATAAGCCATATTTTTCTTTCATTCTTTCAAGCTCCTTATATAAACTTTCTCTGATAAGAAAATTATGAGGTTCTGTTTTTTCATTAGCTGGTCTTGGATAGATTGTTACTTTTTCATTATCAATTAATCCCATAATTGAAACATTCACCATTTTATTTACGGATGCTTCATAATGTTTTGAAAGTTCTTCTAATTTTTCATATAATGATGAATCTACAATTATTCTCCTTCTAACCCCATTATCTTTCTTTAATAAATATTGTTCAAACACGTTACTCATAAATTTTACCTCCATAGACTTTGTCTCTTTTTATCCTCTATTTATTAAGATATTAATTTTCTCAAAAAAGTTGCAAAAAATGTATATTTTTTTATTTTTTTGTAAAATTTTGTAGATTAAAGTAATTTTTTAATTATTTATAGTATATTTTTATGGTTTATGGTGTTTTTTTGTTAATTCACAGTAAAGTTTTTTATCTTAAAGTAAAATTTATGGTATTTTTTGGCAAAATCTTGAAAAATATTCCATTTTATGTTAATATATGTACATCGAGTTTATAACTCTAAGTTCTTATTTAAAGGTATTTTTTACCTTTAATTTAAGGTATACAAGGTCAGAGCAAAAATATTACAACTAGGAGGAAAGCATTATGAAAAAAACTCTGCGCAAAATTCTTACATTCGTTTTGGTGTTGGTAGTAACTTTGAGTTTTACCAGCACGGTCTATGCAGCCAGAGACATGGAATACATGCCTCTGGCAGGAACAGAGACATGGTATGCAGGCGGAGGAAAAGTTGGAAGTTTTTATCTTGCAGGAACGAATCTTACACCTGTTAAAACAATGGGAGATTCAGGAAAACTTCGAGTATATGGAACAGCAGATGCTAGTAATAATGGAAATCCTTGGCAAATAAAGGTTCAAATTATTGACTACGAAAATGGTGATATCTTAAATGAAACTGTTTCTATATATCCTAATGATAGTGGGCAAGTATTTTCTGTTTCTTTAGATGTTGTTAAAGGAAAACAAATTCAAATATATATGTATTATTTGAAAAAGCCTTCTAATTATGCATACATAAATCTCTGCTATGATTTAAGATAAAATTTAAACTTCTACTTTTCATATTCTGACCTTGTATAAAAAAAGAGCGTATAAAACGCTCTTTTTATTTAATTTAATAACTCAATATTATATTCTTCATTTTCATAGATAAAATGTAATATTATTTTACTGGTACAATCATAAATTGTCATATCTAAAATATTATCATATATAATACTTTCTTGATCCTTTGAATAATTTAGTTTTTCATTTTCATTAAAACTTTCTGTTGTCCCAAATATAATTCCATTTTCATTTTTTATATAAACATCTTTAAATATTTCATAAGCATTCCCAATTTCACTTATTATTGCTTCATGTAGATTTTTTTCATTGGCTCCTATATCATTTATATTATTATTTTTAGCAATTTCTTCAATTTCATCTAAATTTTCTATTAAACCTTCATTCGTTTTTTCTCTTAGCTTTAATTTCAATTTCAAATTTGTACCAGTTGCATACGTTTCTACACCTATACTAATTATATCTTTTTCATCATTACTTTTGTAATTATATATAATTTTTTCCCTATTATAAAACTTATCTTCCAATTTTTGCTTTATTTGCCATATTCCTTTAATGGTTATATTCTCGTTTAAAATGATATTTTCTGCATAAATAACTATCTCCTTACTTTTTGGATAATCTTGCTCATTACTTGCCACATTATATATCAAATCCAGTTGATTGCTTTGTACATTTCTAGTTTCAGAACTTATTCCAGTATTAATATATGTTTCATTAAAATTTTCTATATTAGTATTCAAACTATTATTCTTTATAAAGTCATATAATACTGTTTTAACTCTTGTAGTAAACAAAATCCTATTTTCTTCATCTAAAATAACCATTTTTTCGAATCTCAATGATTCGATATTTTCCGAATTCAACTTTGATTTTTCATCAAACTTAACATTAAAACTAATACCTATATTATGATCATCAATAATCATGTTATTAATTTTAACAGAAACACCGTTAGATTTTTGGTAAGTTTCTAATCCATCCATTATGTAATCATTATTAATTGCTGTTTCGAAGCCTTTTCTGTTATTAAATACATTTTGAATTATGGAGTATCCTGCATAAACAATACCAGATAGTAAAATTAAGCTACAACAAATAGTTGCTATCATTTTAGGCAAATAAGCTTTATTTGTTTTCTTTTCATTTGTATATAAAGCTGTCTGAATGGCATTTTTATATCCATTAGGTTCACAAATTTTGCCTTTGACTACTTTTGTAATTTCTTTTTCTAAATCATCATTATTCATGCTCCTTTATCCCTCCTTTATAACTCAATTTTATATTTTCTCTCGCCCTTGAAAGTTTACTTTTAACTGTATTTTCATTCATCTTTAGTATTTCACTTATTTCCTTAATAGTATAATTTTCGTTATAGAACAAAATTATAATCATTCTTTCTTCGTAGCTTAAGTTTTTAATCATTTCATTGAAGGCTAAAGTATTTTCAATTGTATCTATATCGTTATCTCCAACTAGATATGCAGAAGATTCATCAAATTCTTCATATACTTCGTTTTCTTTTCTCTTCTTTTTATATTTTTTGTTACAATTATTAATAAGTATTTTTATTATCCATGATTTAAACTTCAAAGGATCTTTTAGTTGCTTTATATTGCTATATGCTTCTATCATTGTTTCTTGAATTGCATCTTGTATATCTTCTTCTATTGATAATCTAGCTTTTGCAATTTTGTATAAGTCATTTCTTATCTCTAGAATTAGCTCTGTGAAAGCATCTTTATCTCCTTTCTTTGCTTTTAGTACTAATTCTTTCAAACGTAATCATCTCCTTATTTTTTACTTTTCTCTTGTATTTTTATATACTAAGAAATATCATAGTTAAATTATACATTTCTTTGATAATTTATACAATAATTTATTTTATATAAAATACTACATATAGCTAGAGCTATAATGTTCTTATAAAAAATTATGATATTATTTTTTCTTTTGTGGGATTTTATAATAGAATTTAAATTTACTTTAGATTTAACTTGTTTATAGTTTACTATTTTATATTTGTATTGTCAATATTTTACTGGAAAATTTTTCTATTTTTAATAATATGTATTAAAAAAGAAGCCTTATTGAAGTGAACCCAAATTGTTAGACAAAAAGTTTAACAAGGAGGGTTCACTTTTTATGTCAAAATATTCAAATGAAT
>CANRNR010000012.1 GCA_947632035.1 uncultured Clostridia bacterium | reverse complement strand
TATTTTATCATACTTTGGTATTTCCTATTTTTATTTTTTATATTACTGTGACATATCTATTGTAAACCTATAAATTATAAATTTTTTTAAATTAAACTGGATTTACATGAACGAAAGTATTATAAACTTTATCTAATGCTGTAATATCTTTTTCTAGCTGGTCGGCTAATTTGTGGCTATCAAAAGTGGACATATTTCCATCTACACAAATAGTTAAAACTATAATAAACTGATAACCAACAGGAGCGGAAGAAATGCTTTCAACATTTTTAATTTCTTTATAATTATGTGCTAAATCTAAAATTATCTCCGTAGTATGTTCATCAATAGAAATATCCATTAAAACATTATAGCTTTCAATAAAAATTTTAGCACCAGTTAAACAAATCCATACTGAAATACCAATACCTACAATTCCATCAAACCAATAAATGTTTGCTAAAGTAAGTAAAATAGATGCGAGTGTAAAGGTTGTTACAATACAATCATTTCTATGGTCTTTCTTACTAGCATCTAGTAAGATATTAGTGTACTTTTTAGATAGCCCATGTGTGTAAATATAGAGTATTAATTTAGTGATAATTGTAATTACACATACAACCACTAAAAGCCACGAAAATTTAAGTTCGCTTCCATAAATTATGGTGTAAATAGAATCATACAATACTTTAAAAGAAACTAAAACCATAGAAATAGCAATAAGCAAAGAAAAGATATATTCTGCTTTTCCATGTCCAAAATTGTGACTATTATCTTGTGGTTCACTTGCAATTTTATTGCCAATAAAAGTCATTAAAGATGCAAAAATATCACTAGCACTATTAACAGCGTCAGCAATCATAGATTGACTTTTAAAAATAAGGCCGGCAGAACCTTTAATAATAAGCAAAAATAAATTTCCAATAATTCCAAATAAGCCAACTTTTTTAGTTTCTTCAAAACGATCCATATATAAACTTATATGATATATTTAATGATTTAAATAATCATATACTCCTTTCCAAATTCTAGGTCAATATAAATAAAACTATATTAAATATATTTGTATGTTTAATTATATCACAATATTTGAAGAAAAAAAGAAAAAATAAAAAAGTTGCATAAAAAAAATAATAATGTTATAATGAAAAAAGCAAAAGAAGAAAGGAAACAAAACATGGGAATACTAACAATAATATATTTATTGTTTTTAATTATATTTATCTTAATTGCTTTTTCTGTATTTCAAATACGATCAGCAGGTATAAAAATAAAAGACTTTTGGGGATTTATTCAAGCAAACGAGATGCTAGATAAATTATATAATTTTTCTAAAAGATATGAAATGATGAGCCCACAAGAGCAAATTATTTTTTTGGCAGAAGCAGAAAAAGTTTTTAATGCGTATGATAAAATTCCAACTATGGTGTGGGAAGAAGAATATCAAAAGTATTCACAAGTATTGCAAGCATATCAAAATATTAGAGTTAATAGATGGACAGATGAAAATGGCAAGAAAGCATAAATTTAATGCAATGATAATTTATACATTAAGTGAGAATGAATATTAGAAAATAGATAAAACCTTAAAAATAACTTACAATTCCTCTTGATTTTATGCAAAAAAGGTGTTAAAATAATTAGCATTAGAAAAAGCAAATAAAAACATTAGCAAAAATATTAAAAAAATTAGAAAAGTATTAAACAAGTACAAAAGCATTAACAAAAATATTAAACAATACAAAAACACCTTTGAAAAAGCAAAGTAAATAAAAGAAAAAGTAAGAAAGAGAGATAAACATTAGCTGAAAGTTTATTATTACTACTTTTATTGAAATTTCACTTTTGAGGTTCTTTTTTGAAAAATAGTAGGAAAAGACGCTAGCTACGTTATAGCTAATAAATGAGGTTAATATAAAAAATATTAATAAAATTAGGTGGTACCACGAATCCATTTCGTCCTATACTAAAAGATAGTAGGGCAAATGGATTTTTTGTTGCTCAAATTTCGAATTTTACAAAATAAAATTATAACTCTAGTTAACAAATTATACTATTCAAATGTATAAAATTATAAATGGTTTATAGGTAATTCCATAAAAACCTAAATATATTAAAAGCAAGGAAGAAGACAATGAAAGAGCAAATTGAAAAAATTAAAGCAAATGCTTTAGAAGAAATTGCAAAAGCATCAGATGCAAAAAGCTTGTATGATGTAAGAGTAAAATACTTAGGAAAAAAAGGAGAACTAACAGCAGTTTTAAGAGGAATGGGAGCATTAAGCCCAGAAGAAAGACCTGTAATAGGTAGTTTAGTAAATGAAGTAAGGGATGAATTAGAAGCAAAAATAAAAGAGGGAGAAGATAGTTTCGCAAATCTAGAAATAGAAAAGAAGCTAAAAGAAGAAAACATTGATGTTACTATGCCAAGCAAAAAAACTAGCTTAGGAAGTGTACATCCAATTACACAAGTTATAAATGATGTAAAAGAAATATTTATAGGAATGGGTTATGAAATAGCAGATGGTCCAGAAGTAGAGCTTGCTACATATAACTTTGATAAATTAAATACTCCACCAGACCACCCTGCAAGAGATATACAAGACACATTCTATATTACAGACGAAATAATACTTCGTTCTCAAACATCATCAGTTCAAGCAAGGGTTATGGAAGGAACAAAACCACCAATTAAAATTATATGCCCAGGAGCAGTATATCGTTCAGATAGTGTAGATGCTACACACTCTCCGGTATTCCATCAAATTGAAGGATTAGTAATTGATAAAAATATATCAATGGCAGATTTAAAAGGAACACTTGCAATGTTTGCTAAAAAATGTTTAGGAGAAAAAACAGAAATTAGATTTAGACCACACCACTTCCCATTTACAGAGCCAAGTGCAGAAGCAGATGTATCTTGTTTTGTTTGTGGAGGAAAAGGTTGTAGAGTTTGTAAAGGTGAAGGCTGGATAGAGTTACTTGGATGCGGAATGGTTCATCCTAATGTATTAAGAAATTGTGGAATAGACCCAGACGAATACACAGGCTTTGCATTTGGATTTGGTGTAGAAAGAATTGCAATGGCTAAATTTGGTATAGATGATATGCGTCTATTATATGAAAATGATGTAAGATTTTTAAAACAATTTTAACATCTAAAATAACTTAAAAATTGATTTTTAAGTTGAGAAATCTTTTAATATATAAAAACCTAAAATATGGGGAGGAAAAATAAATGAAAGCAAGTATAGAATGGCTAAGCGAATATGCTGATATAAATGTAGAGCCAAAACAATTAGGAGATATTCTTACAATGACAGGCTCAAAAGTAGAAACAATAGAAGAACAAGGAAAAGATATTCAAAATGTAGTGGTTGGAAAAATATTAGAAATTAAACCACATGCTGATTCAGACCATTTAGTAGTAACTAAAGTAGATGTTGGAGGCGGAGAAATCTTACAAATAGTAACAGGTGCTAACAACATAAAAGAAGGTGATATTGTTCCAATAGCAAAAGATGGATCAAAATTACCTGGCGGCGTAGAAATTAAAAAAGGTATTCTAAGAGGCGTAGAATCTTGTGGAATGATGTGCTCTGTTGGAGAGTTAGGCTTAGATATAAATAGTTATCCAGACCAAATTGAAATGGGAATTATGATTCTATCAAAAGATTTAGAAAACAAGCTGGGAGCAGATATTACAGAAGTATTAGGATTAAAGGAAACTGTAATTGATTTTGAAATTACACCTAATAGACCTGATTGTTTATCTATTGAAGGCTTAGGTAGAGAGACAGCAGTTTCTTTAAATGAACCTTTCAAAAATCCACGCAAAAATCTAGATGAAATGAAAGTTCAAGATAAAGACAGCGTTGAAGGAATAAAAGTAGATATAACAGCACCAGATTTATGTTATCGTTATATAGCAAGAGTTGTTAAAAATGTAAAAATAGGACCATCACCAGAGTGGATGGTAAAAAGATTAAATAGTTGTGGCGTAAGAGCTATAAATAACATTGTAGATATTACAAACTATGTTATGTTAGAGCTAGGTCAACCAATGCACGCATTTGATATAAATTCAATTGAAGGAAAACATATTACAGTAAGAAGAGCAACCAAAGGTGAAAAAATTATCACATTAGATGACCAAGAAAGAAATTTAACAGAAGATATGCTAGTCATAGCAGATGAAAAAAAGCCAGTTGCAATAGCTGGTGTAATGGGTGGTCAAAATTCTGAAATAGAAAACGACACAAAAACTGTAGTATTTGAATCAGCAGTATTCTATGGTGGAAATATTAGAAAAACCGCAAAAGCAGTAGGACTAAGAACAGAGGCATCTAGCCGTTATGAAAAAGGCTTATCTCCAGAAAATGCACTTCGTAGTATAAATAGGGCAGTTGAATTAGTAGAGTTATTAGGAGCAGGAGAAGCAGTAGACGGAAAAGTAGATGTTTACCCAGCAAAACAAAAAGAAAATAGAATACCATTAAATGTAGAAAGAATAAACATTTTATTAGGTACAAATTTAAGTAAAGAAGAAATGATTAAAACATTAGAAAAATTAGACATTAAGGTAGAAAATGATGTTGTAATCCCACCATATTTCAGACAAGATGTAGAAGGAATAGCAGATGTTGCAGAAGAAGTTTTAAGATTTTATGGATATGATAAATTAGGAACAACTTTAATAAATGCAGAAACAACTTTAGGTGGAAAAAATAAAGAGCAAAAAATAGCAGATTCAATATCAGAATTATTGGTAAATAGTGGCTTATCAGAAATCTGTACTTATGGATTTATAAGTGAAAAAGATTTAGAAAAATGCAATATATCAAAAGATAATGAGTATATGAAAGAAACAGTAAAAATTCAAAATCCATTAAGTGAAGATTATACAATAATGAAGCCTACTTCAGTTCCAACAATGATGCAAATGCTTGCAAACAATAATAATTATAAAAATAAAGAAGTAAGATTATTCGATTTATCAAGAGTATATAAAAACAAGCAAAATGCAATAGAAAATGGCAATTTACCAGAAGAAAGCAATGTCCTAACAATTGGAATATATAATGAAAGTGAAGACTTCTATACTTTAAAAGGTTTAGTAGAAAACATTTTAGAAGTAGCAGGTGTTTCAAAATATGAAATCAAAAAAGAAGAAAACAATAAAATGTATCATCCAGGAAGATGTGCAAACTTAAAAGTAGGAAATGATATAATTGCAACATTTGGAGAAGCAAATCCACTACTTACTAAAAATTATGACATTACACAAAGAGTATTATTAGCAGAAATAAGCATTGATAAAATTTCAGTTTATGCAAGAAGAAACAAAAAATATTCACCTATTACAAAATATCCAGTACTAGAAAGAGATATTGCTATGGTAATAGATGAAAACATAGAAGTAGGAGAGATAGAGAAGATAATCCAAAAGAAAGCAAAGAAATTATTAGAAGAAGCAAAATTATTTGATGTTTATAGAAGCGAAAAATTAGGAGAAAACAAAAAGAGTGTAGCATATAGCTTAAAATTCAGACTTCCAGATAGAACTTTAACAGATGAAGAAGTAAATGGAGTTATGAAGGAAATTGTATCAGAGTTAGAAAAGAGCCTAGGAGCAGAATTAAGAAAATAATAAAAAATATGTCTTTTGTTTGGCCACTACGCGGTGACTTCACAAAAGACATATTGTTATTTCTATATTATAATTTTATTTTAAATTTTTTCTAATTGATATAATTTAATTAAAGCTTTTCAATCCATGTTTTTAAAATGTTTTTACCAATTTCTTCAGTAGAATGATTTATATCAAAAATAGGATTAAATTCCACTAAATCAGCGGATTTTATAACATTAGAGTATTTTGTAATTTCATCTACAAGATTATAACCTTCTTCTAAATTTAGTCCATCATTTGCTGGTGTTGAAACACCAGGAGCTACTTGTGGATCAATTAAATCTATATCAAAGCTTATATGTACACCATCTGTACCATTAGTTGCAATTTCAAAAGCTTTTTTACAAATGGCTTCAACACCTTGCTCTTTAATATCATTAGTAGAAAATACAGTCACACCTGCGTCTATAATATTACCCCATTCCCAAGGGTCAATGTCTCTGCCACCAACGATAACAGTATTTTTTGGATTATAAAATGGACCATTATGAAAATCAGCTAAAATATTTTTTTCATAATTTGTAGCAACTGCTAAAGGAAGACCATGTAAATTACCTGTAACAGAAGTTTCATAGGTGTTATAATCTCCATGTGCATCAAACCAGATAATACCTAAATTTTTATTCTTTTTAATTGAAGCTAAACTTGATGCGATAGTAACAATGTGGTCTCCGCCAACAGTAATGGGAAATTCATTTTTATTAATTGCATTTAAAACTAAATTATAAAGTTCTTGATTAAATTCATTAATAGAAGTTAAATTTCTTTTTTCATTTTTGGTGTCTAATGACTTTACAGCTAAAACTAAATTTTGCATTTTTTCAAAATAAATATTCATTTCATTTTGATTCATCTTATGTTCAAAGTGAAGTTCGTGCATTTTAAGCAAAAGTGCATCAAATTCTTTTACGAAATCATCAATAGTTTCTTTATTTGTATTTGGATTTTTTAAATCGGTTTTCTCTTTTATGTGTTCTTGTTTTACAAGATAAGTATTAGATATGTTATTAGAAATTAAATCTTTTGTTAGAATTTGTGGAGCAAGTTCTGCACCGTCTATATTTACTCCTAAATCAGTACAAGCATTTAAAATTGCAAATTTTTTCATGATAACCTCCATTTGTTTGCAGTATCAAAATGTCTTTATTTTACTATTGTAGCATAATGATGATATTTATCAAAATTATTAGCCATCGTTAGAGATTATAACATACTTTGAAAAAAAAGCTAGTGTTTTTTCAAATTTTATTTGCATATGATAAAAACATTAGGAGAAAAGCTAACTATTTTAGCTCAACCACAGTAACACCCATTTCGCCTTCTCCAAAAGTGCCTAAGCGAAAAGACTTTACATGTGGGTTTTTCTTTAAATAATTATGAATTCCTTCTCTTAATTTTCCAGTACCTTTACCATGAACAATACGAATAGGAGAAAGCTGTGCTAAACTACAATTATCAATATATTTATCAATTACATATATAGCATCATCTACATTTTGACCAATTACATTTATTTCTGAAGAAACAAATTGTGACTTAGAGCTTGCAATAGTGTGAACACTACCATGTTCGTATGAGTTATTATTTTTTGCATTATTACTATTTTGACCTGCAATACCACTATTAAATGTATTATCAGGCATTTTAGTAAGATTGCTTAATTTCAAATTCATTTTAGCAAGCCCAACCTGTACAAAGACTTCGGAAGATTTGTTAACATGAGGATTTAAAATAGTTCCAGAAGTTTCTAAAGATGGAACCCATACGATTAAACCTTCCTTTAAATCCTTTTCAGTTAAAGCTTCATAGCCTTTAGCATTAGAATTTTCAAGTAAATCTTCATCAGATTTTAAATTCTTAATTTTGTCATTTATTTTATTTCTTATTTCATTTGCTTTTTTTAAACTAATATTATTTATTTGTAATTCTTTTATCATATCTTGAGCTTCTTCTTTAGCTTCTAATAAAATGCTTCTAGCTTCCATTTTTGCATTATCTACTAAATCCTTTTTAGTTTCATTTAGTTTAGTTTGTTCAGCTTCTAAATTTTGTCTTAATATAGTAATTTGATTTAAATTCTTTTCTGTTTCAATTTTTTCTTTTTCAATAAGTAGTTTATCATCATAAATATTTTTTAATAATTCCTCAAAAGAAACTTTATCTTTTTCTAAAAAAGAAGAGGCATTTTCTAAAATGCTTGAATTTAATCCTAGTTTTTTACTAATTTCAAAAGCATTACTTTTACCTGGGATTCCCATTAATAAATGATAGGTAGGCTTTAAGTTTTCTAAATCAAACTCAAAACTAGCATTTTCAAAGCCATCTGTAACCAAGGCAAATTCTTTAAGCTCAGGAAAGTGGGTGGTAGAGCAAATTAAAGCACCTTTTTCTTTTAGATAATTTAGAATACTAATAGCCAAGGCTGAGCCTTCTACTGGGTCAGTACCAGAGCCTAATTCATCTAATAAAACTAAGCTATTTTCATTTATTTCATTTGTTATATTAACTATATTTAAAATATGAGCAGAAAAGGTACTTAAAGATTGTTCAATACTTTGTTCATCTCCAATATCTACAAAGATCTGAGAAAATACACATATGTTAGTATTCTCTTTACAAGGAATTGGAATACCAGAATAAGCCATTAAAAGCAAAAGCCCCATAGTTTTTAAAGCAACAGTTTTACCACCAGTATTAGGACCTGTAATAAGTAAGCATTCATATTCTTTACCAATTCCAATATCAATAGGAACAACCTTATCTTTTGAAATCAAAGGGTGTCTAGCTTGATAAAAAGAAAAATATTTTTCATTATTTAAATGAGGAAAAATACAATTATTTTCTTTTCCATAAGCAGCTTTTGCAAAAATAAGGTCAATTATAGCAATATATTCTAAGTTTTGCTTTAATTCTTTAACATAAGGGAATAGTAAGCTAGAAAGCTCTTGCAAAATCTTTTCTATTTCTAATTCTTCTTCAATTTCGATATGATTTATTTTATTATTCAAATCAAAAATGCTAGTAGGTTCAATGTAAAGAGTAGAGCCACTTGCAGATGTATCATGAATAAAACCTTTAATTTTATCTCTATATTCTTCTTTTACAGGAATTACATATCGGTTATTTCTAATAGTTATAATTGGGTCCATAATGTATTTAGCATAGGTACCAGAGTGAATGTATGAATTTAGTTTATCTTTAATTTGAAGTTCTAAATTCTTTTTATTTTTTCTTAAATTAGACAAATTAGAAGATGCATTATCTGCAATATTTACCTCGTCTATAATTTTATCTAAAATATTTTTTTGAATATTAGGATTTTTATACAAATTGGAAAAGTATGACTCTAATATAGAATTTTCAATAGGCTTAGGTTCTGCATAAAAATAATTATATAATGAAGAAGATAATTCCATAAAATGTGCAACAGCAAGTAATCCCTTGGCTGATAGGGTTTGCCCACTTTCTAAAACTTTAAAAAAGTGTTCCAAATTTTCATCAATTTCAAAAAATGGAGGACATCCTTTTTGAAAAATAATGGTTGTAGCTTCACTTGTTTCTAGTAAGGAATGTTCTACATTATCAAATTTAAAAACAGGTATTAGCTCTTCACAAAATTTTTTTCCTATATATGTATTGCAATATTTTTTTATTATTTGTATAATTTGATTGTATTCTAATTTAGATAAAATTGTGTCCATTTATAAAAAGTCCTTTCAAAATAAAATTTCGTTAATATTATGTCACAGAAATGGACAAAATACAATAAAACATCGTAAAAATGTGTTAAACAATTTAGAGTAAATTTTTATAAAGTGAGGAAAATATATGGTAGTACAAAAGAAGTTAGGAGAAGAAAAAGGAATAACACTTATGATTTTAGTAGTTACAATTATTGTTATACTAATGATAGCTGGAGCTACAATAAATCTTGTAGTTGGAGATGGAGGAATATTAGATCAAATAAAAGAGACAGAAAGGGTAAGAAATGAGCAAATTGCTCAACAAGATAATGAAACTAACGAAATTGTGAATGAGGCTGATGAAGAAATAAAGAATATTTGGAAAGATTCTAGTGGTGCAAATCCACCAAAATTAACAGAAGAAATGGTACCTGTAAAATGGGATGAATCAGTAGCAGCTTGGGTTGTAACCAATAGTAAAGATAGTGAATGGTTTGACTATAGTAAGAAAAAATGGGCTAATGTAATGTTAAGAGATGGACTTAAAGTAAGTGGTGTAAAGGATGCAACAACTGCTAGCCTTTCTGAAATGCAAGGAGAAGAAGTACTTGAACTAGGAAGCATGTTTGTATGGATTCCAAGATATGGTTATCAAATAGAAAGTAGATATCATAGCAATTCTGTTGGAGTAGTAAATATAGAATTTATGATAGGTAAAACTGATATAAGTTCAAAAGGAAGAATAGTTTGGAATAATGAATCAGGAGAAGGAAACTGGAACGTACATCCTGCATTTCAATATGATGGAGCTGTAGAAGGAATTTGGGTGGCAAAGTTTGAAGCAAGTAGTGTAGAAGGAAATTCAAATACACCAGAAGGTGATGATAGAACAAGCAAAACACTACAAATAAAACCAGGAGTACCAAGTTGGAGATATATATCTGTAGGAACAGCATATACAGTATGTTCAAATTATAGAAAAGAATTAAATAGCCATTTAACTAAAAATACTGAATGGAGTGCAGTAGCTTATCTAGCCGAAAGTGATTATGGAAAAAACGATATAATATGGACAAACCCAAATTCTAGTTATATAACTGGACAGGCAGGAAAAACATATTTACAAAGTAGTACTACTCAAACATATGATTATGATAATAATATTTATGGAGTAAAAGCAAGTACTACGGGAAATATTTATGGAATATATGATATGGCTGGTGGAGCTTGGGAAGAAACTGCAGCATATATAGATAATAAAGCAGGAGAAGACAGCTTAGAGCTTTATGCTCAAAGTCTAAAAAATGCACCAGATTATGCAAAAGATGTATATGCCGCAAGTACAGAAGATACACAGAGAAGCAATTATATAGCTAATAAAGCTATATATGGTGATGCAATATGGGAGACTTCTTGTTTAGAATCAAACGCTGGAAAAGAAAATGGAAATTTTGCATGGCATGATAATTTTGTTGATTTTCCATATTCTGATGTGCCAATTATATATAGAGGTGGTTCTTGTAATGATTATGGTGGAATTTATTCAATAGGTAGAAATACAGGAGATGCTGGAGATGAAAGACATGGATTTAGAGTAGTATTAATACCTTAAATTAATAAAAATAAAAAAAACACTTGCAATATTTGGAAAACTAGTTTATAATAATAATTGCATAAATAATTACTAAGAGAGTGGGAACAAATCCCACTCTCGTGTCGTATATTAAGCATATTAAGTTAAGATAATAAAAAACTGCGAAAGGAGGATGTATTAAGGTAAAACTTAATACGAAAGCAACATGGCCAATATAGAAGAAAAGGTAGAAAGCTTGCTCAAGCCTACTATTGAAAATTTAGGCTATGAACTGTATGATGTCATTTATGAAAAAGAAGCAAAAGACTATTATTTGAGAATTTTCATAGACACACCAGAGGGAATTAGTTTAGAAGACTGTGAGAAAGTAAATGATGCTATATCAGATATGTTAGATGAAGCAAACTATATAAAAGATGCATATTTTTTAGAAGTTTCTTCACCTGGAATAGAAAGAGTAATAAGAAAAGATAAGCATCTTGAAGAAAGTTTAGAAAAAGAAATAACAATTAATTTATTTAAGCCAATAAATTTAGAGGAAGATACTAAACAAAATAGTAAAATAAAAAAGCTTAAATCACTAAAACAGATAGATGGAATTTTAAAAAGCTTTAATGAAAATGAAATTTGCTTAATAGTAGAAAACAAAGAACTAATAATAGAAAGAAAAAATATTTCAAATATGAAATTAAAATATAATTGGTAATTTTAAGGAGGAGATTTAGAAAAATGAAAAAGAAAACAAACGTAGCTACACCAGCAATCGACAATACAGAACTAATGATAGCATTACAAGAAATAGAAAAGGAAAAAGGTATAAAAAAGGAATGTTTATTAGAATCAATTGAAAATGCTTTAGTAACAGCATATAAAAGAAATTTTGATTCACAAGAAAACGTAAAAGTAACAATGGATAAAAAAACAGGAGAAGTTCATATTTACGCATTAAAAGACGTTGTAGAAAATATAGAGGATCAAAATTTACAAATATTATTAGATGATGCCAAAAAAATAGATAAAAAGTTAGCAGTAGGAGATAAAGCAGAAATTGAGCTAGCACCAAAGAACTTTGGTAGAATAGCAGCACAAACTGCAAAACAAGTTATTGTTCAAAAAATTAGAGAAGAATCTAGAAATGTTTTATTTGAAGAATTTGATAACAAAAAAGGTGAAATTGTTAGTGGTATAGTTCAAAAAGCAGATGGAAATATTGTAGTTTTAGACTTAGGAAAATTAGAAGCAGTTATGCCTGTAAAAGAGCAAATTCCTACAGAAAAATATCATGTAAATGATAAAATAAGAGCATGTATTTCACAAGTTGAAAAAGGAGCAAAGGGCTCACCACAAATCACAGTTTCAAGAGCATCTACAGAATTTGTAAGAAAATTATTTGAACTAGAAATTCCAGAAATTTATGAAGGAGTAATTGAAATAAAAAGTGTTTCAAGAGATGCAGGAAGCAGAAGCAAAGTAGCAGTATATTCTCCAAATGCAAA
Source organism: uncultured Clostridia bacterium (assembly GCA_947632035.1). Lineage (GTDB taxonomy): Bacteria > Bacillota > Clostridia > TANB77 > CAG-508 > CAG-273. The sequence continues at coordinate 44,053 of CANRNR010000012.1, read as the reverse complement.
CATAGACCCAGTAGGTTCTTGTATAGGTCAAAAAGGAATTCGTATTCAAAATATTATAAACGAATTACATGGTGAAAAAATAGATGTAATTGAATGGAATGAGGATCCATCAATATTCATCTCAGCAGCATTACTTCCAGCACAAGTTATGGCAGTAGATGTTCATGAAGATGAAAAATTTGCCCAAGTAATTGTTCCAGATGACCAATTATCTTTAGCAATTGGAAAATCAGGACAAAATGCTAGATTATCTGCAAGACTAACAGGATGGAAAATTGATATTAAGAGTGAATCTCAATTTAGAGAAATGATTAGTAAAGCTCAAGAAGAAACAGAAAATGAAGAACAAGAGTAATAATGTATAAAATTTGCAAATACATTTAAAATAAAGGAAGTGGACATTTTGAAAAAATTGCCAGGTCGTACTTGCATAGGATGTGGAGTGCAAAAAACAAAAAATGAATTAATACGAATTGTAAAAAATAAAAGTGGAGAAATAAGTGTTGATAGAACAGGAAAAATGCAAGGTAGAGGAGCATATATTTGTAATGACATAGAATGTTTAAATAAAGCAATTCGTTCAAAAAAGCTAGAAAGATGTTTTGAAACATCAATAGAACAATCAGTTTATGATGAACTTAAAAATGAAATAGAAAAATAAGAGGTGTAATGTATTGAACAATTTCCAAAAATTATATGGAATAATAGGACTAGCAACAAAAGCTGGTAAATTAACAGCAGGAACTGAAGCTTGTTTAGAAGGAATAGAAAAGAGAAATATTAAATTAGTTCTAATAGCCAAAGATGCTTCGGAAAGAACGAAAAAGCTAATAAATGAGAAATGTGAGCAATTTAATGTTTGTGTATATGAGATATTATCGATAGAAGAAATAAGTAATGCCATAGGAAAGCCAAATAAAGCGATTATTGGAATAAAAGAAAATGGATTTGCAGAAAAAATTAAGAAAATCATAAATGGGGGTGAAGTGATTGGGTAAGTTAAAAGTACATGAAGTCGCCAAAGAATTAGGAATGGAAAGCAAAGATCTAATAGCGAAAGCAAAAGAATTAGGAGTGGAGATAACAAGTCATTTGAGTTCAATAGAAGATGATGAAGTACAAAAAATAAAAAATAGCTTTGGAAAAAAAGATATACAACAAAATAAAGGAGTAAAAGAAAATAAGCAAGATATGAAAGATAACGAAACAAAAAAAGAAAATAAAAAAGATAAAAAAGAAGAAAAACAAAAAACTACACCAGTCATTATTAGACGTGAAGTGATTTTAGCTGATGAAGAAAAAGAAACAAAAAAGGAAGAAAAAGTGGATAGAAAAGATGTTGGTTTTGTTGAGAGAAAGAAAAACCAAGATTTTAATATTGTGTACAGAAAACAACCTGTAAAGCCAATGACAGTTAGTGAGTTATTTGGTTTAAAAACTAATAAGAAAGAAGAAGCTAAAAAAGAAGTTACAAAAACAGTAGAAAATAGTGCAAATAAATCAGAAACGATTACAAAAAGTAATGCAGAACCAAAAAATGGAGTAACACAAAACGAAACAAATACAAATAAGTCAGAAGTTAAAGCAAATCCAAATAATGCTGACATTAAATCAACAAATAGTTTTGATAAAAATCGTTCTGAAAATAGGCAAAATAACTATAATCGTGAAGATGGTTATAATCAAAACAATAATAAACAATATAATAAAAATAATCAAGCAAATAACTATCGTCAATCAGGAGAAAACCAAAATCGTGGACGCCAAGGAGATAATCATTTTGGTAATCATCAAAGTACAGATAATCGTTTTGATGGTCGTCAAAATGGTTTTGGAGGTCGCCAAGGTTCAGATAATCGTTTTGGTAATCGCCAAGGAGAAGGTAGGTTTGGTGGTCGTCAAGGCGAAGGTGCCTACGGAAATAATCAAAGGGGAGGTTTTGGAAGAAATAATAACAGACCTTTAGATAATCGTGGAATTGACCGCAACATTAAAGATATAATTTCTTCAGAAATAGTTGAGAAAGAAGATAAAAGAGACATTAGCACAAGAGCAATAGACAAAGAAAAAGCAAATCGTTATGAAGATAATAAAGCTAAAAAAGGAACAAAGGCAAAGAAGAATGATCGTTTTGATGAAAATTTCAATGAAGGAAAATTAAAAGACTTAAAACAAGTAGATAGATTATCATATATGTTTAATGAACAAGATGGTGGAATGTTAGATTACTACGATTTAACAACAGAAAGAGGAAAGAAAAACAAACGTAAACCACAAAAAGAAGAAGAAAGAAATAAACAAAAAATATTTGAATTAAAAGAAATAAAAATTCCAGAAAACATTACAGTTAAAGACTTAGCTACTGAAATGAAAAAAACAAGTGGAGAAGTAATAAAAAAATTGTTTAATTACGGAATAATGGCAACAATAAATAATAGCATCGATTTTGATACAGCATTTTTAGTAGCACAAGAATTTGGAATTACAGCATATAAGAAGGAAGAAGTAAAAGAAGAAGACATTTTATTTGACGAAACAGAAGATTCAAGTGAAGATTTAGAGCCAAGGCCACCAGTAGTTGTTGTAATGGGACACGTAGACCATGGTAAAACATCACTTCTTGATGCAATTCGTAGCACAAATGTAATAGAAGGAGAAGCAGGAGGAATTACACAACATATTGGTGCATACAAAGTAAATATAGCAGGTAGAGAAATAACCTTCTTAGACACACCAGGACACGAAGCATTTACAGCAATGCGTGCAAGAGGTGCTCAAATCACAGACGTTGCAATTCTAGTAGTAGCAGCAGATGACGGTGTTATGCCACAAACAGTAGAAGCTATTAACCATGCAAAAGCAGCAGAAATTCCAATAATTGTAGCAATAAACAAAATAGATCTTCCAGGAGCTAATATAGACAAAATAAAACAAGAATTAATGGAATACGAATTAGTTCCAGAAGAATGGGGTGGAGATACCATCTATGTTCCAATTTCTGCAAAGAAAAAACTAAACATAGATAACTTATTAGAAATGGTATTGTTGGTAGCTGACATGAAAGAATTAAAAGCAAATCCACACAAACAAGCAAAAGGAACAGTTATAGAAGCAAGACTAGATAAAGCAAAAGGACCAATCGCATCTATTTTAGTACAAAGAGGTACATTAGATGAGGGAGACACAATAGTAGTTGGAAAATCAATTGGTAGAATTCGTGCAATGAAGAATGATAAAGGTCAAAGAGTTAAAAAGGCTGGACCTTCTACACCAGTAGAAGTAATGGGATTAACAGAAGTACCAGAAGCAGGTGACACATTCTACGAAGTAAAAGACGAAAAAATGGCAAAACACTTAATTGAAAGAAGAAAACGTCAAGAAAGAGAAAATGCAATAAACGAAAACAGTAAAGTAACATTAAGCAATCTATTTGAAAAAATGGAAAGTGAAAACTTAAAACAATTAAATATAATTGTAAAGGCAGACGTACAAGGAACTGCACAAGCATTAAAACAATCACTTGAAAAATTATCAAATGATGAAGTAAAGGTAAGAGTTATTCATGCAGTAGCAGGAGCAGTTACAGAATCAGATGTACAGCTTGCAAAAGCAGGAAAATGTATAATCATTGCATTTAATGTAAGACCAGTAAATACTGCAAAAGATATGGCAGAAAAGGAAAATGTAGAAATTAAACAATACTCAGTAATTTACCAAGCAATAGAAGATGTAGAAGCAGCTATGAAAGGAATGTTAGACCCAATCTATGAAGAAAAAGTAATAGGAAATGCAGTAGTAAGACAAACATTCAAAGTTTCAGGGGTTGGTACAATTGCAGGTGCTTATGTACTAGATGGAAAAGTAGAAAGAAATGCAGGTGTACGTGTAATCCGTGAAAATGTTGTTATACATGATGGAAAACTTATTTCTTTAAAACGTTTCAAAGACGACGTAAAAGAAGTATCAAAAGGCTTTGAATGTGGACTTCAAATTGATGGATATGATGATGTAAAAGAAGAAGATACTTTGGAATTTTACATTATGGAAGAAGTTAAGAGATAGAGCATAAAATTATAAATTTAACTACTATAAATAAATAAAAAATATAGTAGTTATTGCACCTTGTTGTCGCAGCCATTTTATGTAATAAATTGCCGTAAGAACGACAATTTATTACATATCATAGAAGGCTGCTTCAATCGCACAAAGCTTCACAAGCGAAGCTTTGCTTGGTCGCTACGCGGTGCTATCTAACTACTATATTTTTTATTTAATATTATATTATATTAAAAAGTGATATAATATAAATATAATTAGAAAGGATGAAGTGAAGATGCCTAAAAATGAGGCAAGATTAAATAGAGTTAATGAAGAACTTAAAAAAGAAATTAGCCGAATATTTACTTTTGAACTTCAAAATTCAAAAGTAACAGGTTTGGTTAGTGTTACAAAGGTAAAGATAACTCCAGATTTTAGGTATGCTAAAATTTATGTTAGTATATTAAATTCAAAAAGTAATGCAAAAACAATGGAAGGCTTAAAAGAATCATCTGGTTTTATTCGTAGCCAGATAGCAAAAAATATTAACTTAAGAATTACACCAGAACTTGATTTTGAAATAGATGACTCTTTAGATTATGGTGCTAAAATCGACAATATTTTAAAAGAGTTGAAGAGTAAAGATAACGAAGCTAAAACAGAAAATATGGAAAACAAAGATAATAAAGATAATATATAAATACTTATATGAATAAAGTTAAAAATATAAAGTTTAAAATATAGTTGTATATTATAAAAAGTGTGACTTAAAAACCAAAGTTAAAAATAAAATGAAATGAGAGGTATGTAAATGACTTTAGATGATATTTTAGAACAAATAAATAGTGCTAATACAATTGTGATTTTAACACATGAAAACCCTGATGGAGATGCGATGGGAAGTAGCTTAGCTATGTATCATGCATTAAAAAAATATGGAAAAAAACCAGATATAATTATTCCAGAACATTCTAAGATATTTGATTGTTTGCCAGGAATAAAAGAAATAAAAAAAGAAAGCGATATAGAACATTATGATTTAGCAATAGCACTAGATTGTGCAACAATAAAAATGTTAAATGGATTTTCTAGTTATTTTGAAAATGCAAAATCAAAAGTTTGCATTGACCACCATGGTACAAATACAATGTTTGGTGACTATAACTATGTAAATCCAGATTCACCAGCTTGTAGTCAAATTCTATTAGTAATGTTAGAATATTTTGGAATAGAAGTTACAAAAGAAATTGGTACTTGCATAGTAGCTGGAATAATCACAGATACTGGTGGATTTGCCTATCAAAGTGTTACAGCAGAAACATTTGAATTTGCTGCATGGCTTTTAAATAAAGGTGTTAATATATCAAATATTTATCGCAAAGTGTTGCAAACAAAAACAAGACCTAATTTTGAGTTACATCGTATAGCAAATAACAGAATAGAGTTTTTAGAAAATGGAAAAATTGCATACACATATATCACAAAGGAAGATGAGGAAAAAGTTGGGGCACAAAATGGTGATTATGAAGGTATAGTGGAAAATGGTAGAGATGTGGAAGGTGTAGAAGTATCAGTTTTTCTTCGTGAAACAGCAAAAGGATGGAAGGTTTCATTACGCTCTAATGAATATATGAATGTATCAGATGCTTGTGTGGCATTTGGCGGTGGAGGACATCCAAAAGCAGCAGGGTGCACTATTCCAGGAACTCTTGAACAAGCAAAAGAAAATATATTAAAAGAAGTAACTAGATTATTAAAATAACAGCTTTTAGGAGATATTAAACTAAAAATGGATGGAATAATAATTATAAATAAGCCAAAAGAATATACATCACATGATGTTGTAGCAAAAGTAAAGAATATTTGCAAAGAAAAAGTAGGGCATACTGGTACTTTAGATCCAATGGCAACAGGAGTTTTGCCACTACTTATAGGAGAAGGAACAAAGCTTTCAGAATATATAACAAATCATGATAAAATATACATAGCAACAATAAAATTAGGAATAAAAACAGATACCTTAGATTCAGAAGGAAAAATAATAGAAAAACAAGAAGTAGATTTAAAAAAAATAAGTACAGAACAGGTAAATAAAGTATTAAAAACTTTTTTAGGAAAGCAAAAGCAAACACCTCCTATGTATTCTGCAATTAAAATAAAAGGAAAAAAATTATATGAATATGCCAGAGAAGGAAAAAAAGTAGAAATTCCTGAAAGAGAAATAGAAGTTTATGAAATTGAATTATTAAAAATAGAAAATGATGAAATTTCATTTAAAGTACATTGCTCAAAAGGAACTTATATAAGAAGTTTATGTGAAGATATTGCGACAAAACTAGGAACAGTAGGCTATATGAAAGAATTAGAGAGAGTAAAAGTAGGAGAATATGAAATAAATCAGGCAATAAATTTAAAAGAAATAGAAGAAAATGGACAATGTATTAATAAAAATATGGAAAGTGAGAAAAAATTAGAAAATAATAATAATATTGAATTTCTAAAAAAGCACATTATTACAATTCAAGAATTTTTTAGTAAATATCCTACTATTTATTTGGAAGAAAATAAACTAAAGTTATTTTTAAATGGTGTAAATTTATCTACAGATAATCCAGATGGAACATACCAAATACAAATAAAAAATGGAAAATGGCTTGGTGTAGGTGTTGTAAAAAATAAACTATTAAAAAGAAAAATCATTTGCAAAAATAACATTTCTGTGGTAAAATAATAATAACAAATAAATAAAAATAAATATCCCTGCATAGTGCGTGTAGACTGGAATTTTAGAACCAACAAATTTTAAACGGGAGTCCGCCTTTGAATGTGGCGTGTATGCTTATACCATATAAATGTTATAAGAAACCCAGGAGCATTCAACAAGACACCCACCTGTGAAAGCAGGCTCTTAAAATTTCATTCATCTTACGGCTAAGGCGGGGGATTTTTGTATATACTAATAGACAAATGAACTTTACTATTATATAATAAGTAATGTAAGGAGAGTGATTTTTATGATGAAAGAATTAGTTATGGAAGTTACAAATGCGTTACCAGACAATGCAACCATTGGCGAAATATTAGATGCTATTTTAATTAGATTAAGTATCGAAAAAGGCATAAAAGATATAAAAGAAGGCAATACAATTACTACTGAACAATTATTAAAGGAGATTGAAACATGGTAGTTATATGGTCTGATTTTGCAAAATTAAATTTAAAAAATTTTCTTACAACAACTTTAATGACAAAGAAAAATTCGATTAAATATATAAATGAATTAGTACAATATGTTAGCTATTTAGAGGACCAAAAATTTTTAGGTAAAGTTTTAACTAAATATGAAAATATAGAAATCTATCAGCTCATTTTTAAAGAGCATAGGATAATATATTTTATTGAAGATAATAAGATATATATAATTTCAGTATTACATACTGCTCAAAGTGCAGAAAGTACACTAAAAAGTATAAAAACTTTTTTTAATAATTAATTTGTAAATATATATAAAATAATGTAGGCAAAATAATTGCCTACATTTAATATAAATCCAAATAGGCAGGAAATAAATATGAATCAAAAAAACTTACTTCTTTTAGGAGAAAATAATTTAAAACGAAATCAAGTAGAAGATGCATATATAAAGGCAAAAAAGCTTTTAGAATATGTTTTAAATCAAAGTAAAGAAGAATTAGTTATAAACTCTTTAAAAGAAGTATCAAAAGAAAATGAGAAAAGATATGAAAGTCTATTAGAAGAAATAATACAAGGAAAACCAATTCAATATATTACCAAAAGCCAAGAATTTATGGGGCTTAATTTTTATGTGGATGAAAATGTGCTAATACCACAACCAGATACGGAAATTTTAGTAGAGGAAACTTTAAAACTTATAAAAGAAAAATATTTAAATAAAAATATAAAAATATTAGACCTTTGTACAGGAAGTGGAGCAATTGCAATATCTATTGCAAAATATATTGAAAATTTAAATAATAAAATAGAAATATATGCTTTAGATGTAAGTAAGCAAGCATTAGAAATAGCAAAGAAAAATGCCAGAGAAAACAATACAAAAATAAATTTTATTCAATCAAATATGTTTGAAGAAATAAAAAACTTGAAGTTCGATATAATTGTTTCAAACCCACCATATATAGAAACAGAAACAATTCCTACGCTTTCAAAAGAAGTACAAAATGAGCCTATAATTGCATTAGATGGTGGACAAGATGGTTTAGATTTTTATAAAATAATAAATAAAGAAAGTCCAAAATACTTAAATGATGATGGACATATTTTATTAGAAATTGGCTACAACCAAAAAGAAAGTGTTACTAAAATATTTGAAGAAAATTATAAAAATATTACTTGCATTAAAGATTTAGCTGATAATGACAGGGTAATTAAAATTAAAAAATAAGTAAGCATAAATATGTGAATTAAATTTAATAATGAAGGGGGCTATTAAATGTCTTTTTCAACAGATGTAAAAGAAGAACTAAGTAAACTTAGCAATTTAGCAAATAAAAAATGTGTAAAGTTAGAATTTTTAGGGTATAGCAAAAGCATAAATGTAGTAGTTCAAAAAAATGTACTTAGATTTTCTACTGAAAGTGAATATAACATAAATAGATTTGGAAAGTTATTAAATAACTTAAATGTAGAAGATTATGAAATAGGTTTTCAAGGAAAAAAATATACCATAAAAACTAAAAATAAAAATATAATTCAGCTATTACAAAGTGAAAAATTAGAAAATATTAAATTTGAAAATGACGTAGAGGAAAAAGCATTTGTAAGAGGAAGTTTTTTAGGAAGCGGTTCGATAAACAATCCAGAAAATAAATATCATATAGAAATAAAATTAAAAGATAAAGAAGTTGCACAATTTATTTTAGAAATATTAAATAAATATGATATTGAATTTAAACTATTAGAAAAACAAAATTATTATTCAATATATTCAAAAGATGGAGAAGCAATATCAAGCTTTTTAGCATTTGTTTCAGCAACTTCATCAATGCTTAAGTTTGAAGATATTAGAGTATATAGAGATAAACGAAATAATGTAAATAGATTAGTAAATTGTGAAACTGCAAATTTAAATAAAACAGTTGATGCAGCAGTAAAGCAAATTGAAGCAATTAAAAAAATCAAAGAAAAGGGAAAGTATCAAACATTATCTGCCAATTTACAAGAAATTGCAGAATTAAGAATAAATAACCCAGAAGCATCACTTACAGAGTTAGGTCAAATGCTTTCAAAACCACTTGGAAAATCGGGTGTAAATCACAGGTTAAAAGCAATTATTAAGATTGCAGAGGATATAATATAAAAAGAAGGAAAATAATATGAACACAAAAAATATAGGAATTTATATACATATTCCATTTTGCAAACAAAAATGTAACTATTGTGACTTTTGCTCCTATGCAGGAAAAGAAAGCTTATCTGCAAGATATACAAAAAGTGTATGTGAAGAAATAAAATTTGTAACTAAAAACTTTAATACATTAAATCGTACAAAAGAAATTGTACAAAATGTAAAAACAATCTACATAGGTGGCGGAACTCCATCTTTAATTGATAGCAAATATATAGAGCAAATTTTAAATGAAATTAAATTAAACTATCAAGTAGACGAAAATGCAGAAATTACAATAGAAGTAAATCCTGGAACTGTTACTTTAGAAAAGTTAGAGCATTATAAACAAATGGGAATAAATAGGCTTAGCATTGGACTTCAAGTAATTAAGCCTGATTTACTTAAAATGTTAGGAAGAATACATACATATTACGATTTTTTAGATACATATCGTTTTGCAAGAAATGTTGGTTTTGAAAATATAAATGTAGATTTAATGATAGGTTTGCCAAATCAAACTTTATTAGATGTAAATGATGCTCTAGAAGAGATAATTTCACTAGAGCCACAACATATTTCTGTATATTCCCTTATACTAGAAGAAGGTACAAATTTAGAAAAACAAGTAAAAGAAAAAAATCTAGAGTTGCCGTCTGAAGAAGAGGAAAGAGCAATGTATTGGCAAGTAAAGAAAATGCTTGAAGAAAATGGATATAAGCATTATGAAATATCTAACTTTGCAAAGATGGAAAATTTCACAAGAGATGAACATAAAGAAAGTAGTAATTTAAACTTAAAATATGCATCAAAACATAACTTAGACTGTTGGAATCAAGAAGAGTATATTGGATTTGGTAGTGCAGCACATTCATATATAAATATGGTTAGATATTCTAACATAGAAGATGTAGAAAAATACATCGAGAATATAGAAAATAGAATGATAGAAAAAAATTACATTATTCAAGAAAAGCAAAATATGGAAGAAAAACAAAAGGAATACATGCTGTTGGGGTTAAGAAAGATAGATGGAGTAAGTATACAAGAATTTAAAAATAAGTTTGTTGCAAATCCAGTATTTTTATACCATGAGCAACTAGAAAAATTAGTAAATGAGGAGCTAATAGAAGTAGATGGAGATGTAATTAAGCTAACTGATAAAGGTTTAGACTTTGCAAATATAGTGTGGGAAGAATTTGTGTAGCATTAAAAAATCCAAATAAAAAAGTGAAAATAATTGTGAAAATATGTCAGGTGAAAAGTTAAATGAAATTGTGAAAAATATGTGAAAAATAAATTGGTAGTATTGACAATTTAGTAAAAAGGGTATAAAGTATTAGCAGTCTTCAAAAGAGACTGCTAATTTTAACCTTAAAATAATACTAAAATGGCTAAGTTAGCATATAATTTAAAAGTGGTTATAAAAGCCAAAAAGGAGGTATTTTTATGTTAAAACCATTAGCAGACAGAGTTGTTGTAAAAATGCTAGAAAAGGAAGAAACAACTAAAAGCGGTATTATACTATCAGGAAAATCAGAAGAAAAATCACAAATAGCACAAGTATTAAGAGTAGGACCAGGAATTGATAGTGAAGGTAAAAAAGTAGAAATATGTGTAAAAGAAGGCGATAAAGTTATTCTAAGCCAATATGCAGGAACAACTGTAAAATATGAAGGCGAAGAATTAGTAATTGTAAAATATAGCGATATTTTAGCGGTAGTAGAGTAGTTATAAAAAATAAAAATATTAACAATTATAAAAATGTAAAAATAGCTAATTTCACAAAGTAAAAAACATATTAAAAAGTCTAAGGTTTATAGGTATCCTTTAAATTAAAAACCTAAATTTATTATACAAGGAACGTGAAGTAAAAATGTCAAAAGATATTAAATTCGGAGAAGAAGCTAGAAAAAGCTTATTAAATGGTGTAAATAAATTAGCAGATACAGTAAAAGTAACATTAGGACCAAAAGGTAGAAATGTCGTACTAGACAAAAAATTTGGAGCACCACTTATTACAAATGATGGTGTTACAATTGCAAAGGAAATAGAATTAGATGACCCATTTGAAAATATGGGAGCACAACTTGTAAAAGAAGTTTCAATAAAAACAAATGATGTAGCAGGAGATGGAACTACAACAGCTATGGTATTAGCACAAAATATGATTCGTGAAGGTGTAAAAAATGTTGCAGCAGGCGGAGACCCAATGGCAATTAAAAGAGGAATGGACAAAGCTATGGTATCTGCTGTTGAAGCTTTAAAAGACGTAAGTGTACAAATTAACGGAAAAGAAGATATAGCAAGAGTAGCAAGCATTTCAGCAAATAGCTCAGAAGTAGGAGAACTTATTTCTGATGCTATGGAAAGAGTATCAAAAGATGGTGTTATAACTATTGAAGAATCAAAAACATCACAAACAGAATTAAATGTTGTAGAAGGAATGCAATTTAATAAAGGTTATGTATCACCTTATATGGTTACAGATACAGAAAAAATGGAAGCAGTAGTTGATAACCCATACATTTTAATAACAGATAAAAAGATTAGTAATATTCAAGAAATACTACCATTGTTAGAAAGCTTAATGCAAGAATCAGGTAAATTAGTTATTATTTGTGATGACATAGAAGGAGAGGCATTATCAACATTAATACTTAATAAATTAAGAGGTGTAATCAATGTAGTTGCAGTAAAAGCACCAGGCTATGGAGATAAAAGAAAATTAATGTTACAAGATATAGCAATTTTAACAGGTGGAGAAGTAATTACATCAGATTTAGGACTAGAACTAAAAGATACTACAATTGAACAATTAGGTAGAGCAAGACAAATTAAAGTACAAAAAGAAAATACTATAATTGTAGATGGTATGGGAGATAAAAACAAAATAGCTGAAAGAGTAACACAGCTAAAAGCACAAATAGCAGAAGAAAAGAGCGAATTTGAAAAAGAAAATTTGCAAGAACGTTTAGCAAAAATTGCAGGTGGTGTTGCTGTTATTGGTGTAGGTGCTGCAACAGAAGTTGAAATGAAAGACAAAAAATTAAGAATAGAAGATGCTTTATCTGCTACAAAAGCAGCAGTAGAAGAAGGAATTGTACCAGGTGGTGGAACAGCATATATTGACATTATTCCAAAAGTAGCAAAAGTAGTAGAAGAATTAAGTAGTGATGAAAAATTAGGTGGAAAAATTATATTAAGAGCCTTAGAAGAACCAGTAAGACAAATAGCTGTAAATGCTGGATTAGAGCCATCAGTTATTTTGGAAAAAGTTAAAAATAGCCCAAATGGTGTTGGCTTTGATGCAGATACTGAAAACTATGTAGATATGAAAAAAGCAGGAATTGTAGACCCAACAAAAGTATCAAGAAGTGCACTTCAAAATGCAGTATCAATTGCTTCTATGATTTTAACAACTGAAAGTATTGTAACAGATAAAAAAGAACCAGAAAATTGCTGTAAGCACTCTCATGACGATGCAGAAGCTATGAATGGAATGTATTAAAATAAAAAAAGATGGCATTGCCATCTTTTTTTACTCTGAGCTATTGTAGAAAGAGTTTTGCAAAAGTATGATTTTTTTGGATTTATCATGGATACTTATTATAGGTAATTCTTTAATAACATCTGCAATTGCACAATAAAAAGCATTTCCATTTATAGCTTTTTTTAGAGTGTATTCAGAAGGAAGCAAAGTTAAAATATTGCTTACAATATTAAACCTATTATTTTGAGTGATTGCCATTTCGAGTGCTTGCTGTAAGATTTCCTTATAAAAGTAAGGTTTAAATTTTTCAACTATATTTTCATAAGAAAAATCACTCGTAGGCTTTAGATCCATGACAGCCAACATCTCCGTTGCTCTTTCTTTAATAGCTTTTTGTGTACCTAAACCTTCAAAGACCTCTTTTGATTTTTTCTGTATAATAGGGACATTGAAAATTTTTAAAGGTACATCGTAACGTAATTTTACTAATGCCTTCTCCAAAGTTGTAAACCTCCTTGTAAAAATTATTTTTTAGGTGTATATATAAAACTTGCACTTGGCAAGACAAAAAATTGTATTTATATTTTAGCACATGAATATTTAAAAATCAATATTTGCAATAAATAACTACAAAATCACAAAGAATACTTGAAAAATAAATATTTTTGATATAGAATAGCAATGATTAGGAAATAATAATAAAATATTAATAAAATTTAACTATTAATAAAAATAAATTAACAAATACTAATCAAAAAATAAAATGTATAATAAGTAAATTTAATTAAAAGGAGGAAATTTATTATGTCAGTAAAAATAGGTATTAATGGTTTTGGAAGAATAGGAAACTTAACATTCCAAGCAGCACTTAGTAAAAAGGAGATAGAGGTTGTAGCAATAAACGACCCATTCATCACAGCAGATTATATGGCATATATGGTTAAATATGATACAGTACATGGAAAATTCGAAGGAGAAGTATCTAGTAAAGAAGGAACTTTAATTGTAAATGGAAAAGAAATCAAAGTTTACAATGAAATGGATCCAAAAAATATTCCTTGGGGAGCAGATGGAGTTGATATCGTACTTGAATGTTCAGGAGTATTTACAACAATAGAAAAAGCAAATGCACACTTAGAAGCAGGAGCTAAAAAAGTTATTATTTCAGCACCTTCAAAAGATGCACCAATGTTTGTTATGGGTGTAAATAATGATAGCTATACACCAGATATGAATATTATATCTAATGCATCTTGCACAACAAACTGTTTAGCACCACTTGCTAAAGTTATAAACGATAACTTTGGAATTAAAGATGGTTTAATGACAACAGTTCATAGCACAACAGCAACACAAAAAACAGTTGATGGAGCATCAAAGAAAGATTGGAGAGGTGGACGTGCTGCTAGTGCTAACATAATTCCATCATCTACAGGAGCTGCAAAAGCAGTTGGAAAAGTTATTCCATCATTAAATGGAAAATTAACAGGTATGGCATTTAGAGTACCTACAGTTGATGTTTCAGTTGTAGACTTAACTTGTAACCTAGAAAAACCTGCAACATACGAAGAAATTTGTGCTGCAGTAAAAAGAGCATCTGAAAATGAAATGAAAGGAATTATTGAATATGTAGAAGATCCAGTTGTTTCTTCAGATTTCATCCATGATGCACATACATCTATTTTTGATAGCACAGCAGGAATTGCTTTAACAGATACATTTGTTAAATTAGTAGCTTGGTATGACAATGAATGGGGTTATTCAAATAAACTTGCAGACTTAGCAATCTATATTTCTAACAAATAAATGAATATATAATTATGTAGTTATATAGAAATATTCTAAATAACTACATGATTATTGTATATTAAATGGAGATGAAAATAAAAATGGAAAGAGAAATTAAAGTACATGGAATATATAAACATTTCAAAGGAGACTATTATATAGTAGAAGGTATTGCTGTGCATAGTGAAACAAAAGAAAAATATGTTGTATATAGAGGTTTATATGGCGATACCAATTTATATATTAGACCTTATGATATGTTTGCATCAGAAGTTGATAGAGAAAAATACCCAGAAGTAAAACAAAAATATAGATTCGAATTACAAGATATTAAAAGTGTAAACATTAAAAAATAGAGTTTAATTGCAAAACATTTAAATTATAAATATAAAAAATAAACTATAACGAAATGATACATTATAAATAAAAAATCAAATGAAGTACTATAAACTAAAAAGTATATAGTATAAGAATAAAAACAAGTAAAAGAGCAAATATAAAATTTTAATAGTAACTAAAAGTTAGGAGTGAAAGTATGGAAAAGAAAACTATAAATGACGTTGATTTTAAAGGAAAATTAGTTTTTGTTCGTTGCGACTTTAATGTTCCATTAAATGATGACGGAACAATTAGAGATGACACTAGAATAGAAGCCGCATTACCTACAATTCGTCTTTTAAAAGAAAAAGGAGCTAGAGTAATATTAGCATCTCACTTTGGTAGACCAAAGGGAGAAGTTAATCCAAAATATTCAATGAAGCCGGTTGCAGAAAGCCTATCTCAAAAATTATCTGCTAATGTAAAATTATCAGGAGACGTTATAGGAGAAGACGCACAAGCTATGGCAAGTAGTTTAGGTGATGGCGATGTTGGCTTATTAGAAAATTTACGTTTTAATCCAGGGGAAGAAGCAAACGACCCAGAATTCAGCAAAGCCTTAGCAAGCTTAGGTGGAGGCGTTGAAATATATGTTAATGATGCCTTCGGTACAGCTCATAGAGCACATAGCTCAACAGAAGGAATTACACACTATGTAGAAGGAGATAAAGTAGCAGGACTTTTAATGGAAAAGGAAATAAATGCATTAGGAGCTGTTCTTGAAAAACCTGAAAAACCTTTTGTAGCTATTTTAGGAGGAGCAAAAGTTTCTGATAAAATAGGTGTTATTGAAAACTTATTAGATAAAGTAGATACAATTCTAATAGGTGGAGCAATGGCAAATACTTTCTTAAAGGCAAAAGGCTATGATATAGGTTCTTCAATGTATGAAGAAGATAAATTACAATTAGCAAAGGACATTATGAAAGAAGCAACAGAGCAAGGTGTAGAAATTGTACTTCCAAAAGATGCTAGAGCCATAAAATTAGCAAAAGGTGAAGAACTAACAAAAGAAAATATAGACAATGCAGAACAAAAACAAGTTAAATTATATACAGAAAAAGAAATAGCTGAAGGAAAAGGAGAAAGTTTAGAAGGTTACCAAATTTTAGATATTGGAAACAATACTCAAATGCAATTTGCAGATAGCATAGAAAATGCTGAAACAATAGCATGGAATGGACCTTTAGGCTTTACTGAAGCACCACCATTTGACCTAGGAACAGCAAGAGTTGCAAATGTTATTGCAGGAACAAAAGCAAAATGTGTAATAGGTGGTGGAGATTCAGTTTCAGCTGTTAAGAAAATCATTAAAGAAGAAGTAAATAAAGGTAAAGATAAAAAAGATTTTGATAATATTTATTTATCAACAGGTGGTGGAGCATCACTTGAATTCTTAGAAGGAAAAACTTTACCAGGAATTGCTGCATTAGATGAAAAAACACCTATACAAAGTAAAGGCGAAGGTACACCCAAAGACTATGTAAATCAAAAAACTATGTAATCAAAAGACTATGTAAATTAAAAAAATATGTAAATAGTAAAGAAATTTTAATATTTAACATAGAATGTACATTAAAAAATAAGTTAATAATTTAATATAGAAATTGCTATTTAAAGTAGCAATTCTATATTAAATAAAAATAGAAAGAGGCAAAAATGAGAAGGAAAGTAATTGCAGGAAATTGGAAAATGAATATGCTTCCAAATGAAGCAATGACATTTATTGAACAAATTACACCAATGGTAAAAAATACTCAAAATGAAGTTATACTTTGTGTTCCTTATACAGACTTATTTTACTGCTTACTTGGTGTACAAAATACAAACATCAAAATAGGAGCTCAAAATATGCATTGGGAAGAAAAAGGAGCATACACAGGAGAAGTATCTGCACAAATGTTAAAATCAATTGGAGTAGAATATGTTATTATAGGCCACTCTGAAAGAAGACAATATTTTGCAGAAACAGACGAAACAGTAAACAAAAAAATAAAATCAGCATTGCAAAATGAACTAAAACCTATTATTTGTGTAGGCGAAAGTTTAGAGCAAAGAGAGCAAGACAAACAAACAGAAATTATTACAGAGCAAACAAAACTTGCTTTAGAAGGATTAGATGGCAATCAAGTAAAAAAATGCATGATTGCTTATGAACCAATTTGGGCAATAGGAACTGGCAAAACAGCTACATCAGAAGATGCAAACGAAGCTATAAAATCTGTAAGAAATGAAATCAGAAATCTTTATGGTGATGAAGTTGCAAATGAAATAATCATTCTATATGGTGGAAGTGTAAAATCAGAAAATAGCAAAGAACTATTTTCTACTTCAGACATAGACGGAGGATTAGTAGGTGGAGCTAGCTTAAAGCCAGAGGAATTTGCTAAAATTTGTTTGTCAGTATAAATTTTAATAAAATAATTATACGAAAAAGTAAACTATATAAAATAAAAATACAAAATTTTATTTAAATATTATAATTATCAAACTTTAATTATCATAGTAAACTTAAAATAATATAATACATTAATTTTTTATATCAAGTTTAAATGCTATTAAAGAATTTGACAAAATGAAAAAGAAATGGAGAAATAAAAAAATGAGAAGAAAACCTATGATGCTAATGATATTAGATGGATTTGGAATAAATGAAAATGAAAAAGCAAATGCAGTAAAATTAGCAAATACACCTAATATAGATAAACTAATGAAAACATGGCCAACAACCACTATTTACACAAGTGGTTTAAATGTAGGATTACCAGATGGACAAATGGGAAATTCAGAAGTAGGACATACCAATATTGGGGCAGGAAGAATTGTATATCAAGACCTAACAAGAATAACTAAAACAATAGAAGAAGGAGACTTCTTTAGCATTAAGGAATTTTCAGAAGCAATTGAAAATTGTAAAAAACACAATTCAAAATTGCACATTATGGGGCTTCTTTCAGATGGGGGAGTTCATAGTCATATAAGACATTTATTTGCTTTATTAGAGCTTGCTAAAAGAAAAGACTTTGATGAAGTATATATTCATTGCTTTATGGATGGAAGAGATACACCACCAGCATCTGGAGAAAACTATATTGCAAAATTAGAAGAAAAAATAAAAGAAAAAGGTGTAGGAAAAATAGCAACTATTTCAGGAAGATTTTATGCAATGGACCGTGATAAAAGATGGGAAAGAGTACAAAAAGCTTATGATGCAATAGTTAGAGGAAAAGGAGAAAAAGCAGTAAGTGCAATATCAGCAATAGAAGCATCTTATCAAAAAGAAGTATTTGACGAATTTGTAGTACCAACTGTAATATGCAATGGAGAAGAGCCAGTTGCAACAATTTCAAACAATGACTCAGTTATATTCTTTAACTTTAGACCAGACAGAGCAAGAGAAATTACAAGAAGTTTAGTAGATCCTGAGTTTGATGGATTTGAAACAGAAAAATTAAAATTACATTATGTATGCTTTAAACAATATGATGAAACAATTCCAAATGTAAGCATTGCCTTTAAACCAGAAGCATTAAAAAATACCTTTGGAGAATATGTTTCAAAGAAAGGTCTAACACAATTAAGAATAGCTGAAACAGAAAAATACGCCCATGTTACATTCTTCTTTAATGGTGGAGAAGAAAAGCAATATCAAGGAGAAGATAGAATTTTAGTGCCATCTCCTAAAGTAGAAACTTATGACTTAAAGCCAGAGATGAGTGCTTATGAAGTAACAGATAAAGTAGTAGAAGCAATTAAATCTGATAAATATGATTGCATTATTCTAAACTATGCAAATCCAGATATGGTTGGGCATACAGGAAATCTAGAAGCTGCAATTAAAGCAATAGAAGCTATTGACGAATGCGTACAAAAAGTAGTAGATGCAGTAGAAGAAAAAAACGGAATGATAATAATGACAGCAGACCACGGAAACGCAGAGCAAATGATAGATTACAAAACTGGAGAACCACACACAGCACACACGACAAATCCAGTTCCACTTGTTTTAATTGGAGCAGAAGGTGTTAAATTAAAAGTAGGCAAACTTGCAGACTTAGCACCTACAATGTTAGATTTAATGGAAATTTCAAAACCAGAAGAAATGACTGGAGAAAGCCTAATAGAAAAATAATGGTCAATAAAAAATAATTACAATAATTAAAAAGCAAAAATAAAAAATAAGTAAATAAAATTAAACAAAAAAATAAGCAATAATAAAAATCACATAAAAAATATTAAAAAAGAAAGGATATGTTTATTAAAATAAACATAAGCAAGGTAAAATTATGAAAGATTATTTAGGAATTGAAAGTGTAAGAGCACTAGAAGTATTAGACTCAAGAGGAAATCCTACTGTACAAGTAGAAGTAGTAACAGAAGACGGATTTTCAGGAGTAGCAATGGTTCCATCAGGAGCATCTACAGGAAGTTTTGAAGCAGTAGAATTAAGAGATGACGACAAAGGAAGATACTTAGGAAAAGGTGTATTAAAAGCAGTAGAAAATGTAAATGAAATTATAAGCAAAGCAGTAGAAGGAATGAATGTATACGACCAAGTAGAAATAGACAAAAAAATGATAGAACTAGATGGAACAGAAAACAAAGGAAAACTAGGAGCTAATGCAATGCTTGGTGTATCTTTAGCAGTAGCAAAAGCAGCAGCAAATTCTTTAGGAATGAGCCTATATAAATATATTGGTGGTGTAAATGCAAAAGAACTACCAGTTCCTATGATGAATATTATGAATGGTGGAAAACATGCAGACAGTAGCCTAAGTGTACAAGAATTTATGATTATGCCAGTAGGAGCAAAAACATTTAGCGAATGTATGAGAATGGGTGTAGAAGTATACCACAACTTAAAGAAAGTATTAAAATCAAAAGGATATTCAACAGGTGTTGGAGATGAAGGTGGATTTGCACCAAACTTAGGAAGCGAAGAAGAAGCAGTAGAATTAATACTAGAAGCAATTAAACAAGCAGGATATAAACCAGGTGAAGATGTATGCTTAGCACTAGATGTAGCAGCAACAGAAATGTATGATGAAGCAAAGAAAATAGGAAAAGATGGTTACTATTTCTGGAAAACAGACGAATTCAAAACAAAAGACCAAATGATAGACTTCATAGTAGGCTTAGCTGAAAAATATCCTATAATCTCTATCGAAGATGGTTTAGCAGAAGAAGACTGGGAAAGCTGGAAAAAGTTAACAGAAAGAATTGGAGACAAAATTCAATTAGTTGGAGATGACCTATTTGTAACCAATATCAAACGTCTACAAAAAGGAATTGATAACAAAACAGCTAACAGCATTCTAATTAAACTAAACCAAATTGGAACATTAACAGAAACATTAGATGCAATTGAACTTGCAAAGAGAAATGGTTACACAGCAGTTGTTTCGCATAGAAGTGGTGAAACAGAAGACACTACATTAGCAGATGTTGCAGTAGCAACAAATGCAGGTCAAATTAAAACAGGTGCACCATGTAGAACAGACCGTGTAGCAAAATACAACAGACTACTTAACATTGAAGCAGAATTAGGAAGTGTAGCAGTATTTAGAGGAAGAAAAGCAATAAAATAATTTGCATAAATATTGCATTGAGCAATTTTTAATAAAAGAAATTTAAAAATAATCCCCCTTTTAAATAAGGGGGAAAATATTGGGGTATAGCCAAGCGGTAAGGCACCTGACTCTGACTCAGGCATTTCCTAGGTTCGAATCCTAGTACCCCAGCCATGGACGATTTTTGTCGAATCACTTAAAAGTCTTGATATAAAAGAGTTTTAATATTCGATAAAAATCATAAAGAGAGAGAAGATAGTTTGATTTAAAGAATTATCTTCTTTTTTGCTATCAAATAAACAAAAATTTCTTAAATTTATAAAAATATTTCGAAGAAGTTGAATTTAAAAATAAAAAAATTGAGGATATTCCAGAAGAAAATAAAAAAGCAGAATATTCAATAATGTTAATGGATGAAACATTAAATAGTCATTTAAAAGAAATTCAAGAAAATGCAACTGAAAGAGTAGAACAAATAATAAAACAATAAAAATCAAAAAAAGAATCTAACAGAAGATATGAAAAATACGGATATGCTTTATTGGGTGTGTATTATGAACGATTTTAAAAATGAAGCGGAAAAGATTGTATTTAGAGAAATTATTTTTATAGATATAGGGTTTTATTAAATGAAAGCCTATATTTGTAGTTATGACAAAAAATGTAAAATTACTCTAGAAATATCTTTACAAGTTAGTTTTAAAATGGTATAATTTAAATATTATTGTACTAGGAGGGGAAGTAATGAAACAAGGAGTACTAAAAAAATTAGAAATAGTAATATTGTTCAATACTTCCTTTGTGCCTTTTAGAACAGAGTAATGATATACTTTGTTCTTTTTTTATATAGAATAGAAAGAAAGGAGAAAAATACAAAAAAACTATTATTTTACTTCAGAAAGTGTAACCGAAGAACATCCAGATAAACTATGCGATTATATATCGGACACTTTATTAGATGAATATTTAACACAGAATTCAAACTCAAGAGTTGCAATTGAAACATTTGCTACCAATGAAACAGATAATTATATGCTTTTTGCAATAAGTATGGCACATAGATTGTCAAAAAAATTATCGGAAGTTAGAAAAACAAAAGGATTAGAATACTTAAGACCTGATGGAAAAACACAAGTGACTGTAGAATATGAAAAAGATATACCAAAAAGGATAGAAACTATTTTGATATCTAATCAATATGAAAAAGATACAAATGTTGAAAAAATGAGAAATAATATAATAGATAAAGTAGTAAAAAAGTTATACCACATGAATACATTGATAGGGATACAAAAATATATATTAATCCAACAGAAAGATTTATTATAGGTGGACCTTTAGGTTATACAGGATTAGATGGAAGATTTAAGTTGGGAAAAGATAATAAGATTGTAAGGAGGAAAATATGAATTTAAATTTATTAGGAACAGGTGGAGTAACTCCAATACCTAAACCATGTTGCAATTGTGAGTTGTGTGTCAAAGCAAGAGAGAAAGGAATAAGTGAATATCAAACTGGACCATCAATGTTTGTGTATGATGATAATATATTGTTTGACACACCTGAAGAAGTTAGGCTTCAATTAAATAGAGAAAGAATAGAAAAAGTAGAAAACATAATTTTGACACATTGGCATCCAGATCATACTCAAGGAATTAGAGTTGTTGAACAGATAAATTTTAATCATATAAAAGAGAAAGCGGAGCCAAATCCTATAAATTTATATATTGCAGAAAAACAATTAGAAATGTTTAAAAAATTCGGTTGTGGAAATATGTTATCTTATTATGAAAGTAAAGGAGTAATAAAAATAATATATTTAAACCATAAACAAGCTATTGAGTTTGAAAATGTAACAGTAACACCATATTTTATTCCGAAAACTGAAGGGTACTATTTTTTAGTAGAGGATAATAAAAGTGGCAAAAAAATAGTATATGCACCATGTGAATATCAAGATTTAATAGTTTATGATGAATTAAAAGGGATAGATGTATTTATTGCACATTGCTTATACTTTGAAAATAAAAAAATTGGTAGTGGAGTTAATTATTCCGATACAGAAGATAGTTTTGAGAAAATGTTGAAGGATTCTGAAAAGATGAATGCTAAAAAAGTCGTTATAACACATATAGAAGAGGCTTTTCAATTGACAATTGAACAATTAAATATGGAAGCAAAAAAATATTACAAAGATTATAATATAGAATTTGCAAAAGATGGACATATAATTAAGTTATAAATGGAGGTAGAATAATGTCTAAAGATGTAGAAAATTTGAGAAAACATGAGAGAGTATTGAACCATATAGATATTATAAAAAATAAATTATCATCTATTACAAATAATAAAATAAAAGTAGGATTGTTAGAGTTCCACCCTTATGACTGTTGCCCTTTAAGTTGCCTATATTGTACATATCATAGAGATAAATCAGCGGTATATCCTTTTGATAAAATGGAAAAATTAAAAGTATTTGATCCAAGAGCAATAGTTATATCTGGTGGAGGAGAGCCAGTTTATTATAATGATGGTAAATATAAATTTAAGGATGTTATACATAAATTAAGAGAAATGTTTCCAAATGCAAAAATAGGAGTTACTTCGAATGGACAATATATGCCAGAAGGTGATTGGCAGAAAGAAATAGAATGGATAAGAGTATCTTTGGATACAAACAATGAAGCAACTTTCAAAAAAATAAAAGATGGAAGTTTAAAAAAGTCTATGGAAACACTAGAACAATTAATACAAGGACCAATAAAATATGTTGGTGCAGGATTTGTTTATAGTAGATTTAATATAGACGAAGTATATGATTTCTTGAAAACGATATATAAGGATATTTATTTGAAATATAAAGGAAAAGGATCCGAAAAATTAAATATACAATTTAGACCAACTTGTATGGTAAGTAGTTGTAATTGTCCTTCTGAAAGTTATTTGAGTACAGGACAATTGATGGTGCCAGACAATAAAGATTGGTGGAAAGAAAGCGTTGAAAAAGAAAGAAAATTAATTTTTGAAGATAAAGATTTAGAATTCAGGAAGTTTGTATTAAATCATGCCAATATAGATGAAAAAGAATTATTTGTAGTAAACAATAAAGAACCAAAATTTGAAAAATGTTGGCTATCACTAATTAGAGCATTAGTTAGAGCAAATGGAGATATATTTCCTTGTGTTATGAGAGCATGTAATAATTCTAAAACGATAGAGAATATATTAACTTGTAATAATTTGGAAAATATTTATTTAGGACAAATGTTATATCATAATTTAAAAGATGATTACTGTAAAGGTTGCGAGGCTTGTTGTAGAATTGATGGACAAAAAAATGTTATTTTAGATAGTAATTATAATAAAACAGAAGAAATAGTAAATGATTTAAGTTCAATAGATTATTTTTTCTAAAATAAATATGAAAGGAAGATAAGAAATGGAAAAATTAAAAATTTGTATTGTAGGATTTGGTTGGTTTGGAAAGATGCACTATTCTGTATATAAAGATATGAAAAATGTAGAAGTCATAGGAGTATGTGATACAAATGAAAATTCATTTAGTTCAAAACAAAAAAGTTTACAAGATGAATTTCATAAAGATGTTTCACAAGACAAAGATTCATTATCAGGAAATATAAAGATATATACAGATGTTGAGAAAATGTTAAAGGAATTAAAGCCTGATTTACTAGATATAGTAGTTCCAGAAGATGTTCATATTGATGTTGCATTAAAGGGAATAGAATATGGTTGTGATTTAATTATAGAAAAACCAATGACAGTAAATTATAAGGATGCTCAAAAAATAGAAATGGAAGCTAATAAAAAGGGAGTACATGTATATGTTGGGCAAGTGCTAAGATTTGATGATAGATATAGAGCATTAGAAGAAATGTTACAAAATACAACAAAAGATGAAATAAGACACATTACTATGGAAAGAAATTTTCAAAGCAAATCTCATTTAGTATATGGAAGAGTTCATCCTGCATATAGTTGTCTAGCACATGATATTGATTTAACATTATGGCTTTCAAAAAATAAAGTTAAATCAGTAAGTGCATTTGCAAATAGTTTCTTAAATAGAACTTATCCAGATAATATTGTAGCAGTATTAGAATTAGAGAATGGATCATTAGCAACATTACAAAATAGTTGGCACATAGCACAAAAATGTCCTTATGGTTTTGAATTTAGTTCAAAAATTATCACTAATAAAGATGTATTTGTGATAAAAAATGAGCCAGTTATACATAATTGGTCAAATGATACAGTAGATTATCCAGAATTATTTTTCTGGCCAAAAATTAATGGAAAGGTAAAAGGAGCTTTAAAAAACGAATTAGAACATTATGTACAATGTGCATTAGAAAAAATAGAGTCACCAATATTACCTTTATCAGAAGTTGTAGAAATTATAAAAGTTGCAAATGCAATTGAAGACTCAATCAATAAAAAAGAAAAAATTATATTATAAAAGGAGAATTATAATGAATGATATTTTAAATATGACAGTTGGACAAACTGAAATTCATCCAGTAATAAAAGGAACAATAAATGATAGCATACCTGTTCCAACTTATTTTAAAGAATACAAACAAATACAAAATTCAATGTTAGAAAAAGCACAAAAAATAATAGGTACAAAAATGCCAGTATATTTAAAATTAGGAATAGGAAGAGTAGGACTAGAGACAGGATTATATAACATAATAGATGAAAACACAAAAGTATTAACAATTGACAATGGACAATGGGGACACTTTGGAGGAACATTATCTAAAAATATGGGTGCAGAAGTGCAATTTATGGAAGGACAAAAAGGAAAACAAATTAATTTTGAACAGTTAAAAGAAGAATTAACAAAAAATCATTATGATATTGTAACTATGGTGCAAAATGAAACACAAACAGGTGCATTATATAATCCACAAAGAGTTCGTGAAATAATTGATGAAGTATCAAGTGATATATTATTATTCGTTGACGGTATATCTGCATTTGGTGGAACAGAAGTGAAATTTGATGAATGGGGAATTGATGTATATGTAACTGGAAGTCAAAAGTGTTTAAATGCACCACAAGGATGTCCATTAGTATGCTACAGTCAAAAGGCTATCGATAGAATGAATAAAATAAAACAAAATAAAAAGTTTTACTTTAGTATGGCTCTAGATAATAATCCAGAATATTTATTTGCTAGGGGATTAAACGATTTATTTGATAGCTTACTAAAAGATGGATTAGATGAGATATATAAACAACATTATATTGCATCAAAAGCAGTTAGAGAAGCTATAAAGATTTTAGGATTAAATTATATGGCTGACGAAGAAATTGTATCTCCATCTACTACTAGAATTGTTTTCCCAGAAGAATTACAAAAAGCAATTGATGAAGATAGAGAAAAATTAGGAATTGACGGCGACAGGGTTACAACAATAATGAAAGATAAATATGGTGTTTGTATAGCGGAAGATAGGATTGGAACAATGGGATTTTATACAAGAAAAGAAGATATATTAAGAACAATAGAGGCATTGAGCAATACTTTAAAAGATTTAGGATATTCAAATGATAAAGATAAGGCATTGGAGAAAGTAGAAGAAATATTTGGAAATTAAATAATCTAAATCTTATAAGGAGGAATATATGGATTATAGAAGTATATTTAATAAAAAAATAGATAATAAAAAAATATTAGATCAAGAAGAAGATTTAGTTGCTTATGGATCAGATGCTAGTTTATTAGAGGGATTACCAAGTGTTGTTATTCTTGTATATAATGAACAAGATTTCAAAAATGCAGTTAGCATATGTGGAGAAAACAATTTTAAATTTTTAGTAAGAGGAAAAGCAACTGGATATACAGGTGGTTGTGTACCACAAGAAAACTGTGTTGTTATATCAAATGAAAATTGGAAAGGAATAATAAATTTTGATGAGGTTGCAGAAACAGCAGTTTTTGCACCTGGAACAACAATATCAGAAGTTAACGAATTTGGAGAAAGATACAATCTATTTTTTCCACCAGATCCAATTTCCAAAGACCATTGCAGTTTGGGTGGAGCGATTTCCGAAAATAGTTCTGGACCAAGATGTTTAAGATTTGGACCTTTACATTGTTTTATTGAAGAATTTCAATTTTTTACAGCTGATGGAAAAGAACATATTATAAAAAAAGAAAAACAAGAAGGAATTTCAGATTATTTCTATACAATAATAGGTAGTGAAGGAACATTAGGAGCAGTTGGTTGGATTAAGGTAAGATTAGTAAAAAAACCAACAGAAACATTGCTATTTTGTATGACTTTTGACACATCTAAGATAATAAATGAATTATTAAGTAATTGTTTTAAGTCAGGAATTCCATTTTCAGCGATGGAAATGATAACACCATCATATCACACAACAAAAGGAAGAGTTGGAAGGTATTATTTATTGTTAGAATATTTTTCATATTCTGAAAGAGATAAGAAAATGTTTTTTGATAAATTAAATGAATATAGTAAAAATCTACCAGTAGAAATAACAACACCAGTGGGAAGTATTTATGAAGTTAGAGGAAAAGCATATCAAACTAATAGACAATTGCTTAAAGATGAAATTGAAAAGAAACCTATTTCTTTATTAGTTGATGGTGTTGTTCCAAGAACTTCACTTCAAAATTTAGTTGAGGATATATTTGATATAGCAGAACAAAATAATATTCCTATGTTAGATACATTTCACTTTAGTGATGGAAATGTACATCCAACATTTTTCTTTGAAAATAATAAACAAGGAGATAAAGAAAAACATAGAGTGTTAGGTTTAATGATGGAAAAATGTCTGAAGAATAACGGCTCATTGGCAGCAGAACATGGAATTGGTTTGGAAAAAATAGATTATATTATCAAAAAGCATACTAATGATGAGATAAATGAATTTTATAGACTAAAAAATAAATTTGATGAAAAAAATATGATAAATCCAGGAAAAGTTTTACCTAAAGAAGTACCGCACAATGATTTAGTAAACCATAAATTTGATACTACTGACAAAATAGTCATAGATAAAATAAATATGAATGTTGTAGTTGATGCTGATGTGAAAATAGAAGAACTTATAAAATCTTGTAATGAGCAAAATCTAAACATAGGTTATTTAACTTTAAACAAAGTAAATGGAAAGCAGATAATTGATGTTATTAGAGCAAATTATAAAAATTTATTATCAAAAAGACATGGAGAGTTAAAAGATTCAATATTAGGTATAAAATTTAATGATAATGGCAGAGAAATAATATATGGTGATAAATTAGTAAAAAATGTATCAGGATATAATATATGTAGATCAAATGAAGTTTTGAATAAAAATATAGAGAAAATAGCATTAAGAGTATTTAATAATAACGATAATAAATATTATAAGATGCCAATTACATCAATTGAAGAAGATGTATTATTAATTATAAATTCAGTATCTTACGATTTTACACCATTAATTATTAATGATAAAAAAGGACAAAAATCTATAATTTTTTCTTCAATATATAATAAAGAAGAACTTGAAGAAAGAAAAATAAGGAATATAGAACTTCTTGAAGATATTAGTCTATTTACTGAATTAAATATTATATCAAAGAAAAAGTGTACAATTGATAAATTTAATGAATTGACAAATGCTTATATATTTGATTATCAAAAAGGAGATGTATATGAATATGAATATTAATGAGTTGCTAAAATGCTTAAACTGTGGATCTTGTGTTAAAGGTTGCCCACAGTATCAAGAGGCTCAAAAAGAAACAAAATCTCCAAGAGGAAAGATAAGAAATATCAAATATGCTTATGAAAATAAGAAAAAAATAGATTTATCTGATTTTGATAAATGTAAAGACTGTGATTTTCCTTGTGAAGACGTTTGTCCAGCTAAAATTAATTTCAGAGAAGGTTTTAAAAAAGAAAATTTGGAGGAGATTTTTAATGAGTTTAGCGATTGATATACTAAAAGATTTAATATCTATACCAAGTCAAATTGATATCAATAAGGAAAAAAATATAGCAGATTATTTAATTAATCTGCTATATAAATATAATTTTGATGTAAAAACATATGAATATTCAAAAGATAGACCTAATATTGTAGCAACATATAAATTTGATGTAGAAGGACCTACAATTATTTTTAATGGACATATGGATACAATGCCATCAGAAAATGGAGAAAAAGTAAATGTATGGAAAACAAATCCATTTGAGGCGACTATAAATGATGGTAAAATATATGGATTAGGTGCTTGTGATATGAAAGGTGGAATAGCAGGAGCATTATCGGCAATATTCAAAGTCATAGAAGAAAATTCAGGTAAAGGAACAATTATTATAAATTTGGTATGTGATGAGGAAAATACTAGTTTATATGGAACTATTCCAATTTGCGAAAATAAATTACTCAATGGAGATATAGCAATTGTTATGGAGCCTACAGAATGTAGAGTATGTAAAAAGCAAATGGGAAATATGTTTTTTAAGAGCCATATAGTAGGAATAGGAGGGCATACTGGATTACCAGAGGGAAAAATTAATCCTTTTGAAATTGCACAAAATTATATAGAAAAATTGAAAGAATGGATAATATTGAAAAGAGAAAATAAAAATGATTCACAACCATTCATTAATATAGGAAGATATGAAAATGGTACAAGTAGTGGAACAATTCCAACAGAGTGTACTTTATATTGGGGAACTAGAGTAATGCCAAAAGATAATTTTGCAGATTATGTAAAAGAAATAAAAGATATTACAGAACGATTTAATAAAAATCTAAAAAATGGTTGTAAAATAACTACTGACTTATTTGAAAGTGGAGGAATTGATAGTTTTTGGTGTGAATCTAATTTATTAAATAATTTGTTGGAATTTTCAAAAGAAGATGAAAGTATATTTTGTGCTTCTTCTGATGCAGGATTTATTTATAATATATTAAAAATAAAATCATGTGTGTTTGGACCTGGAAGTCTAAAACAAGCACATTTGCCTAATGAATTTATAGAAATTGAACAATTAGAAAAATATGAAAAAGTAATATATAAATTTTTAAAACAAAAATAGGAAAGGTGGCAGAGAATTATCTCTACCACCTTTCCTTTATTAAGGGTACACAATTATTTGATATAGTTGATAGGTAACCACTTTTTCAATACATCGGGAACTTTTACGCTTCCATCTTCCTGCTGGAACTGTTCCAAAATTGCAGGGAAGATACGGCTAGTTGCAAGACCAGAAGCATTGAGAGTGTGGACAAAACGAGTTTTTCCTGTCACGTCATCTCTGAAACGAACATTTCCACGTCTTGCCTGGTAATCGAAAGCATTGGATACAGAACTTACTTCTTTGTAAATACCCATGCTAGGAATCCAGACTTCGACATCAAATGTTGTTGCCATAGCCCAACTACAGTCTTGTGCAGCGAGTTTAGAAACACGATAGTGCAGACCTAATCCGGAAACCAGTTTTTCTGCCTTATTCAGCATTTCTTCCAAAGATTCCATAGAATGATCAGGATGAGCATATTGAACAAGTTCTACCTTGTTGAATTGATGTCCTCTAATCATTCCTCTTTCTTCTGCTCTGCTACTTCCTGCTTCTTTACGATAGCAAGGAGTAAATGCAAAGTATCTTCTGGGTAAATCATTCTCGGAGAGAATTTCATCACGATGAAGATTTACCAATGCAGTTTCAGCAGTAGGCAGAATAAACTTATCTCTGGTGTTGTCCAAATAATAGACTTCATCAAAGAACTTTGGAAATTGTCCTGCTACCAGACCACATTCCTGATTCAGAATGTGGGGCAAGAAGAGCATTTCATAACCATCTGCGATATGGTTTTCAATAAAGTAGTTGAGCAATGCCCATTCAAGCATAGCACCAACTCTTGTATAACACCAGTAGCCAGAGCCACTTAACTTGACGCCTCTCTTGTAATCAATAAGATCAAGAGATTCTGCCAAATCTACATGGTTTTTAGGTGTGAAGTCAAAAATAGGTTTTTCACCATAGACTTTGACCACCTGATTGTTTTCTTTGCCACCAGCTACAACACCATCTGCAGGGGGATTAGGAAGTTCAAGCAAAACTGTCTGAATGTAATTTGCAACTTCTTCGATGAGAAGTTCATTCTCTTTAATTTTTGCATTTACTTCACTTACTTCATCCTGCATCGCATCTACTGGATTGCCATTTTTGATAGCAATACCAATTTTTTTGCTGAGTGTCTTTCGACGGTTACGCAGAGCATCAATTTCAGCTATCAGCCGATTTTTCTCTGCATTTTTTTCAAGGAGTTCTGTAAAATCAATTGTAACTCCTTTATCAGCCATTTTTTTGGACATACCGATAGGATCACTCTGAATTTGTTTAATATCAATCATTATTATCATCCTTTCTCTTTTAGTACCACAACGGAAGTGACACAAGTGAATCGTTTTGCAACTTTTGAACTTCAGATATTCTTGACATAAATCCCTTGCTATAAACATAGTTCTTCAATGTAAAGAAATCACTCAAAAGCTGTCTTGCGCAGGTTTCGTTTCGGTAACTGAAATAATCTTTTTCAATTGCCAAAATTCGTTCCACGATGGATTTTTCATGAGGACCATAATATTCCCCATAAAATTTGTCACATTTGTCTTTCCATTTTTTGATGATGGAATAGTTGAAGTTCTCATCAGTAGAGATCGGAATCCCAAGACTGATACCGTCTTTCATGACTTCTTTGCAATAGCGATAAGCCTCATCAAAAATTTCCAATGAATCTGCCGAAATAGAAGATAAAGCTACCATATGCATTACATTGCTATAAGAAGCAAAAGCCATGTGCATGTGTTTCAGCCAAGCCAAGTCCCTTTTAGGAGAAGAAACTTCAAGTTTTTCTAATTCATCCTCTCCATTAATGTAGAGAACAAAGTAGTTGGACTTCCATCCATACCAACAATAGTCAGGATACTTACTTGTATCTTTCATATTGATAATTCTGGATGTCAGCTGAAGATTCAAACAGTCAGGAACAATTGTACCGACAGAGCGAGAAAAAGGATGTAAATCCAAAAGAAGATTAACTTCTTTGTGTTCTCGCATCATAGACTGATACAAAAGCCCAAGTTCATATTCAGCCTCGATTTGTTCTTCTTCCGAGCCGGATACCAAAACATAAAGATTAATGTCAGGTAATGCGTTCCAACTTGGACAAGAAACACCATCAGGATTTTTGAGCCAGTCAGCATAGCTACCAGTTACGATAAATTGCCGAAAACAACTCATTTGACTTATAGAGCTTGTAGAAAAAGCCTTTACTAAGTCATCTAACCAGTTACGAATTTGTTTTTGTTGGACAGTCATAAAATAACCACCTTTCTATTAAGTTTTCAATGTGCACCCCATGTTCCCCTACAACAGCAGGGAATAAAAAATATGATATTATAAAACATCATATTTACATAATACCATAAAATACCAATAAAGTCAATTATTTTAGGAAATTAAATCCAGAGATATAAAAAATATAAATTAGCTATAAAAGTTAAATAATATCTAGAAGATTGTGTAAAAATAAGATTTATATATTGCTTGCAAAAACTAAAAGCTTATGTTAAATTATAATTATAGAATCAAACTATGAAATATAATTATAAATACAGAATTTTATAAAAATAGTATAGATTATGTATCTGAAGAAAAACAAGCTACTTTTATGAAACCAGAAGATGTAGCTAAAACAATTATAGATAATGTTACAAATGATACTAATTTGACAGTTGCAGATATTATAATTGAAAGGAATTAATTATGTTAGATAATTTTGAAAGTATTAGTCCAACAGCAATTGTTACTTCTTATCCAAGAATATTTACAGACATACCTTATGAAAAAGAAATATATCAATGGTTACAGAAAAATTGTAAAAATAATGATGTGAAATTAAATAAATTATTAGCACCGGAAATAGAAGCAAGGTATAAGCTAACTAATAAAATACTTGATGATTTAAATATAAAACAAGTAGTTGAAATTGCAGCTGGATATTCTTCAAGGGGTTTAATATATGCCGAAAAGGGATATGAGTATATTGAAATGGATTTAGAGGAAGTGGCTAAAAATAAAGTTAAATTACTAAAAGATATTGCTAGTATTCCAAATAATTTACATATAACAAGTGGTAATGCATTAAACTATGAAGATTTTGAAAAATGTGAAGAGTTTCTTAACAAAGATAGAGAAGTAGCAATAATAAATGAAGGCTTACTTAGATACTTAACATTTGAAGAAAAGGAAATTGTTGCAAAGAATATTTATAATGTATTAAAGAAATTCAATGGGGTATGGATTACTTGCGATGTTACACCTAAAAAGTTTATAGAAAAGCAAAATGTATGCTTACCAGATTTTAATAAAAATTTAAATCAAGTTACTTCAAGAAATGATTTGCAAGATAGATTTAGTGATATAGAACATATAAAAGAATTTATGATGAAAATAGGATTTAAAAACATAGAGATTCACAGATTTATTGAGATGAAAGAACAGTTAAAATCATTTGAAATATTAGGTGTTGCGAAAGAAGAGTATAATGAATTATTAGAAAATGCAATAGTAACTGTTATTAAAATATAAACTGTTGCATCAAAAATTATGTTGAGTTTGACAAATGAAAAATATGTAAAGGAGTTAAAGAAAATTTAGGAAAAAAATAAAATTAAAATAAGGCGTCTGTCAATAAAAACGTCTTATTTTAGTTTTATTATTTTAATTCATCCATTTTTTTCAAAAGTACATTGATACTTTCGATAGTATTTTTGTTATATATTACTTTTTCAGTATTTAAGGTTGAAATTGTAAATGGATGATAATTATTAGAGTCATTAATATCCTCTTTTGAGATTATTTCAGTCAATAAAGCTCTTACTTCTTTTTGAATATTAGTATCTATTTTTTTAATATAAATTACATTTGTTTTTGTACTAGGAGTACCTTCTAATAAGTTAGCCTTATAATCTTCTTGAACTTTACTAATAATATTATTATCTAAGTCTATTTGATAATAAATACTGGTATTACTACCACCATCATTTAGCATAGTTAACCATTTAGAATCAGTTACAATTATATATTTATCTTTACTATCTAATTCGAAAATATAATTATTTATATCAATTGTCTCATAATCTTCCTTAGTAGTTAATGTTTCAGTTGATTGTAAATTATCTACTACATTTTCTAATTTATCTACTTTATTGTTTAAATCTGTTAATTTACTATCGACTATTTGTTTATCATTATATAATTTATAAATAAAAAATCCTATTATAAAATTTATCATTAAAGATATAATTAAAAATATTGTAATTAAATTTATTTTTATACTATTTTTTTCTTCCATATTTGTGTCACCTTTTTTCTTATAATTTATATTATTGTACTATTAAAAAATAATTTATACAATAAAAAACTTTAAAAATTATTCTACATATAGTAGAAAAATAATCATAAAATATTGAGTTTTTATATATTTTCGGTTAAAATATAGATAAATTGATAGAAAGAGGTAAATATAATTAGAGAAGATTTATTTGAAAGTAAGAAAAAAGAGTTTGAAGAAAAATTAAAGATTTTTAAGGAGAAGTATAATGTATAGAATTTTTTGTGAAAGTTATGAAAATTTTATAAAAACATTTGAGAATGAGAATTACAGATTAAATATTACAAAACCATTTGAATTGATAACAAATCCTGAAAAATTTGAAAAAGAAAAACAAAAAAATAGTGATTTATACAAAAGTTTATGTAATTTATTAAATTATATGCAAAATAATATAAAACGATTTCCAAAATTTAAAGCTTTTTTATGGACTTTGCAATCTAGAAATATTGTAGCTCAAAGATTTAATGATGAAAAAAGCGAAGATTTGGAAGAACAAGCAAAGTTAATTAATTCATTTTTAAAATTAGCATATTGGTATTAATATGACAAAGGCAAAAAGTTTGGAAATGGTTAAATTAATAGTAAATGTATGATATAAATTAAAAAGGTATAAAATTTGCAACACTCAATTGCAAATTTTAAAATGGAGGAAGTTTAGTGGAAAACAATCTAATAAACGAAGATTATAAGAATTTTATAGGAGAAATTAAAAATAAAATTAGAAATAGCCAATATGAAGCAATGAGAGCTGTTAATAAGACATTAATTAATTTATATTGGGGAATTGGACAAGAGATATATATTCAACAACAAGAAAAAGGATGGGGAAAATCAATTGTTGAATTATTAGCAAAAGAATTAAAAAAAGAATTTCCAGATGTTCAAGGCTTTTCAGCGAGAAACCTTTGGAGAATGCGAAATTTATATGTTGAATATAAAGATAATGAATTTCTGCCACCATTAGTGGCAGAAATTAGCTGGAGCAAAAATGTAACTATAATGGAGAAATGTAAAGATCAACTTGAGAGAGAATTTTATATAAAAATGACAAAAAAATATGGTTGGACGAAAGATGTTTTAATAAACAATATTGAGAATAAAACTTATGAAAAATATCTATTAAACCAAACTAACTTCGATGAAACACTACCTGATAAATATGTTAATCAAGCAAAATTAGCAGTAAAAGATGAGTATATTTTCGATTTTATGGAATTGTCTGAACAACATTCAGAAAGAGAGTTAGAAGAAAGTTTGGTAAATAATATGAGAGAGTTTCTAGAAGAAATGGGTGGAAATTTTGCTTTTATGGGAAGTCAATATCATTTAAATGTAGGTGGAGATGATTTTTATATAGATTTACTTCTATATCATAGAAGTTTAAAAAGTTTAATTGCTATAGAATTAAAGATAGGAGAATTTAAACCTGAATTTGTTGGACAACTTCAATTCTACTTAACTGCATTAGATAAACAAGTAAAGATGGAGCATGAAAATCCGTCAATAGGAATTATAATATGTAAAAGCAAAAATAGAACAGTAGTAGAATATGCATTAAGTGATAGTGATAAGCCAATAGGAGTATCTACATATCAAATAAGAGATACATTGCCAGAACAAATGAAGAATTTATTACCTTCACCAGAGGAAATAAAGAAAAGATTAGAAGGATTATAATATATGTATATTTAAATGAAAATGAATATAATATATAAGACTTTAAAGGTTTGCAAGGTATGATTTTATTTTCAACAGAAACTTTAAAAACATAGTTAATAGCAAAAAATCTCAACTTAAAATTTTTTAGGAGGAATTATTTATGAAAATATTAATTATTTGTAGCAAGGTATTTTATAAAGAAATAGAACCAATAAAAGCAAAATTAGAAGAAATGGGCCATGAAATAGAGCTTCCAAATTCTTATGACGAACCAGATGCAGAAAAGAAAAGTTTAGAGTTAGGAGAAAAAGCACATAGTGAATTTAAAGCAAGAATGTTTAAGATGAGCAGAGAAAGAATTGAAAATGTTGATGCAGTATTAACATTAAACTTTGATAAAAATAGAAAGAAAAATTATATAGGTGGCGCAACATTCCTTGAATTATATGAAGCTTTCATGGAAAATAAGAAGATATATTTATATAATGACATTCCAGAAGGAATTTTATATGACGAAATATCAGGATTTTCTCCAATAGTAATACATGGAGATTTGAGTTTAGTAAAGTAAGTTTAATATAGAAAGATAATAAAATTAAATTATATTAAAAATACAAATTAGAATGTAACATTAAAATACACAACTGAAAAATAAAAAATAAGGAGGAAAAATATATGGAAGAAATGATGACAGTAAAAGAATGGGCAGAAAAATCAGGACTAAAATTATTTAATTATGATGGATTTACTTATATTTATTCAAAATTATCAGAAAATTATCCGAAAGACTTTTATGAAGATACATCCGTTAGATTTAGAGATGCCGGAGATTTAATGTGCACAAGAAGGGGGTTCCAATCAGGTCTTTCAGAATGTACAATGGCTTTTCCAAGAGTATCAGAATTCGATAAAATGGCAGATGTTATTCCTGATTTTATAGAAAGCCATATAAATTTTATGATTTCATCAATTACGTCAAATTTAAAAAATTCAAATAAACCACAAGAAGTTTTAAAAGCAGATTCAGAAAGATTATTAGAGC
The DNA here is from genome assembly GCA_947632035.1 of uncultured Clostridia bacterium. Taxonomy (GTDB): domain Bacteria; phylum Bacillota; class Clostridia; order TANB77; family CAG-508; genus CAG-273. The sequence continues at coordinate 7,256 of CANRNR010000012.1, read as the reverse complement.
TATTAAAACATAAAGAAATAGCTAGAGAAAAAAGTATTAAAATAAATAAAGTAGATAAAGAAACTCAAATATCAGATATAAATGAAAGAGATTATAGCCAAGATAACTTTAATCTAATAAAAGAACATAGTGGAACTGTAGAAGAATTAGAACAAGAATTATCAAAGGAAGCTATACAAAGTTTAGAAAATATACTAAACCAAGGAAATATAAATGTATCAGAATTGCCATTAGATAAAATTGCAGCGCTAACTTCACTTGTGTATTCATCTGCAAGAAAAAATTATACAGAAAAACCAATAGAAGAAGAATTTATGTATATAGACATACCAGGAAAAGAAAAAGAGCCTTTTGAAAAAGAATATAGAATGATTGGTCCAGATGGTGTAATTACTGAAGGAATTGCATTTGATGTACCAACTGAAAATGGCGGAAGAGTAAGTGGAACAATTAAAAAACCAACAATAAACATAGTAGAAAGTGAAGAAAACATAGAAAATAATATAGAGAGCAAAGAGGATATAGAAAATAAAGATAGTATAGCAAACAAAGAGAGAATAGAAAATATACAAACTAAAGAAGATACAAATCGTGCTATACAAGTAATAGATAGTGAAGTAAAACCAGAAGAAAGAAGAGGCTTAATAGCTAAAATAAAAGAATTTACTAAGAAAATATTAGATAAAATAAATGGAAAAAACGAAGGAAGGTAAAAATAAAGATGGTTTATATTCAAGAAAATTTAAACTATTCTTTTTATGAGATTAGTGAAATTTTGAAGCATATACCAATAGAATATAATGAAAAATTACCAGAAAAAATTAGAGATTTGATAAATGAAAATAAAATAGATAATGGCTTTATATATAATGAAGATAAAACTTTGGATAATCAAGAAATGTTACATGACACTAAAGTACTAATATCTTTGCTATATAGGAATTATTGGTGTGATGAAGAAACTAAGGAAAAATTAAAAAGAGAAGATGAAAATTTATTAGAAATACATGAAAAGAAATTACAAGAAAAATATAATTCAGATAATATATTTAAAAATAAAAAACAAAATAATGAAGTAAATTCATATACAGATAGCAATTCTATGGTAGTAGTAGAATACAAAGAGTCTATATTCAAAAAAATATTAGATAAAATAAAAGAAATATTTAAATTTAAATAAAGATAAATAAATAAAATTTCCAATATCTTCCAAAATAATTTTAAACAAATATTGACATTTACAGGAAAACGTTATATAATGGTAGAAAATTTTTTTGGAGGTATTCTTATGAATCAAACATTAGAAGTAATACGGGCATTAGACGATTCAATGGGAAGGAGTATATCATACCGGAATAGAAGTTGGCTATACAATAATGTTGAAAAAGAAAACATTACTGTAAAGCAAGGTGCAATTCTGCATCTTTACATTTTTGAATTCATGGAAAAGGCTTTAAGCAAAGGTTCAATGATTATTCAAAATGGAAAAAAACTCAGAATCAATGCCGAGTTTAACCCTTTAAAAGAGGCTTTAATTCTCGAAAAAAATTCTGAAGAGAAAGGCTATTTCGCCTTTTTCTATTCTCCGGCTATTTATAACTCTAACTTACCAGAAGAATAACAAATGGGTGGCTTAAAAATAGCCACCTGTTTTTTATAAAATAATTGCTTTTTTTAAAATTTATGCTATAATAGATAACATAGCTTAAACAGAAGTAACGTTTACTCTTTTAAAAGCAAAAAAAGATTAGGCGTTATTTTTGTGGCAAAATAAGAATAAATTAAAATATATTAAAATTTATATGAAATATAGTGGAGGATGAAATGAAACAAAAAGAAAAAGCAAAAGTTCAAGAAAAGAAAAAAACAGAAATCAAAGAAAAGCAAAAAATGAATAAACAAAACAACTTAAATGACAATAATACACAGAATAAAGCGAATGACCAAAAAAACATAATAGAAACAGAAGAAACAAAAATCGAAGAAAAAGAAAACATACTAGGAACAGAAAAAATAGGCAAAATACTAAGAAAATTTAGTATACCATGTATAATATCACTTTTAGTAAGTTCACTATATAACATAGTAGACCAAATCTTTATTGGCCAAGGTGTTGGCTATTTAGGAAATGCTGCAACAAATATAGTATTCCCATTAACAGTTATATCAATGGCATTTTCATTTTTAATAGGAGATGGTGCAGCGGCAAATCTAAGTTTATGCTTAGGTAAAAAAGACGAAGAAAGTGCAAGTAAAGGTGTAGGAAATTCAATACTTGTAGTTTCTATTTTAAGTATTATATTTTTAGCTGTATCAATTATTTTCCAAGATAGTTTATTAAAACTATTTGGTGTAACACCAGAATCTTATCAGTATGCAAAGGGTTATATGTTTTACATAGCCTTAGGACTACCATTTTTCATGATTACAAATGCACTTAATTCAATAATTCGTGCAGATGGTTCACCAAAATATGCAATGGCAAGTATGTTAATAGGCGCTATTATTAACCTTATTTTAGACCCAATTGCAATATTTATTTTAAGATGGGGTGTAGAAGGTGCTGCTATTGCTACTGTTATAGGGCAAGTTGTTTCTGGTATTGTATCTTTAAGTTATTTAAGAAGATTTAAATCAATAAAAGTAAATAAACAAAGTATGAAAATCCATTGGAAAACATTAAAAAATGTGATATTATTAGGTATATCAAGTTTCATTACTGAAATTTCAATTACAATAGTTATTATTACTTTAAACCAATTACTTGTAAAATATGGAGCAGAGTCAAAATACGGAAGCGATATTCCTTTATCTGCACTAGGTATAGTAATGAAAGTAAATCAAATTATAAATTCTATTGTATTAGGTATAGCTGTTGGAGCACAACCAATTTGGGGCTTTAACTATGGAGCAAAAAAATATGATAGAGTAATTAAAACTTTGAGAATAACAATAATGATAGCAGTTCTAATTACAGCAATTGGAACAGTAATTTTACAATTATGCCCACAAGTAATTATAAACTTATTCGGACAAGAAAATGATTTATATAATGAATTTGCAAGAAAATGCTTTAAGATTTTCTTAATGTTAATTGTATTTAACAGTATACAAATAACCTCTGGTATATTTATGCAAGCAATAGGAAAATCAGTAAAATCAGCATTAATTTCACTTTCAAGACAAATTCTATTCTTAATACCAGCATTATTAATTTGGGGCTTTCTAAATGGAATAGAAGGAATCTTATATGCAGGACCAACAGCAGATTTTCTAGCATTTTTAATGGCAGGAACTTTAATGTTCATAGAGATTAGAAAAATTAAAAAGCTAGAGAAAAAAGAAAATGTTGTAGAAGAACAAGTAGAGGCTTAAAAATATTTAGAATTATAATAAATTAAAGAATGATAAAAATGGAGGTAAAAAGGTATGGTAATTACAATTGGTAGAGAATATGGAAGTGGCGGAAAGTATATAGGAGAAAGGTTAGCAAAAGAATTAAACTTAAAATTTTATGATAAGGAAATTCTAGAAAGATTATCAAAGGAAGAAAATATTGACCTTAAACTATTAGAAAACACAGATGAAAGCAACAAAAATAGCTTTTGGTATACTTTAGCGATGTCATCTATGTCATATTCAGATAGTGTAAATTCTTTAACTGACTTGCCAATGAATGATAAATATTTTATACAAGTTTCAAGGTTAATTGAAAAGATAGCTAAAGAAGATAATTGTGTAATTATAGGAAGATGTTCTAATATAATTTTAAAAGATAATCCAAACGTAATAAATGTATTTGTTTATTCTTCAGATGTAGAATTTAAAATAAAACGTAAAGTAGAATTTGCAAATTTGGATGAAAATAAAGCTATTAAATTGATGCAAAAGAAAGATAAAGAAAGAGCAGCATATTATCATTATTATACTAATGAAAAATGGGGTGCAAGGAGCGGATACGATCTTTTAATAGATACTTCAAAATTAGGAATAGAAAATACTATAGATATTATAAAACAATATGCTATGAAAAAAATGTAATTTATTTAATAATAATTTTTAATAAATAATTTTAATAAATCGATAAATCATGAGTAATACAAAAAAGCTTTAGAAGCGACATATTTTAGCTTAAAATACTATATTTTTACATAAAAATATGATATGATATTACAAAACTAATCAAAGGAAAGTAGTAATTTGAAAAAATCAAGTAACATAGAAGAAAAAAATATGAACTTAAATGATACAAAAGAAGCACAAACAACAGATAATTCAAATGAGTTAAAAGAAGTAGATAACAAAAAAAATGTGGACAATGCAGATAAGCAACAAACAACCAAAAATTTAAGTAACCAAAAAACAGTTGATAATATAGAAAATGTAAAAACGGCAGAAAACCTAAGTAAGTTGCAAACAACCGAAGAACTTAGAAAATTAGACAAAAATCAAAAAGAACTTCTTGCAGAAGAATTAAGACAAGAAGTAATACAAGAAGTTTCAAAAAATGGTGGGCATTTAGCTTCAAACTTAGGTGTAGTAGAACTTACAATAGCGCTTCATAGTTCATTTGATACACCAAATGACAAAATCATTTGGGATGTAGGGCATCAAACTTATGTGCACAAAATGCTAACTGGCAGAAGAGATAAGATGGACACTTTAAGAAAATTAAATGGCATTTCAGGATTTCCAAAATATGCAGAATCAGAATATGATTATTTTGAAACAGGACATAGTAGCACTTCAATTTCAGCAGCATTAGGAATTGCAAGAGCAAGAGATATAAAAAAAGAAAATTATTATGTAGTTGCAGTAATTGGAGATGGAGCATTAACTGGTGGTATGGCGTTAGAAGCATTAAATGATGCAGGTTGTAGTAAAAAAAATTTAATTGTTGTATTAAATGATAATGAAATGAGCATTTCAAAAAATGTAGGTGGAATTTCTATGTTCCTAACAAAGTTACGAACAAGGAAAACTTACAAAAAATCTAATGAATATGTAAAGAAAATTGTAAAAAAACTTCCAGGTAACATGGGAGACAATATTATTGAATTTGTAAGAAAAATTAAAAGAGGAATTAAACAATTAGTAATACCTAATATGTTATTTGAAGAACTTGGATATCAGTATTTAGGTCCAGTAGATGGGCATAATATTGAAAAATTAGAAGATATTTTTGATAGGGCTAAAAGGCAGGAAGGTCCAGTTTTAGTACATGTTATAACTAAAAAAGGAAAAGGCTACATACCAGCAGAAACAAATCCTGACGAGTTTCATAGTACATCAGGTTTTAATATAGTAACAGGAGAAAGTAGTAAGAAAAAAGCAGACGACTACTCAAAAATATTTGGAGACACCTTAGTAGAGTTAGCAAAGAAAAACGAAAAGATAGTAGCAATAACAGCTGCTATGAAAGACGGAACAGGCTTGACAGAGTTTTCAAAAGAATTTCCAGACAGATTTTTTGATGTAGGAATTGCAGAGCAACATAGTTTAACAATGGCAGCAGGTATGGCAAGAGCAGGACTAAAACCAGTAGTATCAATATATTCATCATTTTATCAAAGAGGGTATGACCAAGTAATTCATGATATTGCGATACAAAAACTTCCAGTAGTTCTATGTGTAGATAGGGCAGGAATAGTAGGAAAAGACGGAGAAACACATCAAGGAATATTTGATTTAGCATTTTTCAATTTGGTACCAAATTTAACTATTATGGCACCGAAAGATTTTGAAGAATTAAGAAAAATGCTAGAATATGCCGTAAACTCTAATGAACCAACTGTAATTCGTTATCCAAGAGGTGGAGAAGAAAAAGCTATAACTTTTGAAAAACACGAGGAAATTATTAAAGGAAAAGCTGAAATTGTAAAAGAAGGAAAAGACATTACAATTTTAGCAATAGGCAAAATGGTAGCAAGAGCTAAGAAAATAGCAGAAGACTTAGAAAAAGAAAGTGTGCAGGCAGAAGTAATAAATGCTAGATTCCTAAAACCATTTGACCATGAGACTGTTAAAAACTCAGTTTTAAAAACAAACAAAATAATCACAATAGAAGATGGAATTATTGAAGGTGGGCTATCTACAGTAACATTAGAGGCTTTAGCAAAAGAAAATTTAGCAGATAAGCTAATTAAATCATATGGTTACCCAGACGAATTTATCAAGCATGGTGAAGTAAAAGAATTAGAAAGAATATATGGATTAGATGAAGAAAGTATTAGTAAAGACATTGGGACGGGGTTTTTGTCTTAAGGAAAATTAGACTTTAAACTTATAATATAATGAATGAAGTTACTATAAAATTATTATAAAGTTTAATAAAAAATGAAATTACTATAAAACGAGTTATTATAAAATAAAGTTACTATAATAAAAGGGATTTAGAATAATGGAAAAACAAGAAATATTAAAACAATTTCCTAAACAAGAAGATAAGCTTTTAATATCAAAAATAATAGATAAATTAAAGTTTGTAAATAATAAAAATCAAGTACAATATACTGATTTTTTAGATACATATCAGCAAAGTATAGTTATTAAAGCATTAAGTCTTATTGGAGAAAATAAGTATGTATTAGATGGCGGATATGATGAAGCGGAAAGAAAAGTTTTATTTATGTATCCAGAAAAATTAAAAGATATTTTCTTAAATGAAAATTTAAATGAAGAATATAACGAAAATATAATCCAAAACTTTAATTTAAAAGAAAATAACACAGTAATAAATCAAAACGTTAAAGTGATTTCAATTATATTGCCACAAGACTTACAAGGCACTTATCATCATTCTGAATATCTAGGCGGAATTATGAAGCTTGGCATTAAGAGAGAAAAAATAGGAGATATAATTGTAAATGAAACAGGTGCAGATATTTTAGTATTAGATGAAATGGCAGATTATTTAAAATTACACCTTCAAGATTTAACAAGATTTCAAAAAGCAGAAATTTTAATAAAGGAAATTTCAGAGCTTACAATTCTTCCAACAAAAAAAGAAGAAATAGTTATTTTGATCCCACAAATGAGACTAGATGTGGTTATTTCAGAAATACTTCATATGTCTAGAAGTAAAGCAGATGAGATTATAAGTGAAGAAAGAGTATTTGTAAATTATGAACTAAAAACTAAAAATGCAACTATGCTAAAACAAGGTGATATTTTAACAGTAAGAGGAAAAGGAAAATTTGAAATAGGCGAAGTTTTATCTCAAACATCAAAAGGAAAGCTTCGCTTGCAAGTTAATA
>CANRNR010000011.1 GCA_947632035.1 uncultured Clostridia bacterium | reverse complement strand
AAACTTCCATCATATCCAAAAGTCAAATTATTTACACTTATTAAAGACATTGTTCCTCCCTACAAATTACTATTTATCTTATAAAATAATACCATAAAAATAAGTGACTATCAATAGCCACCTATTTTTAAATTTGCTTATTAAATTAATTATTGTATTACCTCTGACATCAATTTCATTCCATCTTTAAGCCCTTTTAGATAATACTTTTCTGTAAAATATGAATTTTCACATTCTACTGTTTCAATATAATCTTCTATTGACTTTGATATTTCTTCTTTTATTTTGTTAAGATTATACGGAATTTTATCTAATTGATTTTTTAAATTATAATATTTCTTTTTCTTATTAACATCATCGCTATTTAGAAATTCTTTATCTCTTTTATCTAATTGTGCTAATTCATCTTCTCTAGCTTGAAATATTATTTCTAAAATACTTTCATCTGGCTCATTCATAAAAGACTCACCTCCTATTGCTGTGTGATGTTAACTCTGATATAAGTGTATGTCAAGTCTTTTTTATATTATTCGCATATAGTTTGCTCCAATCAAAATTACTATAATCTCGTTCATCTTCTTGACTCCAATTTCTATTATAGTATATTTTTTTATTTCTTATTATATCTTTAACATTTTTGTTAATAGGTTTAGCACTATTTTCTTTATAGGTATTAACATTTCTGTATATAGGTATAATTTTTCTCAATGCTATTTCTTTTGAATTTTCTTTATAAACTATTTCAACATTAATATATAATTTCTTTTTTAATGAGTTTATTATCCTAGATGCTTGTACTTTCGAAATATGTAATAGTTCTGCTATATATGAATTTGTTATTATACATTCTCTTTCTTTACTTAAATATAAAATCATTGAATAAACTAATTTCTCTTTGTCATTTAAAATTTTATCAACTAATACTTCATATGGTATCCATATTCCTTTAAATTTGTTCACTTCCAATTTTTCTTTCTAATCAATCGCTTCACAATCGATTTTGTGCCATTTTTATTTTACTTTCGAATGATTTATCATCAAAACAAAATAAGGCAATATCAGGCTTTTTCATATTTCCCCAAATTGTAAGATTAGACGGGGGTAAAATCTCCGAGGGTGTGAAAATAAAACTACCCATTTGCCTCTATACTGATTAAGCGATATATTTCCCATAGTTGTATTTGCTTCAAATTCTGGGGCAACTGACCCTATTTTTGCGTTTCCGTTCATCATGATTTCATAGTCCATACAAAAAACTCCTCTCATTTTTTGTATATTATATGAAAAGAGTTTATTTTTGTTACTGTTTAGCTTTATATTATATCAACTTTATATAAGAATAACTTTGGATTATTTAGCTATCTTTATCTATACTCATAGTTTGCTTTATCACTTTCCCAAGAATTTGGTTCATAAACTGTTCCTACAAACCATATTTCATCCGTTTTTTTATCTTTTATTAAATAGATAAATGGCTTATCTATCTTGATTTCAATAGGTTTATTTTCATTAATCATTATCGATTCATCTGTCATATAAATAACCGTTACAGCAGCTGCCTTAACTCCTTTTTCTGTAAAATCAATATTAGCTTTATGTAAGGCTCCTCCTACCCAAAGAGGTCTTTTGCTTGACATATTTGAAAAATCAGCTAAGTTTTCATCAAATGCATCTGTTATCCCTAAAGTTTTTAAATCATTTTCTAAGCTTAATTCATAGTCAAATGAAAATCTTGGTATAAAAATATCCAAACCATTTTTTGTTTTAGAAGCTAATGTTAAATTACTTGTTATATTTTTTAAAGTATCTTCTTCAAGATTTTCTACATAATTTGATAAATCATTATTAGGCATAATTGCAATAAATTCCATTTGTTCATTTTCATATTCTTCTAAATCCATAGAAATTGCAGTAACGTTGCTATCTTTATAATATGAAACATTATCACTTTTAGTTTCTTGATTCATCATTGTTGCAGTCATCTCATTACCATTTTCTAAATAAAATGTACCTCCATGAGTATTTTCTTCATCAAATTTATCTTTCCATGCCATATCAATAGCTAATGCATTTATTAAAAACATTTCATTATCTGGATTTGTTACTATTTCATCTTTTAATATATTTTTTATTTGTCCGAAAGTTTTATTTTCAATCCAATTATTTATACTATCAGCACTTCTGAAAGCATCATATTTTATTTCAGCATTATATTTATTAAGTAATATATCTTTATATTCATCTTTTGCATATTGTGAATATGTATCTCTAATATATAATGCATTTGCCAATGATAATATATTATCTATATTATCATATTTTACTAAATCTATATCTCCAATTACACTCTCAATTTGAGTTTTAGTATTTCCATTTGCACCATGATTAAGCATTTTTAAAGCATATCTTATAGATAATGGACTATAAACCATATTGTTTTTCTTATTTTCCATTTTCAAGAATTTAAGAGAAAAATCAGTATCAGTAAAATTTGTACTTGTATCTGTTGGTTTATCTTCTATTTGCGTTGTATTCGTATCTTCATTTTTAGTGTCAGTATTTTTATTTAATCTTACTATGACTATTCCAACAATAATTATTATCACTACTAATATTAAAATTATTAATGTTGTTAATTTAACTTTTACTTTATTATTCTTTTCTTCCATCTAAACTCTCCTTTAAATACAATTACTTTTCTTTCGTTATATAAATTGTAACAATAACATAAAATTAATTCAATATTTACAGATTAAAAACATAAAGTTTTTCTCCTGTCTTTAATTTTTCAATATAATTAGCTCCAAGCTTTTCATAGTAATTTTCTAAATTTGTTTTTAAATAAATTTTTTTAAAATTTCTCTTTCTGGCTTCAGATAAGATTGCATTATTCAAAATTATAGAGTAACCTTTGCCTCTATATTTTTTCTTTATAAACATAGTTGCATACCAAGGTGATAAATCTTTTCTTTCTTCACAATCAGATGGAAAAATTGATATAAAACCAATTAGTTCTTCATTATCTAATAAAATCAATTTGCAATAATATGGATTATCAAAGTTTGATTTAATTCTTAATATTTTTTTATTCACTTTATTATAAAATTCTTCTTTAGATAGATTCTTTTCTCCCCATTCTTTTTGAGTTAATTCTGCTACTTCTTTAAGATATTGTTGTTTATCTATTATATTGTGTACCTTTAGCATTCTCATTGTCTCCTATTCTTACATATTCTAATAAATGTTTATATATTTACACAAATTGTAATTTGTATTATGTATCATATTATACCTACCTACATATTACTATTTAGTTCTTTTAATTCTTCGTTTATATTTTCCCAAGGATAAACAGATACTGAACTGTAATTTATATTTAGTTTCTTACATTCTTCCTGTGATAGCTCTTTTGTTTCATTAGTAGTCATTGCCCAAGTAGTATAGCAAACATTATTAACACTATTTCTGTATGTATAATCTCTTGTTAATGAAACATAAATGATTTTTACATTTTCTCCAAATTTTTTTCTTATTAAATCTACTGCTATATTAGCTGTTTTTCCAGTAACATGATTTCCTTCAACAAGTAATATACATTCATTATTACCTATTTTGGTATTTGAAACATATTCTAAATCTATTTTTTTATCTATCTTTTGTGTTTCATTATTATATTTTAATTGAATTGGTAACATATCAATTACATTAAACAGATGTGAAAATATTACTGATGGAATTCCTCCACCACGCATAATAGGAATAATATATTTTATTTCTAAATCATTTTTTGATAAAAATCTATAAACATCTTTATAAATCTTATTAACAAATTCATCAATTCTTTTCCAAGAAATCAAATCTAAATCTTTTTCAGTATATATGTATTTCATTGTTTATCATCCTCCATACTTATAGCTTTTATTAAGAATCTACAACTTTTGCTAACTAAATTACTATTTATTTGACTAAAGTATAGCAAAAAAGCAAGTGATTGTAAATATCTTCACTTGCTTATATAAATTGTAATTCATTTAACATTTTACATATTTTTAAATTATTGCTACTTTTTCGCTACACAAAAACTTCGCCCCTTTGTCTATAACCTTATATGTTTTTCAATAACATCTAATTTTTCTCCGTCAAATTCAACAATGAAATATACTCCATCTGGTATTCCATCATTGTTTATATTTTCTGTCATAGATCCTACCACATAATAAGATATTCCATCTTCAACTATTTTCTTTGTCCAATGTTGATGTCCTGAAAATACTGCTAATAAATTCTTATCACTTTTTAATATTTCTTTTAATTTCTTTCTGTTTCCTAATAATGCTGTTTCAGGGCAACTTTCAAACCACCAATTACCTTTCATCTCATCTTCTGCAACTCCGAAATGAACGCATACTATACTTGGTAAATTATTCTTTGCCAAATCGTTTTTTAGCCATTTTAAATCTTCATCTGATATAAATTGTGTCTTAAATATTCCACCCTCTGCAGTTCCCATTTCACTATTTACAAAAGTTCCTAAAATAATTACGTGCATACCTGCTATATTAAAAGAAAAAGTTGAATGATTATACCCCATTATTTGCTCTACTTCTTTTCTTGATGACATAGAACGCAAATCGTGATTTCCTATACAAGAATAAAAAGGCACATTTATCTTTTGAAATTTATCCCAAATATAGTTTAAATTTACCATATCTTTGTCATGGTCGTTAAAGTCTTCTACCAAATCGCCTAAATTCAAAGCTAAATCAGGCTTAATATTATTATTTATTTCATTGGTTATTTTATCTAACAAAGGTTCTGCATATTCCATTAATTTTCTTTCTATTTTAGAGCCATTATTTACTGGCTTTTCAGGTGCATAATGTAAATCCGAAAAAATAACTATTTTGCTCATAATTTTCCCCCAATTTTAAATATAGTAATATTGCATTTATCATAGTATTTGAATTTTATAATTCATATTTTGCTACTTCACAATTTTTTAATCCTAATGTTTGTAAATTACCATCTTTTGGTACACCATTAAAATAACAATTTATTGTCTTCGTTATTCCCTCATGAGTTACAAGTAATATGGTCTTATTCTTATATTTTTCTTTTATCTCATTTAAAAAATCATAAACTCTATTAAATAAGTGTTCTATACTTTCAGCTTTTTCATATTTAGTTGTATCATAATAATTCCAATATAATTCTCTATCTAAACTTTCAAATCCTTTTCCTGTAAATTCTCCGCAATCTCTTTCTTTTATTCTATCGTCGTATATTACTGGATAATTATTTATATTGATTATTTCCATAGTATGTTTAGTTCTTGAAAGTGGCGAACATATGACTAAATCAAACTTAATATCTTTTAAATTATCTCTTGTTGTTTTTGCTTGTTCTATTCCATTTTCATTTAAATCAATATCTCTAATTCCGTCCATTATTTTATTTACATTTCCATCTGTTTGACCATGTCTAACTATATATAAATTCATTTGTTTCACCTTTACTTTACTTTTCTAAAATAGCTGTTACTTCTATTTCAATTTTTGAGCCTTTTCTAACAAATCCACCAACTTCAACCATTGTAGAAACTGGCATTGAATTTTTAAAATATTCAGCCCTTATTGGAGATACAATTTTAAAATCTTCTATATCTTTTAAATAAATGACTGCTTTTACAACATTGTCTAATGTTGCTCCTGCTTGTTTTAAAATATCATTTATTTCTTCAAAAACCAATTTAGTTTGTTCTGCAATATCTTCTGTTACAACTTCATTAACTTCTCCAGCAGGTGCTTGAACTCCTGATACGAATATCAAATATGAATCTCCTAAATCAATCTTTTTAGCTGGTGTATAAACACCTTTCATTACATATCCCTCTGGTTTAATATTTTCAATTTTCATCTCAAATCTCTCTTTCTAATTTTAAATACATTACTATTTATCTTATCAAATTATAGCAAAAGAGCAAGTAATTGTAAATAGTTTCACTTGCTCATACAAATTGTAATTTATTACTAATTTAAATATTTAAACATTTGCTCTGGATATAATTTTAATTCTTTATTTTTGAACTTATTTATATCTATCCACATTGCATCAGTTTCACAATTATCATCAATTATATGGTATTTTTCCCTATAATCTTCATTTTTTATATTAACATTATAGAATAATATTAATTCATGTGCATTTTTTCCATTATAAGTAAATATATTCTCAGCAATACCTAAAAAATCTCCTACACTAATATCTATATTAAGCTCTTCTTTAAATTCTCTCTTTAATGCTTCCTTACTATCTTCTAAAAATTCAATGCCTCCTCCTATACTTCTATAAAATACTTCATTTTTTACTTCATCATAACCTTCACTAACTAATATTTTGTTTTCTTTCTTTACTATGCCAAGAACAATAGGTCTTATTTCTCTAAATTTATCCATATCTTATTATCTCTCCTCTCTAAATTACTATCTATTTGATTAAAGTATAGCAAAAAAGCAAGTAATTGTAAATATTCACTTGCCAAACAAATTGTAATTTGTATTATATATATAGTCTTAAACTATATACTATTACTAATATTACTGCAAATAATAAACTATAAACACTATTTTTAGGTTTCGTATATAAAACTGTCATTGTTCCTAAAAATAATAATGTGTCTATTGTACTTTTAAAATAAAAATACCAAATTCCAACACTAAAAGATTCTTTCAACATTACTGCTAATATTACACTAGAAATTATAATTGAAATTTTGTTATTTCCTTTTGCATACCAACAAATAAATGCAAGTATTGGAGTTATAGCAGTTATTCCATACCAAATCACCATATAACTTTTAGGATTAAAACCACTAAACATAATTGTATATAAATGGTAACTTACTGTCATACCTACAAAAAATAAAAATACATTTAAACCTGCTCTTAATGGTGTTTTGCTAAAAACAGAAATAGTGATTGCTAAAAATATCCATATTCCAACATAAGAAAAGACATTTCTTAAATCTAATATTCCTAGTATATGTTGCCACCATATTTCATCATTGATAGAGAGGTTGTCTAACCATTTGGAAAACACACCTAAAATTATACCTAATAATAGTATCAATAAACTATATATAATCTTTTTAGATATTTTTATATCTTTATTAGGTTTTCTAATACTATCAAGCCACTCTTTCATTGTGAACCTCCTTTAAAATAACATCTCATTTACGAATTACTATTTATTTGACTACAGTATAGCAAAAAAGCAAGTGATTGTAAATATTTCACTTGCTCATTTTTAATGTTCCTATTCTATCATTCCTCTTCTATCATTTCACTATAAATTTTATGAATATCTTTCTCATCCTTATATTTATTTTCCATAGGGCACATTCCAGTTTTAGTCTGATTTATAATGTATTTTGCTTTTTCTTTATATTCATATTTGATATGGTTTTCTTCTAAAACAGGAATTGCATATTCACTTATAACATCTGCATAAATTTCTTTAACACCTGCAACCGTTAAAATACTTCCTGCTACTTTTCCAATTACTTTATCAGCTATAGTAGCTCCTTTTAGCGCATTTTTGTTTTCTTTTAAGATGTCTTTTATATCTTTTATTCTATCTTGATAATATTCTTTTATTTCTCCATTTTCATAAGCTACAACTAATGAAGCATTTTTTTGATGTAGAACTTCTTTTACTTCTTCTAATTTAGTCATCTAAGTGAATTCCTTTCTTTATTGTTTTAGCTATAAATGGTACACAAATTAATTGAACCAAAATTCCAGGTAATCCTGTAATAATACTTTCTATTACTGATATTCCATAAGTAGGTAATCCTAACCAATTAATAGCTACAAATAATATTCCTGCATATAAAACTCTACCTAAAATAATTGTTGCAATTAAAGATACATAAGGATTAAACTTTTTCTTTAAAACACTTAATAATACGGCATAAATTACAAGTTCTATTAGCATATATGGAAGTCTTGCTAAACTAGGCATTCCAGTTAATAGATAACTAAATACAATTGAACTTCCTGCAACTATACTGCTACTGATTCCCCCAAAAGTTAATGCTGCAATTAAAACTGCAATATGCATTGGTAAAAATACGGCTCCTGCACTTGTTCCTGCTAAAATATGGAATATTCTAGGTAAAGCTATACCTAATCCACTTAAAAGACAAGTTCCTACAATATATTTTCCTTTTTTGCTTGTTAAAGCCTCTAATAAACGATTTTGTTTTTTTATACTTTCTACTTTTTCTATCATTTTCATTTCCTCCTAATTTAATAATCTTGAAAAATCTTTCATTGCTTCTGAAATCTTTAATTGTTGTGGGCAAACTGCTTCACAACTTCTACACCCTATACAAGCACTTGGTTTTTTATCATCAGGTAAAGCACTTATAGCCATTGGTGCAATAAAGCCTCCTCCTGTAAAGCTATGCTCATTATATAAAGATAATAATTCTGGTATGTTCAAGCCTTTTGGACAATGTGATGTACAATATCTACAAGCTGTGCATGGAAGTATATTACCCTTTAGCATTTCATCTGCTATTTTCAATATTTCTTTCATTTCTTCAGCATTTAATGGTTTATTTTCTTCAAAAGTTTTTATATTATCTTTCATTTGCTCCATATTACTCATTCCTGAAAGAATCATTGTAACTTCTGGTATAGCCTGTAAAAATCTAAATGCCCAAGCAGGTGTTTCTTCATCTGGCCTGTATGCTTTTAATTTCTCTTCTTGCTCCTTTGATAATTTTGCAAGTTTTCCACCTCTTAAAGGTTCCATTACCCAAATAGGTATGTTCCATTCTTTTAAAAGCTCAATTTTTGATTTTGCATCTTGAAATTTATAATCTAAATAATTTAATTGTATTTGACAAAATTCCATATACTCGCCATAAGCATCTAGAAATTTTTTCATAACATTATAACTTCCATGAGCAGAAAATCCTAAATGTTTAATTCTTCCATTCTCTTTTTGTTTTAATAAGTATTTTAATATTCCGTATTTTTCATCTAAATATGGATCAACATTCTTTTCATACACATTGTGAAATAAATAAAAATCAAAATATTCCATTCCTGTTTTTTGTAATTGTTCTTCAAATATTTTTTCGACTTTATCCATATTTGATATATCATATCCAGGGAATTTTGTTGCTAAATAGTAACTATCTCTTGGATATTTATTTAGTATCTTTCCTATTACTTTTTCGGATTCTCCATTATGATACCCATAAGCTGTATCAAAATAATTAACACCATTTTTAATTGCATATTCAACCATTTTTGCTGTTTCTTCTTCATCTATTGGTGTGTCACCATTTTGCCCTTTATTTGGTAAACGCATTGTTCCAAAACCTAAACTTGATAATTTTATATCTTTAAAGTTTTTATAGATCATATTTTTCAACCCCCTTAACTAAAATTTAATTTCTCTCATACTTAAACTGTCTATTCCATTTTGTTTATAAATTTCATCTACTGTGCAGTAAACAGTATCTTCCAATAGTATTTCTTCCTTTACTTCCATAATTATTATAACTTGTCATATTCTTCATCTGTAACAGGTTCACACCATTCATTAGAAGCATTTTCTCCTGGGATTTCAACTGCTATATGACTAAACCATGAGTCCTTTTTTGCTCCATGCCAATGTTTTACATTTGCAGGAATTACAACAATATCTCCTACCTTTAAACTTTGAGCTGGTTTTCCTTCTTCTTGATACCAGCCTTCTCCGCTCTACACAAATTAAAACTTGACCTCCACCACTAGTTGCTTTATGGATGTGCCAATTATTTCTACATTTAGGTTCAAAAGTTACATTTGCGAATCCTATTCCATTTTCTGTTTTAGCAAGTTGTTTTAAATATGAGTTTCCTATAAAATATTTTGCAAAATTTACATTTGGCTCTCCCATTCCAAATGCGCCTCCATGAGCTTCTTTAACATTATTATCTGTTTGTTTTTCCATTATAAATCAATTCCTTTCTTTTTATTTATATTCAACAATTTGTGATAGATTTTTTCTAGTATTGTGCATAGGTGAAGGTTTGCAATCATCAGTCTTGTAGCCTAATGGAATAAGACATACTGGTTCAATATTTGCATCCAAATTAAACTCTTGTTTTAAAATATTTTTATCAAACATTTCTATCCATATATTATCTACACCTACATTTGTAGCTTCTAACATCATGTGAGTAGCTACTATGCAAGCATCCATTTCATATGTTGAAGAATCATCTTTTGACCATGCAATGCCCTTATCACTTGCTACAATTAAGCAAACTGGTGCATTATATCGACAAGGACTTGCTTTATCTATTTTTTCTAATCCTTCTTTAGATTTAACTACATATATTCTTTGCGGTTGATTATTTTTTGCAGTAGGTGCTAGATTTCCTGCTTCTAATATTTTATTTATTAGTTCATCACTAATCAAATCATTTTTAAATTTTCTTGTTGAAAATCTTTCTCTAATAACTTTCTCAAATTCCATTTTAAATCCTCCTATTTTACTATTATATTCTAATAATCCAAGCTATTAATCCATGCTTTTACTTCACTTTGTAATGTCACAAGTCTCTTTCCATCTAGCCAATTGATATTTTTATAATTGTTTTTAAAGTAATTAACACTTGTGTCTATTCCAGAGCTTCCTGATGTACAGAATGGAATAACTGTTTTTCCACTTAAATCATGTCCATCTAAAAATGTTAAAATTATTCTTGGTGCATCTCCCCACCAAATCGGATACCCTAAATAAATTACATCATAAGAGTCTGTATCAATAGAGTTTGAGATTTCTGGTCTTACAGAAGAATCATTTTGTTCTTTTGTAGCTCTACTATTACTGTTGTTATACTTTAAGTCATCATCAGTATATTTTTCCTTTGGCACTATTTCAATTAAATCTCCGTCAGTTAGCTCTTCTATATATTCTGCAACCTTTCTTGTAGTTCCTGTTGCAGAGAAATAGATAATCGCAATTTTTTGATGGTCAGAAGCTTCTCTATCTCCTGTATTGTTATCATTAACTATATTTGCTATATTATTTTCTTCACCATTATTTTCGTTTATGTTTGCATTTGAATTTAGATTATTGTTAGTATTAGAATTAATTAGCCAAATGCTTACACCACATACAATTAGTATAATCACAATAATTAAGACTATTATATTCTTATTCATATGATTTTTCCTTCTTTCTTAAATATTTTTTAATATATTATTTAAATATTTTTCCTCCTCTCTCTAATTTACAATAACTTTATTATACCTTCATAAACCATTTCATATATTGAAATGAATTTAAATGGAACATCTGCATTTTTCATAGCTTCTTTTTGTTTATCCGTAGCACAAGTATATGGATAAATTCCATACATCAATGGGAAAAATGAAAAAATAAATTTCTCTTTTTCTTCTTCATTCATATTTTTAAAAAATTTATCCAAACACTTTTTTATTAATTTTAATGATTTTCCGTAACTTCTCTTAAAATCCACTAATTGCTCCATATGGCTATTTGCTTCCATATCATATAAATTCATTGAAAGCAATTTTAATAACTGCTGTCTTTTTTCAATACTTAAAGCAATTTGTTTTGCAAATTCTACTTTTTCTAATTTGTCATTTTTAATATATATATCTTCTAAATCTTCTATCCATCTTTCATATTCTCTTTTAAAAAGGGCTAAAAATATTTCTTCTTTTGTTTGAAAATAGTTATATATAGAGGGTCTTGAAAATGTGGTTTTTTCACTTATATCTTTTAATGTTATTTCTTTAAAGCTTTTTGTTTGGTACAATTCTTCACAAGCATTTATAATTTCATCTTTTCTTTCATCTGCTGATTTAATTTCCACTTTTATCTACCTTCTTTTTTAAATACTTTTTATAATATTAATTGTATTCATTGTATTTGGAAATCCTATGTAAGGCAAACATTGTAGCATTGTAGCTAATAATTTTTCTTTTGAGTTTCCTACCTTTATATTTCCAAGCACATGAGCTTTTATTTGAGTATCCGACCTTATTGTTGTTAAGCCAACTAATACAAGTAATTCTCTTGTTTTAATATCTAGTCCATTTCTTGTATAAAAATCTCCAAAACCGAACTCTGTTAAATATTTTGGTATTTCTGGTACATCTGGATATTTTTCTTTTATTTCATCTCCATATATTGGATTTTGAATATTAAATCCTTTTTCATATCTTGTTTCATCTGTTACTGTTCCAGTATTTTCTAATGGCAATTTAATATCTCTTGATTTAAAAACTTCATTCATTGTACTTACCGCATTTAATGTTCTTGGAAAACCTATAAAAGGTGCTAACTGGTAAATAGTTTCTCTTATTTCGATAGGTGTAGCTCCTACATTCAATGCTGCATTTATATGTGCTGATAATTGTGGTAAGGTTTGTAATACTGCTAAAATTGTTACTGTAATTAGTTCTCTTTCCTTCATATCTAGTTTGTCGCTACTGTGAAATACATCTCCAAATATAAATCTTCTTAAGATTTCCATAAGTTCATGGTCTATTTCTTTATTTGCATCTGGCAATTCTCCAAATAATTTGTTAAAAACTTCCTTGCTTTCTTCAAAACGGTTCATTTTTACCTCTCCTTTTATGATAGATTCATTTTTTGTTTTTCTTTTTTCTGACACTTTGTCAGTATCATAATATATTAGTTCTGACATAGTGTCAATGCTTTTTTGAAATTTTTTCAAAAAAAAATAGCTTATGATTTTACACAGCTATTTTTTGATGCTTATATAAGTTGTAATTTATTTCTCAAAATTAACAATTATATCACTATTTCCTAAATCCGGTAAATTATCAATATGACCTATTCTAGTATAACTATAATTTGTATCAAAAGATTTATAGAAAATAACTAAACAATTATTTCCATAAAGCATTATATCTCCTTTTTCAATATGTTTTGGATTATAAGAATTAGTAGGTAATGTTTCATCTAAATAAGTATACTTTTCATTTCCATTTAATTCTTTCATATTAAATTCTTGTGGTAATTGGCTTATGAAGCTTTTTGCAGTTTCATTATTTTCAATTGTTGCATTATATTTTTGATTATTTATACTTACATTAATATTTATAACATCTTCCATAATTTTATCTACCTCATTCTTATTAGTATTTTCATCACTTATATTTGTTTGTGAATTTAAATTTTTATTGTTAAAAACTTTTGATTGTATTGTATCAGCTAATACAACAATTATTAAAATAGCAAGAATTATTAAAAATATTTTTATACCTTTTTTCATAATGTACCTCCAAATTACCATCTGTCTAACTAAATAGATTTATATATTTTACATTAACTCATACAAGTTGTAATTTATCGCTACCTTTGTACAATCTCAATAATCTTTAAATCAACTTCATCAACATAACCAATATTTTCTTTTAAATCCCATAGCTTTATTTCATCATTTTCATCTTCATCATTTTTAATAAATGGACTTATACTATTCCAGCTGCAGTAACATTTTTATAATTTATTATCTCTTGCTCATTACAAGTTATATATTCAAGTAATTCATATCCACACTTATTTTTTATTGTCATAATTCATATCTCCCTATTAATATCCCCAAGTCATTAGTTTCCATTTACCTTTGTTGATTCTAACTAATATCCAACTCCAATTTGAATACTCACTATCAGAATTTAAACCGGAATTTGTTGCCTGTTCTCCTTTATATGTTTTAAAATTAGAATATAATATAATTGCTTCATCTGCATTATATTGTTCTGCCCATGCTTTACTTGCATCTTTAGATTTTTCTTCATCATACCAAATTTTATTTAGAGTAGCTGGAAAATCTTTAAATTTATTTAAAACAATATCTATTGATGATTGTATTTCCTGTTCACTATATATTTCAGATTCTCCTATAACTACTTCGACATTTTCAATATTTCCTTTTTTATTTATTAAGTTAACTATTATAAAAATACTAATACTAATTATAACTAAAATTCCAATAGTCCCAATTATTAATTTCTTTTTCATATCTATACCCTCAATAATTTATTATTTTTTATTACCATTCAAATTTATATTGCATCTTGTCTTTGCTCTATACCTTCTTTATCGGTTTTTTCTATATTAGTTATATCAAATGTATTAAATATATCTTGAATTGTATAATCTTTTCCATCTATTTTGTTACCTTTAAAAGTGAACTCATAATTTTCATTTTCTTGTAATATATATTTTTTATTAACTTTTATCACAATTGGTTCAAAAAGTTGGAATTGCTGTACCACATAAAAGTTATTTTCTCCTGTAGCATCTGTCTTATTTAAGTTTGATACTATATTGTATGTACGAGTAAATTCTATATATGTTGTTTCGTTTTCTTTATTTTCTTCGTCTAAATCTACTGTTTCTTCCAATGGTGGAGCATATTTTTCCCATCTAAATACCGTTACTTTTTCTCCATTAATAAAAACATATGTATATACCAAAATTCCTTTATCAATATAATCTACATTTCCTCCATCACGATTATATCTTATTTTTATTAATGGGTTATTATCAAATACTTTCGCTTGTATTGTATCTGCTAATACAACAATCGCTAAAATAACAAAAATTATTAAAAATATCTTTATGCCTTTCTTCATAACATACCTCCTAAAATATAAATTACCTTTCAGATTCTTCATCAAATTCTTTAACTCTTGTATTTACACCATCTATTATTTGGTATTCCCTTTTAGAGTTTTTATAAACTTTCTTCTGTATTTCATCTTCTAAATCTATTCCTAATATTTCTGATAGCCCTAACAAATATATAGCAATATCTGCTATTTCTTCTCCTAAGTCTTCTTTCTTTTTTCTCCATGCTTCATATGCTTCAGCAACTTCTCCATATGTTAAGCAAAACTCTTTATTTACATCAGTTACATTAAATCCTTTATCTACTTTGTTTTGATATATTTCTTTTTGTAGCTTTTTTAAATCTACCATATTGATTACCTCCATAATTTTTTTAAAAAATCTATATAAAGTATATCAAAAAAGCAAGTGATTGTAAACAAAATTCACTTGCCATATAAATTGTAACCTAAGAAATATTCAATTCTGATAATATAATTTTTATGTTTTCGTCAGTCGGTTTTAATCCATCTAACTCTATTTTATTGCATTTCAAGCTTCTAAACCATTCAATTATTTCTAATTCATCTTTTTTATATATTTTATCAAAAAAATTTTTTTCTCTCTCATATAGGTCTCCATTTTCAAAGATTCTATCTCCAAATTGTTTATAAGACCTCTCTTTTACTCTTTTTAATCTTGTTTCTTTATCTAATCGAATAAGTATAGCAAAATCATACATACCACTCAAATTTCCATAATCACCTTTACATGCCGTAAAGACAATATTATTATATTTATTAAAATCTCTTTCTATTTTTTTTACTACTTCATCTTTTGTTATTGAATTTTCATATTTATAATCATTGTTATCAACAAAATAATAATCTTCAATATCTATGTGTTTATATTTTATAACATTTGCTAGTTTCCTTCCTAATGTAGTTTTTCCACTTCCATTTAAACCACAAATTACTATTTTTCCCACCTTGTTGCTTCCTTTCGACTCATTATTTATCATCAGCTCTTGAAAAATAAATAACTAAACTTTTCTTATTTTTAAATTCACTCATATCAAAACCTCCTATTTATTTATATATTTACTTAACTCTAGTGGCATATATCTTTGACCTCTAATTGCATTTATTCCAAAATCTTTTAATTTACTAAATGAGAATTTTCCCTCTTTGTATCTTGTTATTAAATCTATTTTCATAACTTTTTGCATTTTAATATTTTCATCTTTATATTCATAAGGAATATTTACTTCTATTACTTTAAATTTATACATAATTGATGAATAAGGTTTGCCAACATATATATAAACAATGTCATTTACTTTAATATCTGTACTTTGTTTCCACATTATTGTATTATTTTCCTTTAATGCTTTATCTATATCAAAATACTTTGGATTTGCAGGTACTATCCATTCATTTTTAGCACTATTTTTATTTATGACTGTATATGAATAACTTTTCTCAATCAAGCTCATTATTTTTTCATCTGATATGGTATTATTTAGTATAACTGTAATCCAACTTTTCTTATTCATATGATATGCAGGATAAAATCCATCTTGTTTTAGTAAATATCCTATTTCATTAGGTTCTAATTTTATATCAATTATTTCAATTTCACCAGTAGAGCTTTCCCCTAATTTACTTTTGTCAATATTCATTATTATGCCATACCATTTTTTACTATCTTTATTTCTGAAAGTAGCATATCCAGGAAACTTTTCCCATTCAAATTCTGGCTCATCTCCATACTTTTCCTTTATTGCTTTTGTTATTCTGTTTGATTGCTCATATATAAAAGTTTCTCTAGTAAAACAATTATTTCTAATATCTTTTAATACATTTTTAAATTCATCTTTAACTTGTCCTACAAAGGCGCCTGCAGTATCTTCTATACGAAAATTAGTATATTCATCACCAAATGCTAAATCATAAACCTTACCTTTAACTATTCCATCATTATTTATCTCTACATCCACTCTAAAAGTATTATTCATAATATTTTTTGAATATTTGTACAAAGACTTATCTTTTTTAAATCCATATTTAGATATCTTATCAAAATCAATCTTTGCTTTTCTAAATAATTCTTCTTCAATGGTCATTTTTATTCTCCTTTTGCAAATTGCTATTAATCTGATAAAAGTATAACAAAAAAGCAAGTGATTGTAAATATATTCACTTGCTTATATAATTTATAATCTATCTAATAAAATTTGTAAATGTAATTTCCTCTAATTCTGGTGGATTTACACCTTTTTCTCTTCCTGCCTCAATACATTTCAAATAATAAGCCATATTCTTACCAAGTATTCTCATTATTTGCATTCCTTCTTCATCTTTTTTTACCTCTTCTGGATTTGATCCGTGTACCATATTCCAATATCTAGAAGAGATTACTGGCATTTGAGTCATTGTATAGTATTTATTTAATTGTTCAAATGTAGCAGTAGTTCCTGCTCTTCTTGCTGAAACTACTGTTGCTGCTGGTTTTAGTCTAAATATATCTGGATTTGAAAAAGTTGAATAAAAAAGTCTATCCATGAAAGAAGTCATTGCTCCTGAAGCTGCTGCATAATGAACTGGAGTTCCAAAAATAAATCCATCTGCATTTTTAGCTTTTTCTGCAAATTCATTTACAACATCATCAAATACACATTTTTTTATTTCAGAACATTTATGACAAGCAATGCATCCTGATATAGGTTTTATACCTATCCAAAATATTTCAGTTTCAATTCCTTCTTTATTTAATTCTTTTGCCACTTCATTTAATGCAGTATAAGTACAACCTTCTTTATGTGGACTTCCATTTACCAATAATACTTTCATTATTAACATCTCACTTTCTTAAAAAATAATTTTCTTTATCATTTAATTTTTTTGAGTATTTTTGTTTTTATTTATTAGCTTATAATAATATGTTTATTACATATTTATTAGTTTATCTTTCAATTTGTCTAAAGCCATTTTTCTTGCACTAATTTGATTTTTTTCTTTGTCTGATAATTCTGCAAGAGTTTTTCCATTTTCTAGTTCAAATATTTCATCAAAACCAAATCCGTTTTCACCTCTAACGTTTTCTGCTACAAAACCTTTTATTGTTCCTAATTCACAAATTGTATTTTCTCCATTAGATATTGCTATTGCAGTAGTAAAGGTTATTGTTCTTTTTTCTTTTGGAACATTCTTTAACTTTTCTATTATACTTAGGTTCCTCTGTCTATCAGTTCCTTCATGCCATCTTTTGGTAAATACTCCAGGGAAACCATCCAAGTAGTCTATTTCTATTCCAGAATCATCAGCTAAACACATTTTTCCATTTAGTAGTTTTGCTATTGTTTCTGCTTTTTTTATTGCATTTCCTTCAAAAGTTTTTTGGTCTTCTTCAACATCTACTTTTATATTAATCTCTTCCATTGGAATTATTTTGTAATCTTTTAATATATTAGCAATATCTTTTATTTTTCCTTTGTTGTTTGAGGCAACTACTATTTCTTTCATTTTTTATACCCCACTTTCAATTTGTATATTAACACTTTTTTCTACTTTTGTCCACAATATATTTTTGCTTCTAATTATAACAAAATATTTCTGATTCTAATTATAAAAACATATTTTGATTTGTAATTATAATAAAAACCATATACAGAAAATCCGTATATGGCATGAGCTAGAGTTTAGTTTGAAGTTAATTAACTTTTTTGATAGTTTACAGCTTTCACAAGACCGCTTATATCGGAGATAACATTATCCTCCATCCACGATTCAACGCTTTTATCGACATACCCTTTTACGAGATTTCCAAAAGGATAATCATCAAAGCCGGTTTCTACAAACAGATTCATATCATTCATACGGTCTTGGCTGAGAGCCATAAGAATGATAAGGCTTGCAGGATTGATTTCTTCTGGATTATATAAAACGGTATTTTCAAGATCTTCTTCCGTATTTTCAGCAACATGGAAGATTTCAGGCTTTTGGTCTTGCTCGTAATCGAAAAAGAACTCCTCCATTTCTTCCCACATATGAGATGGATGGCCTTCTTTAAATTCTTTTACGAAATTTTCCATTTCTTCAGCGGTTCTTCCTTTGGCAAATTCGAAGAATATTTTAGGAGCATCCAACTTTTCAAGCTCCTTTATGAAGTCCCGAATTTTGTCAGCATACTCTTGATGCTTCATGAACATTGTTGTCTCTACCTCCAAGTATTATTTACAAATTTGTAACTACTCTAGCTCTAGTTACAAATGCATACAATTATTATACATTATGTATATCATTAATTCAAGTATTGTTTCTTATTAATTTTATTTTTATCAATGTTTTACTATCTTTTATTTATATGATAGGAATTATTAATAGTATATAATTAATTATTATTTTTAACAATAAACGTTAATATTCCACTTGAGTATGGTGCAATATCATATTGTTGAAAAAATATAGTAATTCCATCTTTTGTTAAATAATAGTTTTCTAATTTAAAAGTTTGTAAAACCAATTTACAGTAATCTGGAAAATATATATCGTTTCCTGATTCTATTTGCTTTTCTATTTCTTCTATAATTTGTTTAACAATATCTATTTGGTAATAATCATTTCCTTTGAAAAAAGCTTCAAGTGGAATTAGGTTTTCTAATTTTAAATCCCAATTTTGAGATTTTCTAATTGTATTTCCATGTGCTCCTCCAGAATATGTGTATTCGTCACAATAAAGACTAAGTAAATTTCGGAAGTTATATGTTATATTACATTTTCTAATTAGTTCATATACCATAATAGGATAGTTATTTTCCTTGTTATAGTCATAAGTTTCTTTTGCTGAATTATATAATTCTCCCTCTGCAAATTCTTTTATAGATAAAGCTTTTTCTCTATTATAATGATTGAATTTTTGCTTTCCTCCTTGATAGATAGATGATGTTATTTCTGGATATTCTATTGTATATTTTAATATTACTTCTCCTTTGTAATATAATTCTTTTTCTACTGTATTTATTTTTATTTCATTCATAGCTTTTTACCTCGCTTTCTTTATTTTATTAAAGAAAGACTTATTTGGTTCTATTTTTAAAGTACTATTTTTTATTTTAAATATTTAGAGCTTTATATGTTTAAATATAAGGAGCCTTTTATTATTTCACAAAAAAGCTACGCAGAAATTAATATTTTCTGCATAGCTTTTCATATAAAGCATTAAATTAAAAAACAATACTGTTTATATTTTCTCTGCAACTTTTAAAGCTATTTCTAAACAATGTGTTAAAATAGGGGTTCTATCGTCTTTTAAAGTTCTTAAATCCCACTTTCCACCATCTAAGGTGTCATCAGTATATAAAAATTGATAAGCTTTAATATTTCTTGATTTTGCCATTGCCATAATTGATGCACATTCCATATCAACAACTTTGCAACCCAATTCAATTCTATTTTTAGTTTTATTCTTAGTTTCTTTATACATTCCATCAGTAGTCCATATTTTAGTTAATTCATAGCTTATATTGTTTTCATCGAATATTTTTGCAAGCTCTTTATAAGTTTCTACTTCTATAAAATCAGATGCTGGTACATAATGATAGCTAGTTCCTTCATCTCTATAACATTCAGTTGGTATTATAAATGCTCCTTTTTTTAGGCTTGAAGTAAGCTCTCCACAAGAGCCAAAGAATATGAATTTATTTACACCTCTAGAATGTAATTCTTCCATTGTTCCTACAGTAGCAGGTCCACCAAGTATAGTTCTATACAAAATAACTTCTTTATTATTAACCTTTGTTATATAAATTTTCATTTTTTCGCCAGATATACTATAATAACTATATTCTTTAAAATCTGGTCTTTTTTCTACTTCATCTATCAATTCTCTTCTAAAAAAAGCTATTGCTGTATCAGGCAATTTATCTAGCCCTTCTGTCATCATTTTAGGACTTACTATTTCTTCGCTTTCATCATATGCATTTATAATACTCATGCTATCATCCTTTCTGTTCTTATTAACTATTTCTCTTCTTATGTTTAAATTACTTTTGTAAACTATACTTTAAGTAATTTACTATAATTATGTTTTAAAACAATGTTACCAAATATAGATTATACATCTTCTTTTGATAACATTGTTTTAAATAATTATTTCCAAATTTTATTAATTTAAACATACAATTAGTTTATTTTTAAATATTTAATTAATTATTTTTCAGTAACTAAATTTTTCACAAATTGCTTTGCTGTTTGATCTAATTCTTCTAATGTTCCATCGTTTTTAATGTAGTAATCATAATCATAGTTTTGTACTTCTCTATCTGAAAAATTAGAGTTTATAGGAGCTATATTTTTATTTGTTATTAAGAGAGTTTTAGCTCCACATTTTTGTTTACATTTTTCAATTTCTGATGCCTCTCTAATATGTACAAACATAAGCTCATTATCTGAAGCTTTAAATTCTTCAGCTTTACTACAAATATAGCGAAGTGATGCATCATTATACTTAATACCTAATTCTTTTAAATCTGCTAAAAATTTTCTTGATTTTTCATCTTTTTCTCCATTCCAGCCTGCAAGCACTTTTGCAGCCTCTTTTACTTTGTCAACTGAAGAAATATTCAAAACTTTAGCATATTTTTTACAGAAATCAACAAAAGTATCTTTTCCGACACCGCCACTACCATTTATAATAATTATTTGTTTCACTTGTATTTCCCCCACTATTTCATATGGACTTAACTTATATTACTATTTTATACTTTATTCCAAAACCATGCTAAACCATTATCAATACTTTTTCTTTTTCCTTCTCTTACTTCTATTTCATCAAGCCATAAATAAGCTAAAAATGATAATAGAATGAAAGCAAAATCATAAATTGATGATGTTGTTATTGCTTTGTATAGTGCTTCACTTTGAGTTGCAATTGTAGCAAATTCTATAGTGTGACCTGCTAAAACTAATATAAATGTAAATAACATAACTGCAACAATCCAAGCTTTCTTTGTTTCTTTTGCTAAATATAATACTAATAAAAATAGTATTACTCCTACTAATACTGAAATTGGGTTTGTAAAATTAATAACTGGCATTTTTCATCTTCTCCTTTGTTTATTATTTTTTTAAATTTATATGAATGATTTTTCAATCATAAAAATTTCATTAGTAACTTTTATAACAAAATTTTTGTATTCATAAAATATAGTAACTTGTAGTAGCGACGCTTTATTTAAGTTTTTGCTCTATAAGTTTAGCTAAATTTTCTGCCTTTTCTTTTATATACTCTTGATTTTCTCCTTCAATCATAACACGAACTAGTGGTTCTGTTCCAGAAGGTCTAATTAGTACTCTACCATTGCCTGAAAATTCTTCTTCAAGTTTGCTAATTTCTTCTTGTATTTTACTGTCTGTTTTATATTCTTCTTTTTTGTCACTTGAAACTTTTGCATTTACTAAAACTTGTGGATATATATTTATAATTTTTGAAAGTTCTGATGCACTTTTTTGTTTTTCTAACATAACTTTTATAAGCATTAAAGAAGTTAAAATTCCATCTCCTGTAGGGTTATAATCTAAGAAAATAATATGTCCAGATTGTTCTCCTCCTAAATTATATCCGTTTTTTAACATTTCTTCAAGTACATATCTGTCTCCTACTTTTGTTTGAACAAAATTTAATCCATTTTCTTGTGTATATTTCTTCAAGCCTAAATTGCTCATTACTGTAGCTACAACAGTATCATTTTTTAAAGTTCCTTTTTCTTTCATATAGTTAGAAATAATTGCTAATAATTTATCTCCATCTACTTCATTTCCTTTTTCATCTATTGCTAAACATCTATCTCCGTCTCCGTCATATGCAATTCCTAAATTACATTTATTTTCAATAACATATTTTTTTAACATATCTAAATGTGTAGAACCACAGTTTTCATTTATGTTTATTCCACTTGGTGTGTTGTTCATTATATAATGTTTAATACCTAAAACAGTAAATACTTTATCTGCTACAACAGAAGTTGCACCATTTGCGGTATCTATTGCAACTACGAAATTATCGTTGTTATAATTTTCAAAGTCTTCTTCAAAGTTTTTTCTAAAGAAATATACATACTCATCTAATAAGTCTGTTCTTACTTCTGCTACACCTATTTTATCATTTATGGCTGTAAAATCATCATCTAATTTTTCTGAATCCATTAAATCTTCTATTTCTTCTTCTATTTCATCTGGAATTTTCATTCCTTTATTACTGAAGTATTTTACGCCATTAAATTCATATGTATTATGAGATGCTGAAATAACAACGCTTGCATCTGCTTTTAATTTTTTTGTTAAATATGCAACACCTGGTGTTGGTATTACTCCTAAACTTATAACATTTGCGCCATAGCTTAAGAAGCCTGCAGTCATAGCGCTTTCTATTAAAGTACCTGAAATTCTAGTATCTCTTCCTATTAAAATTGTTGGTACATGATCTGTGTGCTTTGCTAAAGCACATGCACCTGCTTTTGCAACACGATAAACTAATTTAGGTGTAAGTTCTGTGTTAGCAATTCTTCTAATTCCATCTGTTCCAAAATATCTTCTCATTTTTCCTCCACTTATTACTTTAACTTCATTTCTATTTATAACATACTTTAGCAAAATTGTATCATATATTATAAAAATTTAAAATACTTTTTTATTTTAACATATAAAACTTGTTAATTCTAAAAATTAAAAATTTCATATATTTTATCATGTGAATATATATTAGTTGGATTAAATACTTTTACATAGTATGGTTGTATATCTGTCAAAACATCTGATATTAGTATAATATTACCATCTTTTCCTGTTAATTTTAAATTAGGAAATGATTTTAACATAATTTCATCAGAAAATAAAGTATCTGATATCTTTTTTATAATGTCATTATTATAAAATTTATTATAATCATCTATGTATCTATTTACTTCTTTTACCTCAACATTATTTTCATATACAACTCTTGCTGAAAAAACTTTAACTGCAAAACTACTTATTAACCAGTCAAAAAGCATAAATATTACTATTACTGTTGTAATTTTCTTTAATGTTTTAAAAGAAATTTTCCTTAATAATTTATCCATTTTTGTATAAACATGATTCATTAAATATATTGCTAAAGCACCCCAAAAAACTGAAAATAAAATACAAACTCTTCCATTTATATTAAATGGCATATTTGAGTAATCCCACCATTTAATGTCAAATACTATTTCACCTATCCAACTTACAATGTACTCAACTATAGATCCGATTAAACAGCCACCAAAAAACAAAGTATAATTATTTTTCTTGAATTTTTGTAAGCCAACTATCATAACACTTGCGCCCATTCCATATATTGCACAAAATGGTCCATAAAGAAAACTTTTTCTACTTTCTATTACTCCTTTTGTAATTAGTGCAAATAATGTTTCTATGAAAAATCCAAGTACACTAAAAATAACAAAAAATGCAAATAACTTTACAACTGGTATACCCATTATAGAAAATGGTTTTTTTACTACTTCTATTGATGTTTCTTCTACTTTCTTTCTTTTTTTACTTTTTTCTTTTTTCTTTTTTAGTTTTTTCTGCTTTCTTAAACTATTTGCTTCTTCCTGCTTTTTTAGATTAATTGTTTCTTTCTGTTCTTCTACTTTTTTTGCTAATTCTTGTTTTTCTTTATTTTCTACTTCTTTTTTTATTTCTTTATTTTTCTCTTCTGTAAGTTTAGTTTGTGTTCTTTTCCCCATTATTTGGTATTCCCCTCTAATTCTTACATCTAATAATATTTATATAATTAATTTTATTTTTTACATTTTATCTGGCATCTTAATTCCTAATAATCCTGCTCCTATCTTTAATATATTTCCTACTGCATATGTTAAATATAGCCTTGCATCCTGAATAGCTTTTTCTTCACCAATTATTTTGTTTTCATTATAAAAACTACTAAAGCTTTGAGCAAGATGTACTAAATATCTTGCAATTATATATGGCTCATATTTTTCTGCTGATTGCTTTACAGAATCACTAAATCCATAAATAAGCTTTATTACTCTTGATGAATTTATATCTGTTAACTTTGAAAAATCTATTTCTTCTATTTTTGGAATATATCCTGCTTTATCTAATAAGCTTTTAGTTCTAACATAAATGTATTGTATGTATGGCCCTGTTTCGCCATTAAAGTTTAGCATTGTATCCCAGTCAAATATTTCATCTTTAATTCTGCTGTTATATAAATCATTAAAAATAACTGCGCCAATTCCTATTTTCTTTGCTATTTCTTCTTTATTTTCTAAGTTTGGATTTTTTTCTTCTATAATTTTTTCAACTCTACTAATTGCTTCATTTAGCAAGTCTTCAAGTTTTATTACATTTCCTTCTCTTGTTGACATTTTGCCAGTTTTTAATTGTATCATACCAAAAGGAATATGAACTAAGTTATTTGTATATTTTTCATCTAAATTTAAGTCTTTTGCTACCTCAAATATCTGTTTAAAATGTAGTATTTGCTCGTATGAAGTGACATATAACGCTTTATAAAAATCATAAGTTCTAGTACGATATAAAATAGCTGCTAAATCACGAGTTGCATAAGTTGTAGAGCCATTTGTTTTTTCTATTATACATGGTGGCATATCTTTATCATCTAAGCTTACTACTCTTGCACCTTCTGATTCTGTTAATAATTTTTTTTCATTTAAAATATCTATAACTTCTTGCATTTTATCTGAATAGAAAGCTTCTCCATTCCATGAATCAAATGTTACATCTAATAAATCATAAACTCTTTGAAACTCTTTCAAACTAAGCTCTCTGAATTTAGTCCATAAATCTACGCAATATTTATCTCCATCTTCTAGCTTTTTAAAGTTGTTTCTACATTCTTCTAAAACACCTTCATCTTCTTTGCAAAGATTATTTATTCTTACATATATCTTTGTTAGCTCATCTATTGGGTTTTCTTCTATATTATATTCTGCTCCCCATCTTTTGTAACCTTCGATAAGTTTACCAAATTGAGTTCCATAATCGCCTAAATGGTTAATTCCTACACAATTATATCCTAAAAATTTATAAGTTTTATAAAGTGCATTTCCTATTACAGTTGAGCGTAAATGCCCAATGTGAAATGGTTTTGCTATATTAGGTGATGAATAATCTATTGTAATTGTTTTTCCTTTTCCAATATCACTTTTTCCATAATCCTCATTTTTTTGTGATATTTCATTAAGTACAGTTGATGCATAGACTTCAGGCTCTATATAAAAATTAAGATATCCATTTACAACTTCAACTTTTCGCATTATATTTTCTTTAAATTCAAGTTTTTGTTTTAAATCTTCTGCTATAATTTGAGGAGCTTTCTTTAAAGCTTTAGCTAATTTAAAACATGGAAATGAGAAGTCCCCCATTTTTTCATCTGATGGCACTTCTATATATTCATAAATTTCTTCTTGTGGTAAATTTGTTATTTTACTTATTTGTTCTGAAATGTTTTGTTTAAAATCTATCATTTATTCTAAATTCCTTACTTTTTGTTATTTTTAATAATTGTTTTTCATTTTGCTTTTGATTAATTACATATAATATTTAGTCTCCCAAATTAATTCCAATATGTCTTGCTGTTTTTACTAAATCATGATCCATATTTACTCTACGAATGTTACTTTCTGGAGTATTTCCTGAAACTGCTCCTATTTCTTTATTGTTTCCAACAACATCTTCTAATGGAACCGAGTCCAATCTTCCATCTTTAATAACTGTTAACACATTGAACTTTCCTTCAAGGGCAAGTTCCATAGCTTTTGCACCATATTTAGTAGAAAGAACTCTATCAAAAGCTGTTGGTGAACCACCTCTTTGCATATAGCCAAGAACTGTGCATCTTGCTTCTAATCCAGTTAATTCTTGTAATTGCTCTGCAACTTTTTCACCTGCACCGCCTAATCTATTATTATCTACACCTTTTCCTTTATTTCTTACTGCTTTTACTGTGATGTCTCCGCCTATTGGTTTTGCACCTTCTGCAACTACAACAACACTAAATTCTTTACCACGATTTTTACGATTTATAATTTTTTGTGCTGCTTTATTTATATCATATGGAATTTCAGGTATAAGTGCTACATCAGCACCTCCTGCTATTGCAGACTCTAGTGCAATCCAACCTGCATATCTTCCCATTACTTCTAGAACCATAATTCTGTGATGTGTTGCTCCTGTTGTGTGAAGCCTGTCCAATGCTTCTGCTGCAACAGAAACTGCTGTATTATATCCAAATGTAATTTCTGTACAAGCAACATCATTATCTATTGTTTTTGGAACACCAATAACATTTACACCTTTTAAAGATAAATCTCTTGCAGATTTTTGAGTTCCATCTCCACCTAAAGTGAATAAACATTCAATTCCATCATTGCGAAGATTTTCTACACATTTATCTGATAAATCTTTATATACTATTTCTCCATTTTCTTCTACTGGGTAACAAAATACATTTGAATTTGTAGAAGAACCTATAATTGAACCACCTTTTGGCAAAATTCCTACTGCGTTTCCTGTACTGCTAGTTCCTAGTTGTACATAATTATTTTCTAATAGTCCTTTATAGCCTTCAATAAATCCGTAACATTCTATATCATTGTTTTCTGCTGTTTTTATAATTGCTCTAATAACAGCATTAAATCCTGAAACATCTCCACCATTTGCTAAAATAGCTACTCTCTTCATTAAAATCCTCCATTTCATTTTTTGCTAATTTTTCTTCTAATATTATATCAATAAATAAAAAAAATACAACATTTATGTTGTATTTTTTTCAAAAAGGTCTTGTTTATGATTATATAAATTAACAAATGTTGTTTTTTGAACTGGTCGCATTTTGAGTCTTTAAAGTATTTTAACATTTATTGATTTTAAAAGTTAAATAATATTATTTAAAAGCCTCTAAACAATTGATTTTTAATACCTTTTACTATTTGTTATTGATAAATATACACTTTCAATAAAAAACGGAAGTATTTTTATTGAAAAGCATAACAAATGACAAGTTCATTTGTTATAAAAAAACTAAAATTGTGATAGCAATTTTGGTTTTTGGGTTGTAGGGTTTACCCTGTCACTACTCAACACTTTTAGCGATTAGCGTTAAAAAGTGTTGTAGTGTGTTACAACACAATTTATATGTCCAGCATTCTGAATACCTTTTAAAGTATGTTTATTAAATTTCCAAATTCAGAATGAATTTTTTTATTTGTTGCTATAATTGTTTGCTTATCAATTTTTGAATAATCAATATCAGTATAATCTAATGAATTGCATTTGCCACCAGCTTCTTCAACTAATAGTGATCCTACACATATATCCCATAAGAAACAATACAATTCAAAATGAGCTTCTATTTTCCCAGATGCTACATAGCATAATGATATTACAGTTGAAAAAAGTTTTTCTATATTTTGCATTTTATACATTCCATTATCATGTATTTTATTAAAGAAGTCTCTTTTTTCTGGGTAACGATTGTTAAATCCAATTGTAGCTAATGAATCATTAATATTTTCAATATTAGATACTTGTATTTTTTTATCATTACAATAAGCACCTTTTCCTCTTTCACAATAATATAACTCATCCAGTTCAGGGATGTATACTGCGCCACCTTCAGGTCTATTATTTTTCAAAAAGCCAATACTAACACAATAATAAGGCATATTTCTTGAAAAATTCATTGTCCCATCTAATGGATCTATCGCCCAAGAATATTCGGTGCTACCACTCTGATATTCTCCACCTTCTTCTGCAATTATTTTATCATAAGGAAAGCACTCTTCAATCTTTTTAACAATTATATTTTCGCTTGTAGTATCAGCTATTGTAACTACGTCATTCAAACCTTTTTCTTTGGTATATATATTATCTTCGTGCAAGATTTTTTTTACTTCATTTCCTGCCTCTCTAGCTAACTTTATCGCTAATCTAGTTCTATCATTAAAAATATACATTATTATATCCTCCATAATTTTAAAATAATGATTTTCCACCATCTACAACATAAATTGAACCGGTTGTCCATAAGGATTTATCTGATAGTAAAAATTCAACAAGAGGTGCAATATCATCATATACATTTCCAATTCTTCCTAGTGGATAGGTTGAATTTCTTTTTTTAATTAGTTCTTTGTATTCTGATTCTGTATAATCTCCACTGTTTAAATAAATATTACTTTCTACAAAAGCAGGGTTGATACTATTTACACGAATTTTATATTTAGTTAAATCTTGTGCCATAAATTTTGTTAACATATCTAATCCTGCTTTACTAGTACAGTATGCTATTGAACCTCCTGGCTTTTCTGAATGTATAGATGATATATTTAATATTGATGCATTCGTACCTTTTTTTAGTAACGGTAATAATATTTTTGATAATAAAAATATTCCTGTTAGATTTACATTAATTGAATTATTCCATTGTTCTAATGTTTGTTCTTCTAATCCACCTAATTTTATAATACCTGCTGAATTAACTAATCCATCTAGCTTACCATATTTATTATCAATTTCCTCAAAAACTTTTTTGCAATCATCTTCATTACTTATATCTCCTTGAAGAAATAAAACACTATCTGCTTTTTCTTTCAATTTTTCTTTTGCTAGATTTATATTCTTTTCTCCTCTTGAAAATGAAATAACTTCATATTTTCCTTGTTCTAATAAATATTCTATTGTGCCAAAACCAATTCCACTTGCTCCACCTGTTACAAGTATAACTTTCTTTTCCTCCATAAACATACCTTCTTTCTGCTTTGATTATAACATACTGTAATTTATTTGTAAGAATTCCATTTGCATTATAAATAGTTTCCTATCTCTTCAAATGTATCATATCCACTCTCACTATTTATATGTCCAGCATTCGGAATACAAATTTGCTCTGTTGCTCATCTGAAACATCACAAACATAGTAATCCGAATTAAGTCTTTCTGCTAAATATTTCAAATTATTTTCGTCTATATCTAATAATATTAATTTTTTATTACTTAATAATTCTGCAACAGCTTTTCCTACACCGTTTGCAGCACCTGTTAATATTATATTTTTCATTTCTCCCTTAAACTTTATTTATAATTTTATATGTTTTTCAATAACTTACTATTTTTCTAAATAAATTGTAACAATAAAATCTCAAAAAATCAATATTTTATTTATTTTCTACTAACCCACTTATGAACTTCATTTTCTGTAAGTTTTCCTTTTTTCATTTGATTTATCTTTTCTTTTGCCTCTTTATCTACACATTTTCTAAAATTTTCTTGCCATTCAATAAATCTATCGCTACCAGTATCATATATATCTTTTATGATTTTTCTAAATGTTATATCATCAATAAATTTATCATTTTTTAAATAACTATTTGGTACATATTCTTTTACTAACTCATAACCATAAGCATAGAAGAAAGTATTATATGCAGTTTCATAATTAGTAAAGTCTGCATTTAAAAAATTTATAAGCATAGCACCTATATTTTCCACATAATGAATATACATTCGTGTGCTAGTTTATTACTTGCTAAAGGTATTCCTATGAAAGCAATACAAGAGTGGTTAGGTCATTCTAATTTTTCTACAACAGCAAATATATATGCTCATTTAGATAGTAAGTCAAAACAACTTTCAGCTCAAGCAATTACAAGTGCTTTTGAAACAAAAAAGAAATTGAGGAAAGCGACTCTTCAACTTCTTATGAAAAATTGGTTAGATTTTGGTTAGATATTTAGTAAAAAATAAATTCTACCAAAACCTAAACCTGTATATTTATCAGTATTTTTAAGAAATTGGATTTTTTAAATCCATTTAGATTTTGAGGCCAGTTATTTTCATATATAAGAAATATGTTTTGCTATACTATTTTTTATTACTTACATTTATCTTTTTAACTTCTACATTTAATTCTCTTGTAATTATATTTTGTATTTGAGCAATTTTATTTTCATCTAGTTGTTCTTCTTTTACTACTGCACTAACATTTCCATTGTTTACAAATAAAACAATGTCTTCAAAACCTTTTGTTTTAATTAAGTTTTCTGCTATCATAATTGCGTTTTTTTCTTCAGAAATTCTTTTTATCTCTGTTTGTGCCTTCGATTTTTCATCTGAATTCAAGCCTTCATTTTCCAATATTTTTTGGTAATTATCTAACATTTGAGAATACATATTATCTCTGTCTAATCTTGACTGTGTAAAATAGCTATCTTCTATATTTGCATTTGTTTGGCTTGATTGACTACTTTGAGTATTTTGATTCATTTGATTATTTTGATTATTTGCGCTTGTTTGATTATTTCCATTTGCTTGTATAGAATTAGTAGTTTGAGAATTTTGAAGATTATTATTAGTTGCTACTTCACTTTTATTTGTATTATTAGCATTTTCTCCCATTTGATTTGCATTTACAAGCCTTGCATCTCCTATACTTGCCATTTCTTCAGAATCTGCTAGACTGCTTGTTGGTATCAAGTTATTATTATTCGTAAAATTCAAATAACCTGCTGTAACTAGCATAAGTGCTATAACAAAAATAATTAATTGACTTTTCTTTAAATTTTTCATTTTTTTCTATACCTCCATTGCGAATACTTGAATTTTGTGTGAAGCAATACCTGTTACAGCTTCTACTGCTTGAATTATATTTGCCTTCGTTGTGGCGTTTCCGGCACCTTCAGCAGTAATTATTGCTCCTTCTACTTTTGGACTAATTATACTTTGAGTTATTGGAACTTTCTCTCCATCTGCTTCTTCATAAATTATGTCTTTTTTTACATCTGTTTCTATTATTTTTCTTTTGCCACCACTTGTGTCAGTCTCTTCTGTGTCTTTTTGTGATGTATCTTCATTGTACATAGGTACTGTTTGACTTGTTTGTGAATATGTAATAAGCACCTTTACTTTTCCTACACCTTGAATTTTTTCTAGTATTTGTTCTAATTTTACTGTTAACTCATCTTGTGAATTTACACTTGCCATATTTACCGTTTCTTCATTTGCCACTGCTAATTTTTTGTTAGAATCTGTTGCAGGATTTTTTACACTTTCTTTTCCATCTCCTATAATTAAATTTATTATTATAAGTGTTATTATTAAAATGATTACAAATACTACTAAATTTTCAATCTTTTTCTTGTCACTAAGTTTTGTATTTGCTTTTTCAAGTGCATTACTATCGCTATTCGTATCTTTTCCTTTATTAAAAAATGCTTTTATCTTGTCCATTAACATATATATTCCCTCCTTGCTCAATTTATGTTAATATTTTCTTTTTTTATTGCATAAATGCTACTTAAATATTCTTTAAGCTCATCTTTTTCTTTTTTACTAATACTTTCATTATTTATATTTTCTTGTGAATCGTTTCTATTATTTTGATTTTCTTGCATGGTCGAATTATTTTTTTGTATATTAGAATTATTTTTTGAATTTTCGTTTTGAACTTTTATTTCTACATCTTCTATTTTTTCTACTAATTCTTTGTCGTTTTTATTTGAACCTTCTGAATTTTCTATATTTGATTTTTCTATATCTTCTTCATTTAAGTTTTCATTTTGCTTTCGTACATTTAGCTCAACTTTTTCTATTGTATATTGCTTATCATTTGCTATACTTAGATAAATACTTAAAGTTTCATAGCCTTTAGATGCGATTTTTTCCTTCATATCTTGTTTTAATTGTTCTTCATAAATACTTCTTATTTGAGTATCTTGATTATTATTCAAATTCTCATAAGTTTTACTATTAGAAGTTTCAATATATTCTTCTAAATTTAAAATATTTGAAAGCTGTATTTCTTTCTTAGTTATTTTTGTAATTACTGGTGAAATTATTGAGCATAAAATATATATTCCTATTACTACTTTTATATATTTTTTACTATTTCCTTCTGGTAGTATCATTTCTATTATAGTTCCTATTATTACTGCAATTATGATACCTTGAATCCAACTACTTATCCATTCCATACCATTTTCATTAGTTACAAGATTACTCTTATTTATTTAAATTTGTTTTAATTGTTTAGAGCTACTTGTTTTCCTCCTTACCTAATTATCTATACATAAGCCCGGTGTTTGTAACTTTTACTACTAATGTTGTTCCAACAATGAGCATTACTGAAATGCTACACATTATAGCAAGCAAAAGTTTAAATGTACCTCCCATTTCATCTAATAGCTTAACTATTTTTTCGTCTGCAATAGGTTGACACAATGCGCCTGCCAGATAGTAGAGCCCCATAAGAACTGCAAGCTTTATAATTGGTGAAATGCAAATTCCTATTACAACAATTACCCCAACTAAGCCAAGAGCATTTTTTAGAATGTTGCTACAACCTATTACTGTATCTACTGCATCTCCTAAAATTTTACCAACAACAGGTATAAAATTTGAAACTGCTGCCTTTGCTGTTTTTGCTGTTATTCCATCTACTGTACTACTTAAGCTTCCTTCTACTGAGATTATTCCTACAAATAGTGTTAAAGTAATTCCTAAAATCCATACTACTGTGGAATTGAAGAACTTAGAAAGCTTGTCTATTTGAATTTTACTAGATACTTTTGATACAATGCTAAGTGCTGTTGAAATTAGTACAAATGGAATTATAATTGAAGTAATAAAGTTTCCAATAAATGTTATTATAAATAATATTATTGGCTCCAATAATCCTGCTGATGTAATGCTTCCAGTAGTTAGCATAAGAGTAATTAAAATTGGTACTAAACTATTCATAAAGCCAACTAAATTGCTAATGCTTGTCCTTATCATATTTATTATGTCTGCAAAGTTGCTCATAATAAGTGTTACAATTAAAATGTACTGCACATAATATGTAATTTGTGAAATGCTTTTATTTTCTAAACCTTCGCTTATACTCTTTAAAATACTATGTATAACAATAATAATCACAATACTGCCTAAAACCTTGATGCAATCTAAAACTTCTTTGCCGTGCTATTTTAGAAATGCTCCCTAAGATAGTCTTATTGTCAATTTTTCCCGCAATAGCATTACTAAAAAGATCATTTAAGTCAATTCCTTCTAAACTATCTTCCGTGTACTTTTTTGTTTCTTTAATAAATGCACCTATATTTAAACTTTCCTTTTGTGATTTCAATATTTCTTCTGATTGGTTTTCATTGGTTTTACTTTGATTACTTGAATTTTTTGTATTAGAGGCGAGTTTTATGTTATTTAAATTTCTTGCGTTAGAGGCAAAGCTTATATTTGATATTAATAAAAATACGAGGCTTAGAAAAAGTATTTTCAATAATTTTTTCATTTATATCTCCTTTTTAAGGTAAGACTTGAACTACAGTTTCCAAAAGACTTGCTATAATTGGAATTGACATAGAAATAATAATTACTTTTCCTCCTAAATCAACCTTGCTAGCTATTGCGCTTTCTCCGGCTATCTTTGCAAATGCTAACTGCAAATTCTGTCAAAAAAGCAATCCCAGTTATTTTAAGTAGTAATTTTAGAAACTCGTTATTTATTGCTGTTTTATTCGATATTGTTGTTAGCAGTTCTATAATTGGCTCTATCTTGTCCATTATTAAAACTAAAATTAAAGCTCCTGCTATTAATGAAATATAAATTACAAATTCTGGTCTATATTGCTTTATTATTACAATGATAATTAGTGCAATAAGCCCTATTCCAATTATTTTTATAATATCCATATTTCTTGTTCAAACTGCTTATTTTAAATGTAAATATTTTGCTTTATAGCAGTTTATCCTTTCATTATTTCTAAAACTATAATTTTCAATACATTATGTGCAATAAAATTATTACATTTTATTTAGACTGTTTTAAAGTTCATAGTCCAAACATAGTTCTAACAGTTGTAAATAATGTGCTAATTTCTTTAATTACTAAGGTAAGTACAATAATTAAACCTGCAAGAGTTGTCATCATAGCTTGGTCTTCTCTACCTGCTCTTACTAATACTTGATAAAGTACAGCTACTAAAATTCCAATAGCTGCTATTTTAAACAATAAACTTATGTCCATTTACTTGCCCCTTTCTTTTTTTATCAATTTTATTTCTTACTATATAAATATTTTCAATTTAATAAAGTATATAAAAATTATATTTTTACTTTCAATTTAGATGAGTATAACTGCTATTGTAAGCCCAGTTATAATTCCTAAAGTTCTATACATTTTTTCATTTTTCTTTTTTTCTTCTGAAGCATTATCTAATTGTGATGTTAAAAATTGATTTACTACTTCAATTTGGCTTATTTGACCATCTAAATCTGTTTGTCCAAGTAGTTTGCTCAAACTTTTAAGAACTGAAATATCTTCTGCATTAAAATTATGTTCTACATCGTCCAAAGCATTTTGCCATGCATCTCCTGCTGTTTCTTCCTTCATTCTTGTGCTTGCTCTTGAAAATATCATTCCAACATTTCCACCAATTTTATTTGATATTTCCATAAATAAATTTGGTATTGGCTCATATGTAAATTTAATTTTAGTTAGAAACATATTTAGTGCACTTTTCATTTCTTTAATTTCTTTTTCTCTATTTGAATATTTGTTAGAAAGTAAAATTCCTATTCCACTACTTGCACTTACAATAAAACTTAATAAAAACATTTTAAAAACAAACATAATTGCTCTCCTCCTCTTTTGTTTTTACATAAAGATTAATATTTTTTTCATAAATTAAATGTGCTTTTCTCATTTTATCTAATAAAATAATTCTATCTATTCTATTTTCTAAAATTAGTTTATTTAATATTGGGTTTTGTCTTATTTCCTCTAAACTTGCACCATGTGCTGTAAAAATTCCTTTTACACCTGAAGTAATTGCATATTCTATTGCTTCAATATCCTCTTTACTTCCTATTTCATCTGCTACAATTACCTTTGGAGCCATTGAACGAATTAACATTTTCATTCCAATAGCCTTTGGAATGTTGTTTATAATGTCTGTTCTTATTCCTAAATCATTTTGTGCAACACCTTTATCTGTGGCAGATAATTCTCCTCTTTCATCAACAACACCAACTGTAATGCCTTTAAAGCTCATTTCTGGAATACCATTACTAATTTTTCTTATAAGATCTCTTAAGACGGTGGTTTTTCCTATTCCGGGTGGAGAAATTATAAGTGTATTAAATATTTGGTTTTCTTTTGTATCTAATATAAATGGTAATATTTGATTACTACAATTAAAAATTTGCCTTGCTATACGAAAGTTAAGGCTACTCATATAGTTTAGGTTACTTACTTTTCCATCATTCATTACAGCATTTCCAGTAATTCCAACACGATGCCCACCTTTTAGAGTTATAAATCCCTCACAAATTTGGTTTTGATATGTATAAATAGAGTTGTCGCATATTTTTTGCATGATTTGTAAAATCATTTCAGGTGTTATTATAATTTGAATAACATATTCTTCATTTTCTTGTTTTAGAATTATTGGCTTATTGGCCCTTATTCTAATTTCTTCCACATTATTTAAATTACTTTTTCTTAAGGCAATCTTTATTTCCTCTGGAAAAAACTTTAAAAGCTCTTCCATTGCTTGTACTCCTTTGTGTTTCTATTAATATTCTTTTTTACTTAAAAATAATTGTTTATATCAATAATTACTTTATTTATATAAACAATTACTTTTCATATAAATAAAAAAACATAGCTATATATAAATATATATATGCTATGTTTTTTATTTTAGAACTTTATTATTTTTATAATTAATTTAAATCATTATGTTTTTTGCATTCTAATTAAAGTTATATTGTGTTTTACTCATCCCAGTTATGATATACATTCATTACATCATCTAGGTCTTCTAACATATCTAATAATCTTTGCATTTTTTCTCCATCTGTTTCACTTAAAGTGATATATGTAGATGGAACCATTTGAACTTCTGCCTCTATAAATTCTAGTCCTTGTGCTTCTAATGCTTCTCTTACTTTTGAAAAATCTTCAGGTGCTGTTGTTATTTCATAACATTCATCAGATGCTTCAAAATCTTCTGCTCCACTATCTAGTGCAAGCATCATCATATCATCTTCTGATAATTTTGTAGTAGTTTTATCTATTACTATAACACCTTTTTTATTAAATAAATATGATACACAACCTGATGTTCCTAAGTTTCCTCCTGCTTTATCGAAAGCATGGCGTACATCTGCTGCTGTTCTGTTTTTGTTATTTGTGCTTGCTTCTACTATAACAGCTACACCATTTGTTCCATAACCTTCATAAGTAATTTCTTCGTAGCTTTCTGTATTTCCTGCTCCTGAAGCTTTTTTAATTGCATTATTTATTGTATCATTTGGCATATTATTTGCCTTACATTTTGCAATAACATCTTTTAATTTTGAGTTTCCTGCCGGGTCAGGACCACCTTGTTTTACTGCTAATAATAATTCTCTTCCTAATTTTGTAAATATTTTTCCTCTTGCTGCATCTGCTTTACCTTTTTTGGCTTGAATGTTATGCCATTTGCTGTGTCCTGACATAGTTAACTCCTCCTTTATTTTTTAACTTTTTATTTTTTACATTGTAAATCTTATTTAAAATTCCCTTTAATAT
This sequence comes from uncultured Clostridia bacterium, assembly GCA_947632035.1. GTDB lineage: Bacteria > Bacillota > Clostridia > TANB77 > CAG-508 > CAG-273. The sequence continues at coordinate 19,953 of CANRNR010000011.1, read as the reverse complement.
TATATTTTTAATATTGGACTTTAAATCTAAATTCACTAAACAATATTGTAGCATATCTTTTCGTCTTTTCGCAAGTATTTCTTGTAAATTTTACTATTTTAATGCTTATTTTAAAAAATCTAATTTTATTGATTGATAAATTAATAAAATTACTATAAAATATAATCAATAATTTTTTATAGGAGAATTTGTATGGAAAATAATAAGGACTGGGAAGAATTAGAAAAATGGAATTCTCAGAATGAAGCAAAAAATCAATTTTATCAAAGTTCAGAATTAAAAGCAATTAAAGATAAAAAAGCCAAAAATTTTTCAAAAATGGTTAATGTTTTTAGTTTTACAATAATTACTCCTATTATAATTGCAATATGTATATTAGCAATAGCTATTTTTATATTCTTAGTAGTATTTTTTCACCATTTGAAGGTGGATACTGAAACAGATATATTAAAACAATTAAAAAATCAGTATTCGCAAAATTTCGTAATTCTTGATGAAAAAAGCATTGATGAAAATGAAAAAGAATATAAAATATATCCTAAAGATAACAAAAACCTTGTTTTCAAAGCTGTACAAAATGGTTTCAATCAATATAATGACTATTATGAATATCTAAAAAAACAGATATTGCAAGAATATATAAATACTTATGCTGAAACAAATATAAAATACATAGATGATACAAATATTTCTAATAACTATGAATTTTACAAATTAAGATATGGGATAGAAATAAACAATTATTCAGAAATATCACAAGCAGTAAAAGATATATTTGAATGTAATGACTATATATATAAAGAAATGTGTAAAATAACAAATAAAAAGAATATTTATTTTGAAGGATATTTAAAATTAAATGATTGGACAGTATTAATTGAAAATAATTTTTATAATAAAAGTCTAGAATATTTTATATATAATGTGAAGTATTCATATATTGATTATTTAAAAAATAATAATATAAAGGACTCAAGTATTACAAATGAAGAAATTAATAATATATGGAAACCAAAGGAATTAAAAGTATATTTAAATAATAAACTTATTGAAAATGAAACAGCAACATATAATTTAGAATTAAAAGAATATGAAATAAACTTTAATACAATGATAAAAAAAGTAAATGAAATTGAAAAAAAATATGATAAGTATGGAAATTTAGACGGATTTATTTATAATGAAAAAGAATATGGCTTACATTATAACAACAATGAATTAGAAAAAAATAATGTTCCTTATCAATGTAGAATATCTATTCTTGAGAAGATTACAGATTGTAAAATATCTTATGATTATAATAATAAAATTATATATATTATAATTAATAAATAATTAAAATAAAATTTAAAGTGGATAATTAATAGAAAAATTATCCACTTTAAATTTTTATATGCTAATTTTTTTACTTTTAGTGTTTGTGTATTTTATAAATAATACATTACAAAAGCATAAGCATCAGTAAGCTTGCTATTGGAACTGTAATATTATCTGTTCCTTTTATAGATAATGCTTCTATTAATGTTAGCACTAATGCATCTGCAAAGGCTAAGATTAACCATAATGGATTTCCTATATATAGTAAATATATTGCTACAATTATAAAAGAAACTATAAACATAGTAATCGACCCTGCAATTGACTTTTCTGTATCAAATACTTTGTACTTAGGGCTTTTTACTGCTCTTCCTATTATTGCAGCTAATCCATCACCATAAGCCATAGTAAATATTGCTGCTAATCCTACAGCTGGCTTATTAATTATTCCAAATGTAACTATTGCTAAAATCAAAAGTGATATAGCATAATAAACTGTTCCTAAGCCTTCTTTTTTGCCTTCGTCTCTTTCCATTACTTTTATTAAGTCTTTCTTATATGACAAGTAATTTATAACTACAAAAGTTGCAGGTACAAAACTTGCAAACCATACATTATCAAAGAAAATCATGGCTATTATCCACCAATTTCCAAGCATTATATGTATAAATTTTCTACTTGCTTCTTTGCCTTTTTTTTCAAATAGTTTTGCACCAAGTATTACTAAAAATATTGCTAAATATGATACTACAATCCCTATCCAGTTTTTCATATTACTACCTTTCCATTTTATTGTTCTAATTTTATATACAAATTATTAATATCTATTTAATCATAATTTTATATATAAATTATTAACCATCTACTTAATTATAAGTAATTAGAACATTTTAATCTTATTATATTCACTTGTATATTTTATTATAAGGTAATAATTCTCTCCCATGATGAGTTTTCTTTTCCAAAATGTCCATAATTTGTTGTTTGTCTATAAATTGGTTTCTTTAAGTCCAAATATTCTATCATTCCTCTTGGTGTTAAATCAAACTTTTCTTTAATTAAGTTTATAAGTTCTTCATCTGTTTTCTTGCCTGTTCCAAATGTATCAATATAAATAGAAAGTGGTTCTTCCATACCTATTGCATAAGAAACTTGAATTTCGCATTTATCTGCTAATCCATTTGCTACAATATTTTTTGCAATATGGCGAAGCATATATGTTGCTGACCTATCTACTTTGCTTGCATCTTTTCCAGAAAAAGCTCCTCCACCATTTCTACTATATCCACCATAAGTATCTACAATGATTTTTCTTCCTGTTAAACCGGTATCTCCTAAAGGTCCACCTATAACAAATCTTCCAGTTGGATTTACATAGATTTTTGTATTTTCATCTAAATATTCTTTTGGCACTACTTTGCAAATTACATTTTCTATAATATCTTGCTTCATTTTATCTAGGCTAATTTCTTCACTATGTTGGTTTGAAATTAGTATTGTTTCTATTCTTTTTGGCTTGTCCTCATCATATTCAACAGTAACTTGTGTTTTACCATCTGGTTTTAAATATGGAAGTGTGCCATTTTTTCTTACTTCTGTTAATCTTTTTGCAAGTTTATGTGCCATATCTATTGCAAATGGCATATAGTTTTCTGTTTCGTTACTTGCATAACCAAACATAATTCCTTGGTCTCCTGCACCGCCTATATCAACACCCATTGCAATATCTGGGCTTTGTTTAGTTATATTAACATCTACTGTGCAAGTTCTATAATCCATTCCTGTCTTATCGTCATTATAGCCTACTTCTTTTATTGTATCTCTTGCTATTTTTTCTACATCTATTTGAGCATTAGTTGTAATTTGCCCTGCTATTGTTATTTTATTTTTTGATGCAAAGGTTTCTACTGCTACTCTTGAATCCTTGTCTTGTTTTAAGCATTCATCTAAAATACTATCTGATATATAATCACATAGTTTGTCTGGATGTCCTTCTGTTACACTTTCTGATGTAAAGTAATATTTTTTCATTTTTTATCACGTTTCCTTCCTATTTTTGTTATTAAGTAAATTTATCAGTCTACACTATTATATATTTTTAATACGCAGTAGTCAATATTTTTTAAGACAATGGGACGGGGTTTTTGTCTTAAGATTTTTTAGCTCTATTTTTTAAAAGAAACAGAAAATTTTTTAAATCTAATTTTTTAAAAATTATAAATTTCCTAACACTTAATTTTTCCTAAGACAAAAACCCCGTCCCATTGTCTTAATTTTATCATAAATATAAATTATAATAATATATTAAATTAGGTGAATTATATTGTTTATTAGCTGTATTAAATTATCAAAGAAATTAATAATTACATTAGTTAGTATTATAGCGGTTTTGCTTATTTTATTCCTTATATGGTACTTTGCTATGTTTAAACAAGCTATATCTACTTCTGCTTCTAATTCTTCAGAGGATAGTTCAAAATCTTATATAAAATGGTTTGAGTTTAATGTACCATATAATGTTTTAGTAAAAACCTCAGAACTTGATATTAAATCACATAATGAAAATAAAGATATAAAATATAATTGGATAGACATTATTTCATATTTAGCTTGCAAATATGGAAATGATTTTAAAAGGTTTAAACAAAGTGACTTAGATAACCTTGTCACTAAATTAAATAATGGTGAAACTATGGAAAGTATTACAAAAGATATGAAAAATTATTCTTATTATTTTGAAGGATATAGTTCTGTTTTAGCACAATTTATTGGTGAATATGAAATTCAAAAATCTAACTCTGAAAGTGCTAATTTATACACTAAAGTATATGGCATAAAGGCATTTCACCCTCTTGCTCAAAATTACAGCTACTCACATTATGATGATTTCGGCAATTCTAGGTCTTATGGGTATAAAAGGCTTCATTTTGGAAATGATTTAATGGGAAGTATCGGTACCCCTGTAATTGCTGTGGAATCTGGTATTGTAGAGGCTGTTCGGTTGGAATCAGTATGGTGGTTGGAGAGTTGGCATTCGTAGTTTTGACAAAAAGAGATATTACTATTATGCACATTTAAGAAAAGGTCACCCTTATGCTGAAGATATTTATGAAGGTCAAGTTGTGCAGGCAGGTGACGTTATTGGTTATTTAGGTATGACTGGTTATAGTACAAAAGAAGATACTAATAATATAAATGTTCCCCATTTGCATTTTGGAATTCAACTTATTTTTAATGAAGTGCAAAAAGATGGCCCTAATCAAGTTTGGGTTGATGTTTATAATTTAGTAGATTTCTTAAAGAAAAATAGAAGTGCTACTGTTATGGGTAACAAAGAGACTAAAGATTATGTTAGAAAGTATGAAATAATTGACCCTATTGTACCAGATTAAAAGCCATTCGTAGAATGGCTTTTAATCTATCACTTTAAACTTTCTTGTTCTTCTTGTGTTTTATATAATTCATTTCTATCTTTATCAATTCGACTTTGTGCAGCATCTTTTTCTGCAGTTGTAGCGTTTATAGTTGCTTTTCCTATTTGCTGCTCCGTGTAGCTTAAGGTACCTATACTTTCCTTTTCTGCTATTTTTTGTTCTTTTTCTAATTGTATTCCTAATTGAACAGGGTCATTAATTTCTTTATACTTATGCTTAAAATATTCTTCTTGTACTATTGGAGATAATACAATTTTAGAATTGCTATATGTCTCATAGGGCATTCCATTAGGCTCATATGCAGTAAAAAATTCTTTCATTATAATATTTGCCTCATCCATAAAATTCACATTAGCTATCTTTGACATTTTCTCCAAATGTCTTGCTGACAATTCATCTTGTATATAATAACTACACTCTACAAGTTTTTTTGCGGTATCTGTCTTTAAAGAATCATAAGAAAAAGACATCTCTGGGAGATTATTAGCCTTCTTTACAAACCTAATTTTATCTAAATTAATAGCATCTGACATATATGTTTCTATAATATCAATCTTCTCACTATCTTTTAAATCTAATCCATATTTACTACATAATTCAGCAATTTTTTCAGCTCTTGCATTTTCATTTAAATCTTGAAAACCTTGCAATTCAAATACTGCTTGTATTACTCCTACATCTTCTTTACTATATTTTGAGTCTAACTCTCTTTTTGCTATCATTGAACTATATTTTTGATGTTTTTCATCTACAGAATCTAACATTCTCCCTGTAGAATAGTACTTTACAGCTTCTCCTAATAGTATCCTTGTTTGTGAATCCAATCCTTCCATATTTGCAATTGTATTAGCAAACATATAAGTTCTTATTATGTGTTCTTCTGAATATAATTTATTTTTACTATAATATCCTTTTTGATATATTTCTTCTGCTACGTTTTTTATCTCCATAAAGTTTATGTTCTCTTTAAATTCAGAAACAGAAATTTGTTTAGGCATATTATTAGGTAATTTTTTTATAAATTTTTCAAGGATAAAAGAATTTAATCCTAAATGAGTATTATTTTGTATTACTTCAATACTTTCGCTTTGATAGTTTGTTAATCTTTCTTGTGTACCATATGCCCTTTGAATTTCATTTAAACTATAATCTATATCTAAATCAATTCCAGACATTACTTGCATTTGATATGCACTTGGCATTAAACAATTTTTTTCACGTTCTTCTTTTACTAACTGTCTTATTTTTTCTATTGCATCTAATCCTTCTTGAACGTTCCCTTGCTCTATTCTTCTTTTGACTTCATCTATACATTTTAAGAGCATTGTGTTTAGATGCTTTTTATTAAATATCGCATTTTCATTTACACTTTCTATTGAGCCATCTTTAAATTGTTCTCCTACTAATTCTACACTCAAGCTACAATCCATATATGCATTTCTACAATTATTAAATTTGTTGATTATTTTTTCTACCAATTCGGGTTTTAAACTTTCCTTTTCTTGAAATTGCTTAAATAAAGCATCTATTTCAGCTTTTTCTTGCATTGCCAACTCTCTTCTATCTATTAATTCAATAGGTATAGTTTTTCCTAGACTTTTGCTTAATTCAATAGCTGCATTTATACTGTCCTCATCAACCTCTTCAAAACAAATTATACTTGCTGGCTGTATTTTTTTATATTCTTTTTCTTCTCCTGAATTATCTTGTATTTCTATATCAATTTCAGAATATCTTCGTCTCGTTTGGTTAGGTAAATTATGAGTTGTATAAAATCTTTGTTGTCTATCAGTTATTGTAGTGTTGCTTCTTGAATTAGAATATAAATCATATGGTGCTACTGCAGTTACTGCCTCTGCGTCAAAACCGTTTATTGATATAATAATTCCTTTTTTATCTCCAAGCATTGCTGTTCCTGGATTACTTTGATTTATAAAGCTATAACATAAAGCATGATTTTCTGACATTTTTGATGTGTTCCATCTATCATACATATCCTTTTCTATTTCAGCATCACTTTTTCTATAGGCATTCATAACACTAATCATTCGAGTAAAAGAGCCACTTATTTTTTTTACCGTACATTTTCTTCCATCTTTTGTACGTTCTATAGTTTCTATATTATTTTCCTTATTGTGTTCATCTAAAGTTTGTGTAATATTTCTACCATAAGCTCTCCTTAAGGTATTATCTAATATTGTGGATTGTTTATACCTTTCAAACGATTTTGTTTTATCTTCTTTTTCAACTGCTTCTTTATACGCTTGCCTAATTTTACGTAAATTTTTTTCTTGAACTAAAGATTTCAATTTTATAATAATTTCTAAAGCTTCTTTTTCTGATTTTTCTTTGTAAGTTCTTAAATCTTTACCTTCATATTGTTTTAGCAATTGTTCTGGATCATTACCATATTTATTTATTAGCTTTATTGCATTTTCATAATTTATTCCAACAATTCTTTCAAAATAAGCATTTTTAGCATCTATTAAAGTAAGATTTTTAGAATTCATTATTTCATCTAAAGCAATATTCTTATTTGTTACAAAGTTTAATATATCATCATAACTTTTTATGTTTAATGTTTCTTTTGAATTTAATGCTAAGTAAGAAATTATAGCTTTTTCCTCTTCTGTTAAAGGAACTGAATTATTTTGTATTCTATTACCTACCAATTGAAGAAAATTATATCCTTTACGATAGGCATCCTTTATAATAATATGATTTATAGATAGAGCTATCTTTTCTATTAAAGGAGCAACAAATAAATCATCTTGCTTTAAACTTTCTAAAGCGATGTAAAATAGATTTAGTGCAGCATTATTTTTTGAAATTCTTAATATGAAGTTTTGTACATATCCATATTTTGATATTCTTTCAATATTATTTTCACCAATACTATTTACAATTTCAGGATTTAAAATTTCTATTTTAAGAGTGGAAAATAAGCTTGAATTATTTTTTGCGAATTTTTTCATTAATTCTATTTCTCTTTCAGTCAAACTTGTTCTTCCTATACTTTCTAGTTTATTCTTATAACCAATTTGTAAAAGTTCTTCAAAATTTTCACTTTCTATGTCAGCATATTCTAAATATTTGTGATGTTTTCTAACTGCTTCTAAAATAACTTTATCTGTTCTATATTCTTTAGGAATTTTTTCTAAAATATCCCAATAGTCATAAATATTATTTTCATCTAAATAATTTTTTTCTTTTATCATACTAATTGCAGATAAAATAATATCTTCATATTGGTCGTTATAATTAGTGAGTTTGCTTGGGATTGGAATATCTCCTATTCCGATAGCTCCCTTCACTTGCAAATAAGCATTTATTATATTTATTGTTATAGCTTCTGGTGGTATTTTTATAGTTTCATCTTTTTCATTAAAAATATCTGTAAATATATTATCTATTTTTTGTTCTCTTATATAATCTATTATTTTTCCTTCATACCACTCTCTATAAGATTGTTTTTCTTCTTCTGAAAAACTAGAAATCCATTTTTCATATTCTTTTCTTTCTACATCATCAGATATTGTATCAATTTTTCTATCTATTATTGGAATGTACTTAATTTGGTCAGGGCCAATATCTTTTAATGTTCGTTCGCACATCTCAATAGTTATGTTATGAATTGGAATAAATGATAATCCAAACTTACTTTTATCCATTGTAATTTTATACTCCTATTTTATTACTTATATTTACCTTCTATCTTTCTTCTTGTTTTTCATCATCTAGTTTTTCTTTTTTAGTATTATCGCCTATATTTCTTTTATTATCATTAAAATTTATAAGTCTTTCATTAAGTTTTTTAAGCATTTCGTATTTTTCTTTATCTTTGTTATCATCCATCTTATTTTCCTCCACTTATGTGAAAGATTCTTTTGAAAAATTTTATTATTTTTTCAAAAAACTTCTCTTTCTTTATTTCCATAGGTAAATTGGTATTTTCGTTATTTTGTTCATCATTTTTCGTATTTTTAATATCTCTTCTACTAAAAATATCGTTTGAATCATATTTTATTTTTTTATCCTCTTCAATTTTCTGCCTATCGTAATCTTCTTTTGCTTTAATCCTTTCTTTTTGGTATGGAGTAGCCCAGTAGTCTCTAAAAATATTGGCTAAAATAGCTTTAGTTTCTTCTAATAAATTTTGCTCTTCAAACTCTTTATTTATATCAACTTTAAAATTCCAAGTTGTATCCATTTTAGCTTTAAAGGTTTTTAATATAGAGTCCGGTATTTTTTCTACACTTTCTTTTGGTACAAAATTTAATATTTCAATTACTTCTTTATATGCTTTTTGATAATTATCTTCCAATTTTTACCCCTCCATATATTTTTAAGTTACACTATACAAATTTTGATATATCTTATAATTATTCAACACTTTTCTAACATACATATTAGTTTCTTGATAAGGAATATTTTCTAAGTCAGAGCCATCTGACTTAATTATTCCTTTTTCAATCCATTCATTTACTCTTCCCATTCCAGCATTATATGCTGCTAAGGCTATTCCAATATTTCCATATTGTTCTAGTAAAGTAGAAAAATAATATGTGCCTAATTCAATATTGTTAATAGGATCATATATTTCTTTTTCACTTATAGAATTGGCATTATAATTTTGTGTTTTATTTGCTAATTCTATTGCTGTATTTTCCATAAGTTGCATTAATCCTATTGCATTACTTCTAGATTTAGCTTCTTCATTAAAGTTACTTTCTGTTTTTATTATTGCAAATATAAGTAATTCATCTACTTTATATTCTTGAGCATAATAATTTACAAATTCTTTATACTTTTGAGGATAAATTTTTTTCATTATAATTACATCTATTTTCAAAATAGAAAATAATATAAAATATAAAATTATCAATATAATTATACCTAATAGTACTTTTTTTAAGGCTTTGCTCAACTCTCATTCTCCTTTTTTTAATTTTATCTTTCGTAATTTTTTCTACAATATACTTTATTCTAATATCTTATTTCATATTTTAAATTTTTCCATTTAATAAATGTTTTTATTGCTTTATAGTCTTCCACTTAACTCATTTTGTGTGTAAGTCCATGAGTCTTTACACATTTCTTCTATTCCGTATTCTGCCTTCCAGCCAAGTTCTCTTTCAGCTTTTGAAGGGTCTGCATAACATATCGCAATATCTCCTGGTCTTCTTGGTGCTATTTCATATTTTATTTTAATATTATTAGCTTTTTCAAATGCATTTACTATTTCTAATACAGAATATGGATGTCCTGTACCTAAGTTATATTTAAGTACACCTTTACTTTCTCTTAATTTATCTATTGCTTTTATATGTCCTTTTGCTAAATCTACTACATGAATATAATCTCTTACACCTGTTCCATCTACTGTATCATAGTCATTTCCAAAAACATTTAAGTGATCTAATTTTCCATAAGCTACTTGTGCAATATATGGCATTAAATTATTAGGAATACCATTTGGATTTTCTCCTATTTTACCACTTTTATGAGCACCAATTGGATTGAAGTATCTTAAAAGTGCTATGCTCCATTCATTATCTGCACTATATACATCTTCTAATATTTCCTCTATCATTAATTTAGTAGTTCCATATGGGTTTGTTGGTCTTGTAGTTGGAAACTCCTCTGTAATTCTTGGCTCCTTTGGATTTCCATATACTGTTGCAGAAGAACTAAAAATTATTTTTTTGCAATTATGCTTTTTCATTGTTTCTAATAAAACTATGCTTCCTGTTACATTATTATAATAATATTCTAATGGTTTTTTGGTTGATTCTCCTACTGCTTTTAATGCTGCAAAATGAATTACAAGTTCAATATCTGGATTTTCTTCAAATATTGCATCTAATTTATTCTTATCTAAAATGTCTGCTTCATAAAATTTAAAGTCCTTGTTTGTTATTTCTTTTATTCTTTCTAGCATAACTGGTTTACTATTGCAAAAGTTGTCTACTATAACTACTTCTTCTCCTTTGTTTAATAATTCTACTACTGTGTGGCTTCCTATATAACCTGCGCCACCTGTTACTAATATTGACATGTTTTTTTCTCCCTTCCTTAAATCATATTAAAAAATATAATAACATTATTTTACATCATACCAATTATCTGCTTCTGACATTTGCACTTCTAGTGGTACATCTAGTTTCATCGCATTTTCCATGCATTCTTTTAAAATTTGTTTTACCTTTTCTTTTTCTTCTATTTTACATTCGATTAAAAGTTCATCGTGTATTTGTAGAATAAGTTTCGCATTTAAATTTTCTTCTTCTAATTTTTCAAAAACCTTTACCATTGCAATTTTAATAATATCTGCTGCCGTGCCTTGAATTGGTGTATTCATTGCAGCTCTTGACCCGAATTGCCTTACCATATAATTGTTTGAAGAAAGTTCTGGTATATATCTCCTACGATGAAATAAAGTTTCTACATATCCTTTTTCTTTTGCATCTTCTACTATTTCATCCATGAACTTTTTAACTCCATCATATTTTTGCAAATATTGTTCAATGTATTGCTCTGCTTTTTTTCTTCCAATTTTTAATTGCTCTGCTAATCCAAATCCACTAATTCCATATACAATTCCAAAGTTTACTGCTTTTGCTGCACTTCTTTGTTCTTTTGTAACTTCCTCCATAGGAACTTCAAATACTTTTGATGCAACTTGTTTGTGTATGTCTTCTCCATTTAAAAAGGCTTTTTGCATGTTTTTATCTTTTGAAATATGTGCTAAAATTCTAAGTTCAATTTGTGAATAGTCTGCATCTATAAAAATATTTCCTTCTGTTGCTTTAAATACCTTTCTTATTTGTTTTCCTAGCTCTACCCTTGTTGGTATGTTTTGTAGGTTTGGCTCTGTTGAGCTAATTCTTCCTGTTGCTGTAATTGTTTGATGAAAATATGAGTGAATTTTTCCTTCTTTATTGATATATGGAATAAGTCCTTCTACATAAGTTGAATTTAATTTCCCTAAGCTACGATATTCTAATATTTTATCTATTATAGGGTGCTCCGGTCTTAGTTTTTCTAAAATGTCCACATCAGTTGAGTATCCTGTCTTTGTCTTTTTATATACAGGTAATTTTAATTTTTCAAATAAAATAACTCCTAATTGTTGTGTAGAATTTATGTTGAACTCTTCTCCTGCTAGTTCATAAATTGCTTGTTTTAAGCTTTCTATTTCTTCTTTTAACTTATTTCCAAATGCTATTAGTTCTTCCTTATTTGCATAAATTCCTTCATATTGCATTCCACCAAGTACTTTTACAAGTGGCATTTCAATATCTCTAAATAATCCAATTAAATTTTCTTCTTCTAGTTTTTTTGTTAGCACTTCTTCTAACTTATTAATTATATAAACTAATGTGGAATTTTTATATTTTTCGAAATCATTACTTGGCTCTTCTGTTTGGAATAAATTTAATTGTGTTTGTTCTTGATTTTTTATCCCCATATTTTCAAGGTATTGCACTACGTCTATATTCAAATATTGGTTTGATAATTCTTCTAATTCATAATGATTATTTGTTGGGTTTAAATTATATGCTGCAATTTTAGCATCAAAATAAATTCCTTTTAATGTAATTCCATTTTGTTTAAATAACACATAATCTTCACTTAAATGATAACCATATTTTAATATTTCTTTGTTTTCTAAAATATTTTTAAAGTATGTTATAAATTCTGATGTAGTTATGCTATTTTCATCATTATTTACCTTTTGAACGCCGTTTTGGTCATAATGTATTTTAATTGTATAAACTACTTTTTCTTGATAAATGTATATTGCTGTAATTTCTTTTGGTATAATTTTTATATTATTGCTAAATTCATTATTTTCTTTATACTGATTGTCATTTTCTTCATGATTGTTTTTATTATCTATATCTTTTTTACTTTCTTTCTTTTCTAAAAAGTAAATTAATTTCTTTTCATTTTCTATTTTTCTAATTAGTTCATTTAATTGCTCTTTTAAATTTGAACCTGAAATTGTTTTTACTTCAAATAAATCTTTTAAATTTACTTCTTCACTAGCTTTTTCTTGATTATTTCCTTGCAAGCTAAATCTTTCTATAAACCTATTAAAGTTAAGTTCTTTAAATTTACTAAATACTAGTTCTTTGTCCCATTCTTTTATCTTTAGGCTTTCTATACTTTCATCAATAGGAACATTTATATTTATAGTTCCTAAAGTTCTTGAAAGCTCTGCTAAATCTTTATTAGCTAATAGTTTTTCTTTTAATTTTGGTTTTAAGTCATCTTCTTGTTTTTCAATCTTTTCATACAATTCTTCTATTGAATGATACTTTTGAACGAGTTCTAAAGCAGTTTTTTCACCTACACCTGGAACTCCTGGAATATTATCAGATGTATCTCCCATTAGTCCTTTTACTTCTATTAATTGAGTAGGTGTAACTCCATATTTTTCTTTTATTGCTTTTTTGTCAAAAATATCCACTTCTGTTTTTCCTACTTTTGTATGAGGAATACGTACCTTTATTTTGTCTGATGTTAATTGAAAAGTATCTCTATCTCCTGAAACTATTGTAACATCTAATCCACTCTTTTCTGCTCTTTTAGCCATAGTTCCTAAAACATCATCTGCTTCATAGCCTTCTTTTTCAATTATTGTAATATTCATAGCTTTTAATATTTCTTTTACTATTGGCATTTGCTCTGCAAGTTCATTTGGCATTCCATGTCTATTTGCTTTATATCCTTCATATAGCTTATGTCTTGCTGTCGGTGCTTTTAAGTCAAATGCTACCATTAAATACTGTGGTTCTATATCTTCTAATACTTTAAATAATATGGCTAAAAATCCATATACAGCATTAGTATATTTTCCATCAGGTGTTGTTAGCATTTTAGAACCCATAATTCCATAAAATGCTCTATTTAAAATACTATTTCCGTCAATTAAAACAATTTTATCCATTTAATAGATTGAAGCTACCTAAAATATTTATATATTTTAGATTGCATCTTCTCCTTTCCATTATATATATCATAATTTTCCAAATTATATACTTTACTATTTTTGAGGTCAAAGTGCGTTTAAATTTTCATACGCTTTCTCTAGTAAATAAATTTATTTTTTCATCTTATTTTGCACTAATTTGTTCATTATTAGTTTTTATATTTTTTGATTCATCTATTATTCTTACTACTATTGCTGAAAAAATCATAGCACCAAACCATACAAATCCTAAAAAGTCATATTCTCCTATATACATAAAAGTACATTGATATGCTACTTGTCCACCTAACCCTAAATATATTAAATCTTTTATTTGTTTTTTGTCAAGCCAAAATATGGTTGGAAATACCCATATAAGGTACCATAAATAAAAATTAGTAATAATCAATAATACAAAAATCATTAATAATAAGTGGTATTTTTTAATAGTTTCAGAAAAATCAATTCGTGGCTTTTTTAGTAACTGTATAATTGTTACTGCATATAAGCTAACAAATATAGCATATATAGTATACTTTATCATACTTACTAATGCTGGCGAATTTTTAAGTATCGTAGCTATAAAGTAAAAAATAGAATTATGGTATTTTCCGTTGTTGAAGTAATATTCCATATAAAACTTGTAAATCTCTTAAATATGGTAAATAGCAAATTAAAAGCACTATAATATATACTATTCCAGCTTTTATTAATCCAAATATTCTTTGTTTTATTGTTTTTTCTCTTAATATATAAATTAACAAAAATGGTAATATTAAAACTGCTACATATTTTATTGCTGTTGCAAGTGCAATGCATATTGTAGTTAAAAATAGTTTATTTTTCTTTAAAGCAAAATAAATCGCAAGTATTATAAAAAATGCCATCCATAAATCATTATGAACCTCTACTAGTCCATGCAATAAAATAATAGGATTAAGTCCATAAAGTAGCACAAATGCTTTTTTGTTTGTTATTTTCATAATTAAAGCACAGCATCCTAAATGAATTATTAAATTAAATAATTTGAATAAGAATAATGCTACATCTATATTTCCAAATGACATATAAGTTAAACATGTGCCTATTATATTTGATAATGGACCATAAGTAAGCCTTTCATATTTCCAAACAGTCGCTACTTTTTCAAACATTTCATCAGAAACTTGATATTTGTCTTGAACTTCTCCTACAGACATGTAATATGGATTCTCATGATATTTTGCGTTTGACCAACCATTAGCAATATAAGCAAAAATATCTCTGCAACTATGTGGAATGACTATTGTAAATATAATAGAAATTACTGCAATAAAAATAAATAATTGTCTTTTATTTTTAAAAATTTGTTTTTCTTTTTTTATAATCAGAAAATAATATAATGTGTATAAAATAAATATAATCAAAAAAGCAATTAAACCTATTTGTTTATTCCAATTTAATGACATTTTGACTAAACCGCTCCATCCACCATCAAATGGAAGAATTGATTGGAATTTTATATAATATATTATTGATGGTATAGCAAATAAAATTGCAATAACAATTGTCGCAATTATTAAAATAAAATTATTTTCTTTTTCACTTTTCTTAAGTTCCATTATGTTCTCTTTCATCTTTTAATTAATATCAATTAATTCATATTCTTTACTACCAATACCTAAATCTTCTGCTACATCTATTGTATGAGTTCCATGTCTTGAATTTACTCTTTCAAAGAAATGCTCTATTCCAGGGTCATTTGAATTTTTTACTAAATCTATACAAGCTTTGTCTATTGCTACTGGGTCAGTAGATGCTAAAACACCAATATCTTTAATACAAGGTGGCTCTGCATTTCCGTCACAGTCACAATCAATAGATATATTTTTCATGATATTTATATATACAATATTTCCTTTGAAATAATCTATTACAGATGATGCTGCATCTGCCATTGACTCTAAGAATTTATCTTGCTCTGCAACTTTGCTCCATAATTCTTCCTGATGTCTTGCTTTACCTGCTGTGTGTATTCATGTTTTTCCGTCTGATGATGCACAGCCTATTGATAATTGCTTTAATGCTCCACCATATCCACCCATAGCATGTCCTTTAAAGTGTGATAAAACTAACATTGAGTCATAATTTGCTAAATCTTTTCCAACATAGTTTTCTTTTATTACTTTTCCATTTGGAATATCAAGCACTAAATCTGGTCCTTCTGCATCTAATAAATCTACAGTAAAGTATTTGTTCCAGCCATGTTCTTCAATTAGCTTTTTATGCTTTTCTGTTGAATTTCTTGCACCAGCATATGCTGTATTACATTCAACAACAGTACCATTTACATGTTCTACAATGTTTTTTACCATTTCAGGCCTTATAAAGTTTTGATTTCCTCTTTCTCCAGAATGTAATTTTACTGCCACTTTACCTTCTAGTTTCTTACCTAAAACATCATATATTTTTACAATGCTTTCAGGTGTTATTTCATTTGTGAAATAAACTTTTGATTTTTCCATAAAACTTACCTACCTTTCATTATTATTTTAATCTTTTTTAGTTTGTTTTAATCTTAAATATCCAAGTTCTTCCCAACTGTTATATGCTAAATTTAGTCTAAATACTACAGTTGGCTTTGCACCTGCCCTGTTTTTATCAATTACGCAAGCATAATATCTAACATCTGGATCTTCATATTTTTTCAAATCATAAAATTTAGTATCTACTTCATTCAAAGAATACTCGTAATCTGCTAAGTTATCACGATGAATTTGTTTAATTAAACATAATGTATCTAATACCTCTTTTACTGTTCTACTTACTGCCAAATCGTTTACATCCAAATTTAATGGTGGAGTTGTACTTTCTGCAAGCTGAAGGCTTGAACATATGAATATATTAAAGTTTTGGGCTAAATTTGAAAGCATTGTTGCTGTTATTTTTATCTCATATTCTTTTCCTATGTTTGCAGTATCAGTTTTTAGTGTATCATAGAAAATATATTCTATATGCTCTTTATAATAATAATTCATAATTACTTTTTTAAGTTCATCATTTGTGTGGTCAGTTATATTTATAAAATATATTGAATTTTCCACTTGAGTTTTTACCCAATCTGTTGCTTTAATTACACTTCTAAAAGTTGATGATACT
The DNA here is from genome assembly GCA_947632035.1 of uncultured Clostridia bacterium. Classification (GTDB taxonomy): domain Bacteria; phylum Bacillota; class Clostridia; order TANB77; family CAG-508; genus CAG-273. The sequence goes on along the minus strand of CANRNR010000011.1, from coordinate 3,087 downwards.
TCTAAAAGTCGTTTAACAAACTTTTCTTGTGTTTCTCCTTTTTCTTTTATACAATATCCGTTTTCATCTACTTTTACCTTTTTGGGATCATCTGGTCTAAATTTAAATTCTAGTAGTTCGCCTTCTGTTACTGAAAGTTTTTGTCCATGTAATTTTTGAATATCTGGATTGTTTAAAATAGTTGTTATTAAGCATAATTTCATCTTTTCTTCTGACATTTCATTTGAAATTACTAATACTTTCTTTTTATGTATGAAGCAAGTATATGCTGCTAAGTTTATTGCAAATCTACTTTTTCCAGAGTTTGATGGCATAGCATATGACATAGTTTCGCCTTTTCTTATTCCTTTAAATACACTAGATATTATTGGAAAAGGAAGTGATAATCCATTTTTCAAATTATTGTCTTGTGATTCTAAAAAATCTGTTAAGTTTTCATTTAATACTGCACTTTTAAATTTAGCAGTATCATTTACTTGCTGAATTGCACTTTCTACTTCTTCAACTGACATTTTGTCGTATAATTCATAACTTAATATTTCTACTATTTTGTCTTGAATTTTTTTAATTGGTACTTCTTTATAGCTCTTTCTTATTACAAATAATTTTTTAAGTTCTACATATATTTTTTCCATATCAAAGTCATCTGGGTCAATTATTCTTTTTAGCCTTTTTTCCATTTCCATGGTTTCTTCGTTTATTTTTGCAAAGTTAAATCCCTCTTTTGCTCTTTCTGGTGTAAATGCTTGTCCATCTGTAAATAGAACTCTTTTATATAAATTTAAAACAATCTCATCCTCAAAAGCAATTTCTTGAATAGTGAAATAGTATTTTACTATTAATTCCGGATTTTGTAATAATAAACCAATATATTGATGTTCTAGTTCTGTATTACTAAGTTCTGTTGGATATACATGAATATTATTTTTTTCTTTAGACTTTTTTGCTTTTTCATTGTTTTCTCCATTCATCTTAGATAACATATTTAATTCTTTAAGTGCAGTATCTAATTCATCTTCTTCAATGGCTTTTTTTATTTTTTCAATCATTTGCTTATTTTCTTCGGTTACTGGAATATTATCTATTATTCCCATTAATTTATTTTTTCTACTATCATTTTCCATATTTTATCTCCTATCTTTTTTAAATTGTATTAAAAAATTGCCCTTATAAAATTCATTTACATTCTATCATATTTTAAATATTTATTCTATAAAAATATTAAAATAGGTAGAAACGTTTTCTAGTTTCTACCTTGACGATATTTAATTTTATATATTCTATTTATAATTTTATATTTTTATTGAGCTTCATCATCTATACAAGTTGCTTTTCCCTCTACAATAGTTTCTTTTATTTTTTCTATATTTGTACATATAGATTTTTTATAATGTATATTTACACCTGTTTCGGTTTTTGCACTTTTTGATATACGCGTAAATGCTTTCTCATATTCACTTGGATTTCCTTCTATTATTATATGACTTTTATTATCTAAGTTATATGTTTGATAAAAAGCATTTTTTATATTTGTTACTTTTAATGGTATTGTGATATTGATATAAGTTAAATTTTGGCAATCTTGAAACATACTGTGTATATCAGTAATATTAGGACTCAACTTAAATCCATTCTCTACTTCTGTTAAATTTTTACATTCGCTAAACATATACGTACATTTTTTTACAGAATCTGGTATCTTTAAGCTTGCAGGCACTTTAGTAATTAATGCCTGCTCAAATAGTGAGCTTATGCTTGTTACATTTTTTCCTATTTTAAACTCAGGTGGTATCTCCGTAATTTTTGTCTGTGAAAAAATTCCTTCCATTTTTGTCACATTATCCGAATATGTCATAAAACATTTTGGTATTTTATCTATATTTGTATTACGAAATACATTTTTAATTTCTTTAACTAGTGGAGATATTGCTATATCATCTTGTATGTATGTAATTTCTTTTAAAGTGTCAAACAATCCACAATATTCAACAATTGGTCCTTGATTTGTTATTTTTCCATCTTCTACTTTTACTATATATGCTGGTATTTGACCAATTATTGTTCCACCTACTATTTCTCCTTTATATCCTGGTTGATGAACCTGGTATCTATCATATTCATTTAATCTCCATTCTTTGTTATTGGATTTTAATTCATAATACCAATTGTCAGCAAAATTTTCTATTTCATCCCCATATGCATCATAAGCTCTAACAATATCCTTTGTTAAATCTATATCGCTCTCAATCTTATCCTTAAATTCTTTTTCTGTTGTAAGTACTGTTTTTCCGCCTCCTGTTTCTGATCCACCTGTTTGTGTTCCACCTGTTTGTGTTCCTCCTGTTGCTATATCTATTTCTTTTTCTCTATCACCAGCATATTTAACTTTTACTTTGTTTCCTTCAACTGTTACATCGTCTACTCCGTCTATTCCTTCTAGTAAAGGCACTAATACATCTGGATTCATTTTAAATGTTTCTTTATCTATTGATCCAGCTTTTGCAAATTCTATGCTTTCTTCTATTTCTGCAACTTTTGTTTCTTTTTTTGCATTTTGTGTTTGTGCTATAATTCCATCTTCTCCTAGCACTACATTTATTGTTATTCCAGCTAATATTAGCAAAACTATGATAGTAACAACAAGTGCTATTAAAGTTATACCTTTATTATATTCAGTATTTTGCAGGTGATCTTTTATGCATCTTTTAAATATATTTTTTTCTCTCATTTATTTTTCTCCTTTGTTTATATTATTTATATTTAATATTCTATATGGTTTTGATGAGTTTTGTCAATGTTTTTTATCTATATTTTAAAAAACTTTATTAAAATTGATTTTTATTGGTAGTTGGTATCCTACTTTTTATCTTTTAAAATGCGGTCATAATACCTATCTTCCTCTCAACTCCTCGTATCTAACCATTCAAATTCGCGTACCCTGTCGTTCTTCATTAAACCAGTTATAATATTAAGGGTTTTGAGGCTTTTATTCGCCATTTTTTCTTGTTTCTCGTATTTTTCATAATCTTATGTAAGTGTTCATACATAAGTTTTTTAAGTTTTTGCGGTTATAATATATAACCTCCT
>CANRNR010000010.1 GCA_947632035.1 uncultured Clostridia bacterium | reverse complement strand
CTTCTCCATCTTTTGTAAATACTCTTTTAAATACATAATCATTTGTTAGTGGTAATAATTCTACTTTTTGTTCCATTAAGCTTTCTTTTCCTTTCTTTATTTTACCATATTAGTATTTATTTAATCAACACTATTGGTAAAATTTGTTTTATAGTTTTGGTAAAATTTGTTTTATAGTTTTAAGCAAAAGTGCTAACTATTCTATTACCACCTCCTGTTTTTTTTAGTTTTCTTCTCTTTAACTTTTTGGGATTTTTGATTTGATAGATTTTAAAATGATTAAAAAATATTTAGAAAAGTTATTTAAAATATTTTTGAAATAAAAAATATATAAAAAAATATAAAGAAAGCACTTTTGCTTCATTAACTTTCTTTATATCACATTTTTAGCTATTTTTCAAGCTTTTTCTTTCGTCAAACTTCGAGTAAATTCGACATATAAAGATTTATATAAAAATTACTATGTCTTATAGATTAATTATTAAAGTAGCGCGAGAACCAGCATCTCGATAAAGTTCCAATCCCGGTGGTGCACTTCTCCTACTACTAGCTGGATAAATAGAACCAGAAAAGCCATAAAGTCCTCCTCTATAAACACGATTGATAGTGTTGTCAGCAGCTTCTATTGTCCAATCAAATACATTTCCTGCCATATCGTATATGTTTTTTACTTGATATTGTCCAGTTAGTAATCTAGCACCTGAATAGTTTCCTTTATTTTTACTATTTATTACATATTCTTTTGAATTTTCATACTTTAAAAACCAATTCATTACTGCATCCCATTGACTTCCCCATATCATACTACTTGTTACTTTATCATTTTGCGATGCTATATTTTTGCTTTCTACATATTGATAATACCAATTAGCATTTCCTGGGGTTTGATCTTTTTGTACTTTTGGTGTTGAATCCCTATTTTCTGATGATAAAGCTCCTGTTTCATATCTTCCTATATAAAATCCTTTATATTTATTTACACTTGCTACTAAATCATCAAATTCTTTTTGTAATTGCTCTTTAAATTTTTCTTCCGTTTTTTCTTCTCCTTCTAATACTATACTTAAACATTCGTCATAATGATCATAATCACTTACTGTATCTGGCTCGCGATATTTGGTTTTATCCGTCCATTGTATCCAGTCTATTGTTATTCCATTTACTTCTTCTGTTTTATTTGCGCCAACATCATTTATTACATTTTGCCAATTATTTTTAGTTGTATTTTCACTTGAACTAAAACTATATAACTTTCCTGCATAATGCTTTATTCCATTTTCTTCACTTATTATTCCATACATCTCTTCTGGATGTTCTACTGGTATCCATACAAATTCATTTCCCGTAACTTCTCCATCTTCCATTTTATCAGTAATTACTATCCCATCTTCTACTGTTGGACATGTTGGGTCTTGGTATTCCACATTATTTTTTCCACTTGGTACTACTACAAATCCTGCTGGTATTACTAAAATGTTTCCATTTTTGTCTTGTACTTCTTGATTTTCATTACTTGCTTCTTTTCCTAATAGTGTTTGTACTAGCAGTTTTGTTATTGTTGGATCTACAAATTCATCTTCATTTGTGTATTCTCCTAAAATTTCATTTTTGTTTTCTACTTCTTCGTTTGTTTTTTTCTCGTTTTTTGCTATTTCAAATTGTCCATTATTTCCGTGAATTATAATAACACCTACCACAATAAAAACTAGTAAAATTATAATGGTTATCACTAATGTACTTAAAAATATGTGTTTCACTTTTTTGTCTAAATACCAATTGCCTTTTTCTTCCTGTTCTTTCATTTATTTTCCCTCCTTTGTTTTTATTTTCCTTTTTTAATGTGTATTTTTCTATAATTTTAAAACTGTCAATAATTTATTTAACTACATTTTTAAATTTTTACTATGTTTCAATTTTATATTAAGCTTAGAATAATGTCAATCCAATTTGTAACGTATTTTTTATCATTTATTCTAATTTTTATATTACAAAAAAAATGAGCCTTACCCCAATTTTCATTAAAGTAAAAGCTCATTATTTTTATTTGATTTAAAGTTAACTTTGTATTATTTTAAACCATTTATAGCTTAAAAACTATTAGTATGGTCTATTGCAAGGTTTATCACATGGTCTTTCACATGGTTTATCGCATGGCTTATCACATGGCTTATCACAAGGTTTGTCACATGGTTTATTACATGGTGGACATTCAAGCTCAACACCTTTTAAGCATTTTCCCTCATGCTTGCAAGAAGTACATACTTTACAATGTTGTACTTTATCTACCCAAACTTCGATTTCATATAAACGATTAGCACAAAGTGGTCCAAAAACAAATTCACCATTTTTGTCTGTAAATGTGTGTGATACAGGACGTCTTTCCTCATCATCACAATCTTTAATAACTTCTACTAATTTAACAACTGCATCCTTTATTGGTTCTTGATAACAGTCCTTAATAATACCATAGATAACAGATCTATTGTCTTCTGGTAGATTGATTTCTATATCATATTGTTTACCAGTAGCCATAACTCCATCAACATTTAAAACTGGGCATACACATTTATCGTATTCCATTTATTTATCATTCCTTTCTTTGTTTTAATATATCTTATGATTAATTTCGACAAAATGTGCCAAGTTGATATGCAATTTATGTTTTGAAAAATAATTAATTTTTTATTCTTACCACTTAAATCGCAACTTTTTAATTTAAAATATATTAAAAACTATGGTAATTTTATAATTAGTAAAGTATAATATTTAATATCGTAAAATTTTCGAAAGGATGACATTTAATATGGATAATAGACCTATTCGGTGTTTTTGATTCTGGTGTTGGCGGAATGACTGTTTTAAAAGAACTTATTAAAATTATGCCTAATGAAAGTTTTGTATATTTAGGTGACACGAAGAGGTTTCCTTATGGAAGTAAATCAAAAGAAACCATTATTGAACTTACTAAAAATGGTATAGAATTTTTAATTAAAAAGAATGTAAAACTAATAATAATTGCTTGTGGAACTGCTACAAGCCAAGCTTTAGATGAAGTTAAAAGTTTATATGATATTCCAATTATTGGCGTTTTAGAGCCAACTGTTGATTATTTAAAAAGTACAAATAAGAAAGAAATTGGAGTTATAGCAACTGCTGGAACCATCAATAGTAAAGGTTTTGATAATTGTATCATGAAAAAAATTCCTGATGCAAAAGTTCAATCTATCCCCTGCCCTTTACTTGCACCTATGGTTGAAGAAGGTTGGTATGATAATGAAATAGCTAGTCTTGCTATTAAGGAATATTTAAAGACTTTAGGAAAAGTGGATGCTCTTATTTTAGGTTGTACTCACTACCCACTCCTTAGCTCAGTTATTAAGAAAGAAATTGGTGAAAACGTAGAACTTATTAATATAGGTACTCATGTAGCAATTAAAGTAAAATCCATTTTAGAAGAAAATCAAATTTTTTCCGAAAAACAATTTGATTTTGATAATAATAAATCAGATCAATTATTAAATGGACAAATAAGAAATGAAAATATATTAGTTTATTTAACTGAAACTGAGCACAAATTTAATGAAATTGCAAGTAAGCTTTTAGGTAGTAAAGTGGAAGCAATATTAGTAAAAGAAGAAACTGAATTATATACAAACAATTAGATTTAAAATAAATAATATTATCTTAAAATAAATAATATTATCTTAAAATAAATAATATTATATTCTAATATCACAATAAATTGCTATAATACTTTTATTTTAAAATAATCATAAAATTTTTAAATAAGCATATATTCTACTAATAAATTTTAGGAGGAAGTATATATGCTTATTATTTTTAACAAACGAAAAATATATTCTTATTTAGTTGCATCTAGTATGGTTGTAATTTTATTTTTACTATCTTTTAGTATTATTGGAGATAATTTTAGCACTATACTTACTTCTAGCTCAATTAAAGAACTCCCTATTTATTCTGTGCAAACTGATAAAAAGCAAGTAGCTATTACCATGAACTGTGCATGGAGTGCAGATGATATTGATAGCATTTTAAACACATTGGAGCAAAATAATGTAAAAATTACTTTTTTTATGGTTGGTGATTGGGTAGATAAAAATCCAGATGCAGTACAAAAAATAGATAAAAAAGGCCATGAAATAGGAAATCATTCTGATACTCACCCACATGTAAATAATTTAAGTAGTGAAGAAAATAAAAAGCAAATTGAAGCCTGTTCTAAAAAAATAGAAGCTCTAACTGGCAATAAAACTACACTTTATAGGGCTCCTTATGGTGAATATAATAATGTGGTAATTCGCTCCGCAAGAGAAGTAAATCATACTGCAATTCAATGGAATATTGATACTTTAGATTACACCGGTCTTACTGGGCAAGATATGTGGACTAGGGTTAGTCCAAAGTTAAGTAATGGTTCCATTATCTTAATGCATAATGGAACTACTCATACTGCGGATAGTTTAGATATGCTTATTAAAAACATAAAAAGTGCTGGCTATGAAATAACTACTGTATCTAATTTAATTTATAAAGATGGATATGAAATAGATTCTAATGGTGTTCAAAAACATTTAAATAACTTAGGGGCTAAAACCTAAATAAACAAGTTTTAGCTTAATATTACCTACTTATATTACATTTGCTTATAAATGACTATGTATAAATAAATTATGAATGTATAAAATTATGAATAAATGGAAAAATTTGAATAAACCTTTTTAAATGATGGTATACTAACACTATCTTAAAAAAGGAGATAGTCAAAATGTCTTTAATTGGAATTTTAACTGAATGCAACTACAGCAACTTTCTAAAGCAAAATTTTAAAGATAAACTAGATACTTCTCAAATTTTCTTTTTAAAAGAGAATTCAATAGAAAACTTAAAAAATATTAAATTTCAAACTGTTTTGATTGGTAAAAAAATAAATCAAAATAAAAATATTATAAAAAATATAATAAAAAATGCAGAATACTTAGTTTTAAATACTGACATTACAGATAATTTAAATTTACTTGATAATCTAAATATTGAATTAATTACTTATGGTTTCAATTCAAAGGCAACAATTACCGCTTCTAGTGTAGATGATAATAGAATAATACTATGTTTACAAAGAACAATAAATAGCGTATTTGGTGTAAAGATTGAACCTCAAGAGTTTGAAATGAATTTCTCAAAGGAATTAAATACTTATGATGTAATGGAAATTATTAGTTTACTATTATTATATAAATCTTTTAAAATATAAAAATATTGTTATTAACTTATTGCAAATTATATTATTTATCGCCTATTTTCATTATTTTTTTGGAAATAATTGAAAAATTTAACATTTTATGTAGACAAAACCAAAAAAACATAGTATAATAGTAAAAGATGATTAAAGTATTAGTCTAAATTTTACATACTATGAATAAACTAAAATAAGAAACAAAAGTAGGGAGGAAAACAAATTGAATACTAATTATGATGATAATAACCATTTAACATTGGTTGGAAAGGTAACAAGCGAAAAAAGATTCAGTCACGAAATTTACGGTGAAAAATTTTACATATTTGATTTAGAGGTTCCACGTTTAAGTGGAAATGCAGACAGAATTCCAGTAACTATTTCAGAAAGACTATTAACTATTAACGATTTAGTTATTGGTGCAAATTTAAAAATTGATGGACAATTCAGATCTTACAACAGTTACAATAATGAAAAGAACAAATTAATCTTAACAGTATTTGCTAAAGATATTGAATTTTTAGAAGAACAAGATGAAGAAACAGAAATAAGAAAAGATCAAGTTTCAAATGAAGTAATTTTAGATGGTTTTATTTGTAAAAAACCTATTTATCGTAAAACTCCATTTGGAAGAGAAATTTCAGATATCTTATTAGCTGTAAACAGAGCATACAACAAATCAGATTATATTCCATGTATTGCTTGGGGAAGAAATGCAAGATTCTGTGAAAATGTTTCTGTTGGAACAGAAGTAAGAATTATAGGTAGAGTTCAGTCTAGAGAATATGAGAAAAAATATGAAGATGGAACAGTTGAAAAGAAAATCGCTTATGAAGTATCAGTATCAAGCTTAGAAATTTCTAATCAAGACGGAGATGAAAAATCTGAAGAAACTGAAGTTTCAGATAACCAAGAAGCTATATAAGTATAAAAACTAATTACAAAGCATTGTAATATATAGATTAAAGCACATCACTATACTTTTTTAATAAGGAGTTAATAAGTATTTACTAAAAATTTAAAGTAAATATTTATTAACTCCATTTTTATTATTACTTATTAACTTACATCATACCCATTCTTTTAGCAAACTGTCTACCTTTTCTCATAACTTTTCTTTTTCCTCTGTCCATAGATTCTGTACACATCATTGCTATACCTGTTGCTACCATTCCACCTACTAACATTCCTTTTAAAAATTTCATAGCCTCTTCCTCCTATCTTTACAAATTAAGTACATATCTCATACTTTCTTAATTTAAACATTATTAATATTATCAATGTTTTGTTAACATCAATATAATTTTATATATCTTTATTATGTCTTAATTTTTCTTTTATATACATTTTGTACCACGAATATATCTCATATATTGCAATAGCAATTAAAAAAATGCCAAATAATTTTCTAAGAACTTGTACATTCATATCACTACTAATAGTAGCACCAATAATACTACCAATTACCCCTATAATAGTCACAGGAATTGCATTTTTCCAATTAATGTTTTTATTTTTAAAATTCACGATTGTTGCTGTTAATGCTGTAGGAATAAAAAATACTAGATTAGTAGCCTGTGCTACATGTTGATTTAGATTCAAAAAAAGAGAAAGGAGAAGAATTAAAATTGTTCCCCCTCCCATTCCTAATCCGACTTATAATTCCAGATATAAAACCTATTAGTATTTCAAGCATTTTTCTTTTAACACCTTAAAACATATATTTTTAATATTTTATCAATACAATTCATGAATATAATTTATATATTATAATTTCTTTACTGTAGTTCATGATATATAAGTTTATCCTATGTTTTAAATATCATATTCACTCCTGCATAAATTAGAAAAAAAATAAAAATTGCCTTTAAATATTTGTCTTGTATTTTGTCTAAAATTTTAGCACCTACTGCCCCTCCTATTATTCCACCAATAGCACATAATATACCTGTTTTCCAATTTATAAAGTTATGTGTTCCATAAAAAATAGCTGTAACGATTACCATTGGAAGTATGCAAAAAAGAGAAGTTGCTCTCGCTTGCTTTGGTTCCATTTTTAAAACATATAAAAACACAGGAACTAAAATAAGCCCTCCTCCTGCAGTAAATAATCCACAAATTATTCCAGCAGTAAAACCTACTAATAATTTTTTTAACATTTTTTCCTCGCATGTTTTATTTTTATTAGTATTTTCTTTTAAAATAACTTTTATACATATTTTTTATACTTTTCAATTTCTTTTTGAGCTAATTCTGTTAAAATCATGTCACATTTTAAAACTTGTGTAATTATACTTTTTCTTAAATCTATATCTTCTATCTTGTCTACAGCATCAAAGAATTTTTGAAGTTGATCTAAATATTTTTTATTCTTTTCTTTCCAGTCTTTGTTACTTGTTGAATTATTTTTAGCTTTTTTTCCTTTAAATATTATCATATGTACACCCTCTTTCTTAATTTGTTACTTCAATGTCGCTTTTTATTACCACTACGGTTAAGTTCAGCGTATTATATGTAATTTTAATACTTCTCGTGATAAAATACAAGTATAAGACAAAATACGACAAAATTCGTCAAGTCGTAACGGAAGGAGAAACTGCATGATTAAAATAAAATTATCTGACTTACTTGGTAAGAATAAAATGACTCAAAAGGCTTTAGCAGAGCTTGCTCACATAAGACCTGCTACTGTTTCTAAAATGTATTATGAAGAAACTAAAAGAGTAGATATTAGCCAATTGAATAATATTTGTCGAGTATTTAATTGTGAAATTTCTGATTTACTCGAATATATTCCAGATAGCAAAGACAAATAATTTTATTTTTACTTATAGGTTAAAGTGATTATATCAAAAGATACTAGAAAAATCTAGTATCTTTTGATATTTTTTGAATATTTAATAAGCTATATTTTGTATAAAATATTCAACAATTTAATATTATCTATTAGCTACTATTGGTCCAAAATTATTTCTTTTAAACTATCCAATAGATATAATACATCTTCATTTGTGTTATCTTTGCCAAAAGTTACTCTTAAGCTACCTCTATTTAAATACCTTGGAACTCCAATTGCAGTTAAAACGTGTGAAGGAATTGGATTACCACTACTACAAGCAGAACCTGCAGATGCACAAATTCCTTTTTCATCTAAAGCATCAAATAATTCTTTTGTATTTATATTTGGAAATGAAAAATTAACATTACCAGGAAGCCTATTTACCCTATCTCCATTTAGTTTCGCGTGTGGAATATCTCTTTCTACTTCGCTAATAAAGAAATCTCTCATATTAGTTAATTTTCTATTATACCAATCAAAATTTTCATAAGCTTCTTCTATTGCTTTTCCTAATCCTACAATACCTGCCACATTTTCTGTACCTGCTCTTTTATTTTTCTCTTGATGTCCACCATCTTGAACTCTATCAAATTTTATACCTTCTCTTACATATAAAGCTCCTACTCCCTTTGGTGCATAAAATTTATGACCAGATAATGATAAACTATCTATTCCAAGATTTTTAACATTTATTCTAATATTTCCAATTGCTTGAACTGCATCTGTGTGAAATATAACATTATTAGCATGTGCAATTTGTGCTATTTTTTCGATTGGCTCAATAGTTCCTATTTCATTATTTGCAAACATAATTGTAATTAAAATTGTATTTGGTCTAATTGAATTTAATAATTGCTGTAAATTTACAAATCCATTTTTATCTACATCTAAATATGTTACTTCAAATCCTTGATTTTCTAGTCTTTTACAGGTATTTAATACAGCTGGATGTTCTATTTTGCTAGTTATGATATGCTTACCTCTTGATTGATTTGCATAGGCTATTCCTTTAATAGCTAAGTTATCACTTTCGCTTCCACAAGAAGTAAAATAAATTTCTTCTGGTTTTGCTCCTAAACTATTTGCCACTCTTCTTCTTGCTTGTTCCACAGCATTTCTTGCTTGTCTTCCTAAACTGTATAATGAAGAGGCATTTCCATATTCTGTATTAAAGTAAGGTAGCATTTCTTGCATAACGCTACTACTTACTGGCGTAGTAGCTGCATGATCAAAATATCTTATTTTCATTACTTTTACCTCTATTCTTTTTACATCTTTAAATAATAATCTAATTTACTTTTAATTTTAAATATTTATATACCCTATTTTTATGGGTTCATTTACTATCTTTAATTTTGCTATTTTATATATTATATGTATTTTTTTTAATTTTGGACTATACATTTAATATGGTTTTTAAATTTATTAATATTCAAATTTTTTAAATTAAATACAAGATTTGCAAATAATCTCAAAATATTCTTCTAAGCACAATAAGAACCTCACACACCATCACAATGAAAGATTGTGGATGGTGCACCACAAAACCTTGTTGTTTCACAAAAAAAATCCCATGATTTTTTACTGGGATTTTTATTTTTTTACTAACATGATTTAATTTTTTACTTAAGCTTTTTTTGCTACTTCTGCAATCTCTGCAAATGCTTTTGGATCTGTAGCAGCAATTTCTGCAAGCATTTTTCTATTGATAACAACATTTGCTTTCTTTAATCCGTTAATTAGTTTGCTATATGTTAAACCATTTAAACGGCTAGCAGCATTAATTCTTGCTATCCATAGTTTTCTAAAGTTACTCTTTTTGTCTTTTCTTCCAACATAAGCATAATTTCCAGATTTCATAACTGCTTGTTTTGCCATTCTAAATCTGTAATGTTTTGCTCCATAGTAACCTTCTGCTCTTTTTAATATTTTTTTATGTTTTTTACGACTAATTCTTGCTGTTTTAACTCTTGCCATTTTATTTCACCTTCCTTAATTATTATGTGGGGCAACTTATTTTTGATTTAATTCTATCTTCCCCTAACAAGTTAATTTTAATTTTTAATTACCATATGGTAACATTCTCTTGATTCCTGCTTCACAAGTCTTATCTGCATAAGCATCTTGCACTTTTCCTCTAGATTTTGCTCTACTTGTTTTACGAGCTAAAAGATGTCTTTTATTAGATTTTGTTCTTTTTACTTTTCCTGTAGCTGTATAAGAATATCTTTTCTTTGCTGCTTTATTTGTTTTTAACTTTGGCATAGTCTTTTCCTCCTTTAATTTATGCTAATCTATTTTACTTATTAGCTTTTAACTAATTTTTATCAGCATTTATTACTAATTTTACAATTAGTTTTTATGCTAATTTTATTTATCAGCTTTTTTTGCTAATATAATAAACATGTTTTTACCTTCTAATATTGGCTTCTTTTCTGGAACAGAAATATCTGCTAATTCATCAGTAAATTTTTGAAGAACTTCTTCTCCTAATTTTATGTAGTTCATTTCTCTTCCTCTAAATTTTAATGTTATTCTTACTTTGTTGCCATCTTCTAAGAATTTTCTAGCATTTTTTGCTTTAAATTCAAAGTCATGTTGTTCAATATTAGGTGTAATTCTAATTTCTTTTAGTTCAAATGTTTTTTGTTTCTTACGAGCTTCTTTTTCTTTTTTTGCTTGTTCAAATTTGTATTTGCCATAATTCATAATTTTGCAAACTGGCATATCTGGACTTGGTGATACCATAACTAAGTCTAATTTTTTGTCATATGCTAGGTCTAAGGCATCTTGAATATCCATAGCTCCTTTTTTTTCTCCATTTTCATCAATTAATTGCACTTTACTTGCTCTTATTTCTTCATTAATTGGTAAATCTTGTTTTATAATAAAACACCTCCATAAAATTTTATTTTACACTTTAATATATTTTATATTTTTTGTGCAAAATCTGTTTTAATAAATATGTGTACAAAAAAAGATTGATTTTTCTTAAAATCAATCCATACTAATTTATAACTATATTTACAATAAAATATTTTCATTATTGCTTTTATATGATTTTTTCATATAAAGATATAAGCTATATATTTTAACCTTTTCCCTCTTTTGGTTAAGGTGAGCATGGATTGCTTCTTTTTTCGACTTAATTATTATACTGTACTTTTTATCCTTTTGTCAAGCTTTTTTAAATATTTTTTCAAATTTTCTTGACTTTTACTTAGTTTTGTAATAAAATATTAAAGCATGTATAAGAATGTAATTATTTTTTAGCTTCTCCCCGGTGGCTTAAAAGTAGTTTCATATAGATAATGTTTTGAAAAATGAATGGAGGATTTGATTTACCATGAATAATACAACTTATAGTGTAAAAAAGAATGAAATTGAAAGCAAATGGTATGTAATTGACGCTACAGATAAACCATTAGGTAGAGTAGCTGCTGAAGCAGCAAAATTATTAAGAGGAAAACATAAACCAACTTATACTACAAACATAGATGTTGGTGATCATGTAATTGTTATTAATTGCAGTAAAGTACTTTTAACAGGAAAGAAATTAGATCAAAAAGTTTATACAAACTTCTCAGGTTATATTGGAGGAATGAAAGAAATTACAGCAAGAGATTTATTAGCAAAAAGTCCAGAAAAAATGATGACTCGTGCTATAACAGGAATGCTTCCTCATACAAAACTTGGAAGACAAATGGCAAAAAAATTAAGAGTATATGCTGGTAGCGAGCATGAAAATATAGCTCAAAAACCTGAAGTTTGGGAGGTAAAGTAATATGGCAAAGAAAGCTAATAAAATTGTATTTTTAGGTACAGGAAGAAGAAAAAAGTCAATTGCTAGAGTTAGATTAGTAGAAGGTAAAGGAAATATTACTATAAATGGAAAAGCTCTAGATGAATATTTTGGAACAGAAGTATTAAAAGTTATAGTAAAACAACCATTAGTTGCTACAAATACTCTTGATAAATATGATGTTATTTGTACAGTAACAGGTGGTGGATTTACTGGTCAAGCAGGTGCCGTTCGTCACGGTATTGCAAGAGCATTAAATGAAGCTAATAGCGAATATAGACCAGCTCTTAAATCTGCAGGTTTCTTAACAAGAGATCCTCGTATGAAGGAAAGAAAGAAATATGGTCTTAAGAAAGCTAGAAAAGCTCCACAATTCAGCAAGAGATAATAGATTAAAAAAAGATAATTTTAGAGTTGATTTATTTATCAATTCACAATATAAAAAAACCATATCAAATTTTTTGATATGGTTTTTTATTTATATATTTTTAACTATTTAATTGTTTATATTTAATTGCTTATCGGCTATTAGCTTATTTTTCCATCTCATCTTGTAATTTTTTTATCATTCTTTCTCTTTCAGCGTTTCTAGTTTGCTTGTCTTTTTCTAATTTTTCTTTATATCTTTGTCTTCTATTTACTTGTTCAGGTAAAGCATGTACTTCCTCACCTATTCCTAAATCAAATTTTTTAATGTAATTTCCATTTTCATTTCTATCTACATATCCAATATAATTTCCACATTGATGATCTGGATTATCTTGTAATCCTTGCTCTTTATATCTCATTACTCTATTTCTAGATAATAATTTTGTCATTAATACATCTTGATATTCTCTATCATTTATAAATTTATCCATGTCAAGCTCTAATCTAATATTTTCCATGTCTGATTTTCTTCCTATATCTTCTCCATCAACTATGTATTCACAATCATATATTCCATACCATGAAACTTTTGCATTATATACCTTATGTCCGCTTGGTAAAAATTCTGGATTTGGATCTACAATTAATCTAGTACTATCATACATTTGTCTTTTTATTTCTGGAGATAATGAATAATAATCTAATTGATAGTAATTTTTTTGATTTTTATCCATATATTGCATTACTGGTATCGCCATATTATCTTTTTCTTCTTGACTTTGCATTGGAGTTGGTTCTTCTTTTTTCTTTTTAAATTTATCAAATAATCCCATTTAAATCACTCCTTCAATTATTTAATTATATTTTATTATACCACTTTTAAGCCTAATGGTCAAATTTTATAAGTTTTTAATTATTTTTAGAGATTTATTTTACTTGGAAATTGTATTTAAAATGCAATATTTTATAATATAAAATATAAAAAAGGAATTATTTAAAATAATTCCTTTCTCCAACTTTTTAGTTAATTAGCAATAGGCATTGCCTTTTTTGCTGATTTTCTTAGCCTTTCGGCTGAATTCTCCGCTTCTGATTAGCATCATAGCCTCATAAGCTTCGGCTTTATCAGCTTCGAACCTTTCTGCCCAATTTTCAAAATCTTTTTTCATGATTTCAAGGCTTGATTTTACAGGTTCCTCTTCAGGAAACTTTGCATTAAGTAGGAAACGAAGCTTTCTTAAATAAAAAAGCATCATGTTTACGTCTGTCCGTGCAATTCCAATTGCACATTTTGCCTCTCTTTTTGTCATTTTCTTTAAACCTCACTTTAAATTTATTTAACTTTAATTACTAAAGTTAAATTAGCTTTAAAAAGTTGGAAAATTAAAGCTAACAAACTTTCGTACCTTTAATTATATCATATTATTTTTTAAATAGCAAATATGATATATATTTTTACTCCACAATATCTAACAAATTATCTGATTTCATTCCTTCTAAGTTATAATAAGTACTTGGTATATCCCCTATTATTACTCCCTCTGCTAATAGAACTTGATTTACTATTTTTTCTTCCATTGTTTGAGAAGGTGTTAGAATAATAACATTGCACTCTATTTCTAAATAAATTTTGTGCATGGTTTGATTTATTCCACTAGCTATAAATTCAGACCTAAGTGAAGTATCTAAGCTTCCTGCTACTTCCATTTTAATATTTACTTTTGGTCCCCTACCTGATAACAAATTGATACCTAAAAAGCTTCCTAGTGGAATTGAAAAATGATTATTTTCACTTTGTTCAATTTTGTTTTGTATTCTTATTGGAATTTCAGAAATAATTTCATTAACAGTAATCATATTAGTTGTTACCATTTTAATATTTCCACTTTCGTCTTTTGTAATGTTTAATAAATCTTCATATTTGTAATTTACCATTACTTTGCTAGATTCTTCATTACAAATTTTTGTTGCAATAGATTTTGCCATTGCCTTACATTGTTTTTCCATTATTGGTTCTATTGATTTTAAAGCATAATATGCAAATGTGAATGCTATTACAAGTATTAGAATAAAACTATAAAATTTAAGTGGACGATAATTAAACCTCCACTTATTTCTTGTATAAATTTTATCATCCATGGTATCTAGGAATAAATAATTGTTTTCCTACTTGCAAATTATTTGCATCTTCTATTCCATTTACCCTAGCAATATTTTCTACTGTACTATTGAATTTTTTAGCGATTTTCCATAAAGTATCTCCTGGCTTAGCGAAATAAATAATCATGCTGTATGCATTTTTTGCTTTTTCTTCTTGTGTTTCAATTTCGTCTATAATTGAAATATTTCTATCTTGCTCACTTATTGCAGTAAAGCTTAAGTCTACTTTTATATCTATGCTTTCGTCTTGTTTTATAATAAAGTCTTGCTGTGAAATTTCTATAACAGTATTTATATTATCATCAGGTGTTATTCCATCAAAGTCCATTGTAAAGTTGATTGGAAGCGTTATCTTTTTTGCATCTATTCCAGCATTACCATTTGAAGAATAAATAAAGTTTAATTCAAGGTCTCCTTCATAATTAATTGAATTTGCTCCTACTTGTTGCGTTTGAATTATTGGTAATACTTCAACATCATAAATTTTATGAGAGCTAATTTCTGGAATCACTTGATTTTCTCTAACATTATATGTTTGCTCTTTAGTAGCTTTCTTTTGCATCATTCTTACTTTTCTTTGATGAAATTGTAAATTTACAGTTGGGCTATATAAGTCTTGTATCATTTTTAAGTTTTTGTTTTCATAAGCCTCACAATATACTTCAATTTCAGCCTCTACATAAATAGAATGCTCTTCTACATTGTTAGGTTTTATTACAATGTTTTTAATTTCATATTTTACATCACAAAGATGCTCCTCACTAATGTTTGGAAGGTCGATAAAGCCTACAATAGGTATATTGACTTCTTTTATATTTATACGATTATCATCTGTTAAATAAATGATTTTGGTTAGCAAGTCTCCCTTAATTAGTACCTTATTATAGCTAATTTTGATGTCTTTGTTTATAATCTTAAGGTCAGTTTTCATTACTTCCACTAAGTTGTCAGCTTCATCAATCATAACCGTATCCTTCGCATAAACTTTTGTTGTACCACTTCCTATTAAAGAATTGATTTCAAAATCACTATTCAAAAATTGAATGTCTTTCAAGTTAGAAATCTCCTTAACATATTCTACTGTTTCATTTGAAGAAACTTTGCTTTCCACCTCCAAAATAGCTTTAATATGAATTTTTCTGCCGTTTAGCACTTTGCAGTCTAAGCCTTTTAAAATGATATTAGCATCTAACTGCATTCCAACTTTTGCCATTGGTACATCAATTATTTGTGTAAATTCTAAATTTGTATTTAAACTTCTTACCTGATTTTCTTCAGAATCTGCCAAGTACATTACATATGTATTTACACATCCATCTAATCTAATTTTTCCATCTAAGATTTCTTTTTTATAAATACAGGTTGTTCCACTACTGCTAACTACACTTAATATATCTGGCTTTACATCTGGAACAATGCAGTCATCTTCTACCATAAAAGTATCTTTTTTTTGGCTAATAACTTGGTTTAAGGTAAGAGTATCTTTTGCTGTTTCGAGTACCATTTTTTATCCCTCCTATTCATTTTTTCTAATTTATATATATGTTTAGGGACAAAAAAAATTCCTAAAAATTAGGAATTTTTTGTTTTTAATTAAATTTTGTTAAAATAATTTTTTGGTAAAATTATTTTTAACTTATGCTAAATTCTTTTGTCTTTTTGCTTCAAGTACAGGTGGTGGAATAAGTGGACTATAACTAGTTCCATCAAATACATCCACTTCTACAGTTCTTGTTAAGACATCAGTATAGCTATAAGTAACATTTCTTTTCTCTTCCTCATATTTAATAACAAAAATATTTGGATAAGCTTTTTCTATTGTAGCTTCTTTTTCAAAGGTTTTGCATCTTCCAAGAGATCCTTTGACAATTATCTTTTGTCCGACCATTTCATTAATGTCAGTTTTCAAACTAGCAATATCGTTTGGACAAATCATAACATCACCTACTTTTTTAATATGGGCAAATTATATCATTTTTAGCTAAAAATGTCAAAAAAGTTCGGTTTATGTCATGGCTTATATCTCAGTTGTATCAATGCTTTTATAGTTTTGTTACATTTGTATTACAATTTTATTACGTGTTTGTAATATAATCTTTATAACACTTATTTCCGTAACTATTTTTTGATTTTAAAGCTTATTTTTATTTTAAAATTACTTCTTACAATTTAGTAAAAACAATTTATATTTTATCTTTAATTTAAACCAAAAGTGTCTTCTTCTTTCCTTGACCACCTATTCCACTTACCCCTCTTTGTCCGTCTCTAAGTTCTTCTTCCATATCTCTAATTGTTACAAATTTTTCTTCATTTGTTGTCGCTATTTTTTCAGCTACAATAAGTGGATCCATAAAATCAATTAGTATTCTTGCTGGAGATGATGCAAAATTTGCTCCTGCAAGCATTAGTTTTTCATAATAACTTTGGCAGGCTCCTGCAAAAATTACCAAATCTTTATCTAGTTTTTGCTTTCTTGCTTCAATTACTGCTGAAACAAAATATTTTGAATTTCTATAATTTGATAAATCGTTAAATCTTGCTCCTTTTCTAATCATTCCGTCATGTCCGTGTGATTATTAGTATATCTGGCTCATACCTTTGTATTAAACCTTTTATATAATATGGTTGATTTCTTTCAGGTATGTTTTTTACAAATGCTGTTAAGCCTAGCTTTTTATAGTATCTACGAGATTTTTCACTATACTTTCTATCACCATCTATATGAAGAATTCTTCCTGTATAAGAGACTAGAGTTTCACGAAATGGCTTAGATAAATTTTTCATTTCTTCTTGTTTTTTAATTCGTTTTAATGCTTTTTCTTCTACTTTTCTTATGTGCTCTTCTACAATTTTAGGACTTACTTCTTCTAAATCTTCTAATGGGCTATCTGCCTGAACTCTAACTGTTAAGCCATTTAAAATTGCTATTTGCTCTCCGTCTTTTGTTTTTATTATTCTTTGTATTACAAATATTATATCTTTTCCGTATGATAATCTTGCTACAATGTCACCTTTCTTAAGTTTTTTCATATCAAAATTCATTCCTTTCTAGATTTGCTTTTTTTGGGGTAACTCCCCTACATTCCTTTATAGAAAGAATTTTGCATTTTATAAATATGCAGTTATCATATTTTATGTCGTATTTTGTAGTTTGGTGACAGGGTAAAATTTTTTAAGGATTGTATACATTCTTTCTTCTTATTATATAGCCAAAAAGAAATAACAAAATATTATTTGTTCTAATACAAACTCTCCTTGAATACAATGTACAAAACAGCGTTATTTCAAGGGGGTTTTTCATTTGAAAAGAAATGTATCAATAGAAGAACGTGCTGTTAATTTAGCACAATATATTATAGATAGCAAAGATACTGTTAGAGGAGCTGCCAAGAAGTTTGGTGTTAGTAAAAGTACTGTTCACAAAGATGTAAGTGAAAGATTACTTAAGATAAACCCCATTTTAGCTCATGAGGTTAGGCAAATATTAGATGAAAACAAAGCTGAAAGACACATAAGAGGAGGCCTTGCTACAAAAATGAAGTATAGCCATCATGAAGAGGCTATATGAAACAAAAAATCTACCTTTTTAAAGGTAGATTTTTTTGTTTTTAATATAATTTTATTTTTGATATTTTAAGCATTATTGTTATTTCTTCTTTGTGCTTTTCTTGCTTTTCTGCATTCTGGGCATCTTTGAGGCTCATTTGTGAAACCTTTTTCAGCATAGAATTGTTGTTCACCTTCTGTAAAAACAAATTCTGCTCCACAGTCTTTGCATTTTAAAGTTTTATCTGCCATGATATATACCTCCTTCTTTATTTTTGACATTTAATATTTTGATACAATGACCTTTTTAATATCAAATTTAAGAAGGGATAGTTTCAAAAATAATTAAATTCATTTAAGCTTCTTTTAAAAGCCACGAATATTGTAGCATAAGAAAAAGTATAAAGCAAGCAAAAGTTAAAATTTTTTAGTACAATTTGTCTATATTTTTTTACTTAATAGTAATTTTAGTTTCTATTTTAATCATCTTCATAAAAAAAATTTCATATTTACAATTTGGTACTCTTTTCCATATATGTAAAATATTTTTAACTTGAAAATCTAATATTTCTAGCTTTATTGTACAAAATATTATTAGAAATCAATATGTAACTTATTTAGCAATATTAACCGTTTTGTATCTGTAATGTTTCAAAATTAAATGCTATATATAGTTTAAATGAAATATGGGGGTAAATTTTATGGCACTTGATTATACTATTATTGGTCAAAGACTAAAGAAAGCTAGACTTGATAAAAAAATGACTCAAGACAATTTAGCTGAAAAATTAGATGTTTCAATTGCATTTTTAAGCAGAGTTGAACGTGGAAATTCTCATATAAATTTAAAAAGATTAACTCAAATTTGTGATATTTTAGGCGTTTCAGAAGGCTACATTTTAAATGGAGTTTCTAGTAAATCTTCTAATTATCTCACTTCTGAGTTTAATGAAATTTTAAGTTCAATTCCTCCTGAAAAACAAAAACTAATTTACAAAATCGCAAAAGTTATTAGTGAAGAAGAATAGTTTTTGTTAAAGTGGTTATATTAAAAGCAAGAATTATATATATAATTCTTGCTTTTTTTCGATATTGTAATATTTTTGAATATTATTGTCGTTTTTTAAATTGAAGTATTGATAAATATTTAAATTTATGCTAATATTATCAATACGCATTTTAAATTTTAATACTTAAATTTCAGGCAAATTAATGTTTAGACTTTTAAATATGTTGAAGCTTAAACTTAATAAATTAATAATTCAAACTTAAAAGAATTAACAACTTATAGGAGGTATTTTAAATGGATTTTGAACAATGGAATGGTTTTAACAAACAAGGTGAATGGACTAAAGAAATCGATGTTAGAGGCTTTATTCAAGCAAACTACACACCTTATGAAGGAGATGATTCATTTTTAGTAGGTCCAACTGAAAAGACTAAAAAATTATGGAATAATGTTTTAGATTTATATAAGAAGGAAACAGAAAATGGTGGTGTTTTAGATGTAGACTCTTCTACCCCATCTGGAATTAATCGTTTTGCTCCAGGATATATTGATAAAGACTTAGAGGAAATTGTTGGTTTTCAAACTGATAAACCTTTAAAAAGAGCTATTATGCCAAATGGTGGTATTAGAATAGTTGAGAAATCTTGTGAAAGCTATGGATATAAAGTTGATGAGCAAATTTCTCATATTTATCATGATTTAAGAAGAACTCACAATGATGGTGTTTTCTCTGTATATACACCTGAAATTAGAGCAGCTAGAAGCTCACACTTAATTACAGGTCTTCCTGATGGTTATGGTCGTGGAAGAATTATTGGTGATTACAGAAGAGTTGCTCTATATGGTGTAGATACTTTAATTGCTGAAAAACAAGAGGCTTTTTCTATTGTAGATGCTGATGAAATGACAGAAGAAATGATTCGTCAAAGAGAAGAAATTCATGACCAAATTGTTGCTTTAAATGAATTAAAACAAATGGCTCAAAGCTACGGTTTTGATATTTCTAAACCTGCTTCAAATGCCAAAGAAGCTATACAATGGCTATATTTTGGATATCTAGCAGCTATTAAAGATCAAAATGGTGCTGCAATGAGTTTAGGTAGAACATCTACTTTCTTAGATATTTATATTGAAAGAGATTTAAAAAACGGAGTTATAACAGAAAATGAAGCTCAAGAATTAATGGACCACTTCGTTATGAAATTAAGAATGGTTCGTTTCTTAAGAGCACCTGAATATAACGCTTTATTTAGTGGAGACCCTGTTTGGGTTACTGAAAGCATTGGTGGTATGAGCATTGATGGTAGAACTTTAGTTACAAAAAACTCTTTTAGAGTTCTTCATACATTAATAAATTTAGGACCTGCACCAGAGCCAAATTTAACAGTATTATGGTCTAAAAATTTACCTGAAGGTTTCAAAAAATACTGTGCAATGATTTCAATTAAAACATCTTCTATTCAATATGAAAATGATGATTTAATGAGAATTACTTTAGGTGATGACTATGCTATTGCTTGTTGCGTATCTGCTATGAAGGTAGGTAAACAAATGCAATTCTTTGGTGCAAGAGCAAACTTAGCTAAAACTTTATTATACGCTATAAATGGTGGTAGAGATGAAAAAACTGGAAAACAAGTTACACCTCGTTTTGAGCCTATCACATCTGAATATTTAAATTATGATGAAGTAATGGAAAAATTTAATTGCATGATGGATTATGTTGCAAAAATTTATATTAAAGCACTTAATATGATTCATTATATGCATGATAAATATTCTTACGAAGCTTTAGAAATGGCTTTACATGACAGAGAAAGAGATTTATTAAGAACAATGGCTTGCGGTATCGCAGGTTTATCAGTTGTTGCAGACTCTTTATCTGCTATAAAATATGCTAAAGTAAAAGTTATTCGTGATGAAACTGGATTAGCAGTTGACTATCAAGTTGAAGGAGATTTTCCAAAATACGGTAATGATGATGATAGAGTTGACGATATTGCTGTTTCAGTTGTAAAAACATTTATGAAAAAATTAGAAAGTCACCATACTTACAAGCATTCAAGACCAACACTTTCAATATTAACAATTACATCTAATGTAGTTTATGGAAAAAATACAGGAACTACACCTGATGGAAGAAAAGACGGAGAGCCTTTTGGTCCTGGTGCTAACCCACTTCATGGTAGAGATACTAATGGTGCACTTGCAGTTATGAATACTATTTCAAAACTACCTTATGAATATGCAGAAGATGGTATATCTTATACCTTCTCTATCACACCTGGAACACTTGGAAAAGACGAAGTTTCTAAGATATCAAATTTAGTAAATATGTTAGATGGTTTCTTCATTCAAACTGGTCACCATATAAACGTAAATGTATTTGATAGAAGTTTACTTTTAGATGCTATGGATCACCCTGAAAAATATCCACAACTTACAATTCGTGTGTCTGGCTATGCTGTAAACTTTACTAAATTAACTAGAGAGCAACAATTAGATGTTATAAACAGAACAATTCATGAGAGTATTTAATGTTTTTGAACAGGTCAGATAAACAGTTATGCATTCTGACCTGCTCATTTTACAGTATTTTAAGAATTAAATAATTGAAAGGAAAAAATGGACGAACTAAAAGCAAGAATTCACTCATTTGAATCATTTGGCACAGTTGACGGACCTGGAATCAGGTTCGTAATTTTCATGCAAGGATGTCATTTAAAATGTAAATATTGCCATAATAGAGATACATGGAATACTTGCGGTGGTATGCTTTATACCATAAATGAAATAATTGCTAAAATAGAAAGATATAAAAACTATTTTATGCCTTCTGGTGGTGGAGTTACAATTAGCGGTGGCGAGCCATTATTACAAGTTAAGTTTTTAATTCCACTTATTGAAAAATTAAAGGCTGACGGAATTCATACTGCTATTGATACTTCTGGAAATTTTCCTATTACTGAAGATATAAAAAAAGTAATTGATTTAGCTGATTTATTTCTATTAGATATAAAAAGTATAAATGATGAAGTTTGTAAAGATTTGACTGGGGTTTCTAATAAAAATGAGCTTGCTTTTGCTGAATATTTAAGTGATAATAATAAAGATATGTGGATTAGACAAGTGTTAGTTCCCGGAATTACAGATAATGAAAAAGATTTAATTGACTTAAAAAATTTTATTGATACTTTGAAAACTGTGAAAAAAGTTGAGATTCTTCCATATCATGATATGGGTAGATTTAAATGGGAAAAACTTGGTAGTAAATATCCTTTGGATGGTGTTCCTACTGCAACACCTGATGATGTGGATAGGGCTAAGAAAATATTAGGAATTTAGACAATGGGACGGGGTTTTTGTCTTAAGCTTTTTAGGCAAAAAATTAATTATATTTTATCTTTTAAAATTATTAGTAGATATATTTTTATAAATTCCTAATAAATATATTAATTTTTGTTAAGACAAAAACCCCGTCCCATTGTCTTACTCTTTAACCAATTTTCTTATTCCAAAAGTAATAAAATAAATTATTCCTGAGATTAGAACTATCATAGAACCTGTTGGAATGTTCCAATAATACGAAATTACTAAGCCTGCAATTCCAGAGAATAATGAGAATATAACTGATAATAAATGATAACTTCTCATATTCTTAGCAACATTTCTACTTGAAGCTGCTGGTAAAATTAATAATGAATTTATTAGTAAAATACCAATCCAACGAATTGAGATCATAACAATAACTGCAATTAAAATAACAAAAATATTATCAATTAATTTTGTGTTTACTCCCCTACTTTTTGCTAATGTACTATTTATGCTAAGCACATTTAATTTATTAAATGTAAAATACCAAAATGCAAATACAGCTATAAAAGCTATGAATAAGTATAAAATTTCTATATTACTTATACTTAAAATATCTCCAACCAAATAACTAGAATATTTATTAAAGTTTCCACTTTGTGCAAGCATAGCTAAGCCAAGTGCTATTGCTATTGAAGAAAATACGCTAATTATTGTATCTGCTCCATAAGTTGTTTTATTTTTTACAAAGTTAAGTAAAAGAGCAAATATTACTGCAAAAAATATCATTGAAATATTCATATTACTAATTCCTAGTACCATTCCTATTGCTATACCTGTTAATGCTGAATGCCCAAGGGCATCTGAGAAAAATGCCATTTTATTATTTACAATCATTGTTCCTAATATTGCAAATACTGGTGTTACTAATAAAATAGCAAGTAGTGCATTTTTCATAAAGGTATATTCTATAAATTCAAATGGTAATATTGCTTCCAATATGCTATAAATAAGGTCCATATTTAACTCTTTCCCCTCCTACTTTTGACTTTTAAATCTAATTTTGCTTCTTTTATACTGGATTTTAAAAAGTTTTTATTTTCAAATCTTTTTATTTTCAGGCTTACTTCAAACTTCCAAACCTATTTTGAAACTCTAAGCTATGGAATACTTCCTCTGGCGTTCCCTCTTTTACTACTTCTTTATCTAATAATACTACTTTATCTGCATATTTTTTTACTAAATCTAAGTCATGTGAAACTAATAAAATAGACATATCATATTTTTGTTTCAAATCATTTACTAATTCATAAAAATCCTCTGTTCCATTTTTATCAATTCCTGAAACCGGCTCATCTAAAATAAGTAAGTTTGGTGTTGGCTTTGTTGCTATTGCTAATAGCACTCTTTGTAATTCTCCTCCTGACAAGTCCCCTATGCTTTTATCTATTAATTTTTCTGCCCCAAATAGTTTTAATTGTTCTTTTATTTCTTGATAAATTTTTTTATCTTTTTTTAAGAATACTGGTACATGACAAATGCAAGAAGCAAATAAATCGTAAACAGTAGTTGGCATGTGTTTTTCTATGTGTATTGATTGTGGTACATAACCTATTTTTATTCTTTTGGTTATGTTTTCTTTCATATCTGTAAATACAATATTTCCTGTATGCTCCACTTCTCCTAAAATTGCTTTTAAAAGTGTAGATTTTCCCGCACCGTTTCTTCCTATTATTACTGTTAGTTGTCCGCAATGTACATGAAGATTAACATCTTTAAGCACAACTTCTTTTCCAAACTTTACACTTATATGATTTATTTTAGTACAATGTAAGCCACATGCTACTGATTCACTCATTTTATTTTCACCTACTTTTTAATTTTTTAGCTATTTTCTAATATTTGTTTTAATACTTCTAAATTATTTTGCATACTAGAAATATAGTTATTTTCGCTCATACAAGAATCTAATTTATATATTTTAGCATCAGTTTCCTTTTCTAAAGTTTTCGCATTATCTATAGCTTCTTCTCCAACTATAATTGCTTTTATATTTTGATTTTTAATTTCATTTATTACATTTTTAATTGTATCAGCTGACAATGTACTTTCTTCATGATTTGTAGTTATTTGAATACATTCCATGCCGATTTCTTTAATTAAATATGTTAGTGCTTCATCTAAGCAAACTACCTTTTTTCCTTTTAAATCATTTAATTCTTGATCATACTTAAGTTTTAATTCATTTAATTTTTCCTTATACTTGTTACAATTCTCTTGATAGATACTAGCATTTTCTGGATTATATTCACTTAAGAAATTAGTTATTGTATCTATTTGTATTATATAGTTTTCTATGCTTGTCCAAATATGAGGATTTGTGCCCTCTTCACCATCTTCTATCTTATTTATAATGTTTTTGCTACTGTCAATAATTTTTAAATTTGGATATGTACCTATTATCTTTTCTATAAAGTTTTCTAAGCCAAGCCCATTTTCAATAAAAATGTCTGCTTTCTCTACTTTTTTCATATCTGATGTTAATAAAGTATAGTCATGTAAACAACCAACATTGTTTTGTGTTAAGTTAGTAAGTTCTATACCCTGTGCTCCATCTGTTATATTTTGAGTCATAACATAAATTGGATAAAATGAAGTTACTATTTTTACTTTTTCGTTTTCGCCTTGCTTTTTATTTTCTTTTGGAGCTAATAAAATAACTACAAAAACAGTTGTTATTATTGCCACTAGCAAGATATATATTTTTTTATTCATATTTCCCCTTTTCTAATACTTGTATTTTCAATATATTTTACTTAATAATAATAACATAATAATTGGCTTTTTTCAATATGTAAAATATTTCTGTATTAAGTTAATTTAAGCTAAATAAGAACCTATTTTATTAAATAGGTTCTTATCTAAAAAATATTAATTACTTAATTTATATAATGCATATTGATTTAATGATACACCTTCTTGCTCTGCTTCTACTGATAGTTTATAATGTAAAGATTTTGGTATTCTAACTATAAATTTACCACTAAAATTATCGTATCCAACTGGTAATGGTATTTGAAAACCATTTTCTAGTTTAGTTTCAATCCATCCTTTCATGGCTTCTCTTAAATTTTCATATGCTTCTTCAAATGTTTCTCCTGTACTTTGACAACCATCTAGTTCTAAAATGTGCGCATAAAAATAAGAACCACTTTCATCTGTGATAGGTTGCACAATGTAATTATATGGTAAATTCATATAATATTGAACATTTTTCATACAAGCTTCCTCCTTCTTTATAAGTGTACTCAAAGAATAGGATTTCTATTCTCCTATTCTTCTAAGTACATCTTTAATATATACAGCCTTCAATGGGTTATCTTCTTTAATTGTAATTACATCTCCTTTTTTATTAATAAAATTCCTATGAGATGTTCCGCTTCTTTGGTTTCATTTTATATCCGTTGTACTCTAAAACTTTTGCCAATTCTTGAAACCTTATTCCATTTGGCTGCTGTTTCATCTTCAGTATTATTTTGTCTATGTCTGACATAATATTCCTCCCTTTGGAAAATGTTTATATTTGATAAAATATTAGCCTCCCCAAAGGCTAAGTATATAGTATCATATTTGATACTATATGTCAAGATTATTTAATAATGTCTCTAAAAATTTTTCACTTAATTTTTATTCTAATCCGTATATCCGTAAGTAATATTACAGTTTTGTTACAATTTTGTTACATTTAAGTATATTTTGTCTTATTTATTTACTTTTTATGCTATTAGTGATATATAAATATAAGTAATTATTATAAGATAATATTTTAATAACTTATGAAAAAATAAAAGGAGGAAAAAAATGAAAACAACAAAATATTTCATAGCAATAATGTTTGTAGTTATTTTATTATTTTTGATGCCAACCATTTCAAATGCAGCTGAGCAAACATATACAGATGAAGATCAAAATATTGAATGGGGCTATTCATTAGACGGAAGTGAAAATGTAATAAACTTAAGGTGTAAAACAAAGACTGTAACTGGTTCAGTTACTATACCATCTACTATAGAGGAGAAAACTGTAGTATCTTTAGCTGGTAGCTATGATACTGGTGCTTTTAAAGACTGTGCAGGTTTAACAAGCGTTACTATTCCTGAAACAATTACAAAAATAGGAGATTATGCTTTCAGAAACTGCACAGGTTTAAAATCAATTACAATACCTAATACTGTTACTTCAATTGGAGATGATGCATTTGAAGGTTGCTCTGGTTTAACTTCTGTTGATTTTTCTAATACTGAAGTTCTTACTTCAATTGGAAATGATGCATTTGCCGGTTGTTCTGGGTTGAGAAGTGTAACAATGCCTAATAGTGTAATAACTTTTGGCCTACGTGTTTTTCAAAATTGCTCTAATTTACAAAATATAACACTTTCTAACAAAATAACTCAAATAGGTAGAGGAGTATTCCAAAATTGCGCTAAACTTAAAAGTCTTATTATTCCAGATACAGTAACTACTATTTATGGTGAATATTCAATGTATGCACCTTTTGATGGTTGTTCAAATTTAGAAAAAGTTTTAATTCCTGATTCTGTTGCTTCTATAGGATCTGATGCTTTTTATGGTTGCAAAAAGCTTACTATATATGGGCATGATGAAATGACTTCTAAAGAATTTGCAGAAGCAAATGGTTTTAAATTTGACTACATTGAAAATTGGGATAAAGAAGATACTTCAAAAGATATTACAGCACCAACTGTTTCTAGAATATATGTAGACGGAAGTGATATGTATGGTAATTTGGATATTTCACAAAATGCTTATATAGTTCCAGCAAATGCAAATTTAGTATTACATGTTTGCTTTAGTGAAGCAATTAAAGGAACTGAAGTACCAACCTTAACTATAAAATTTGGAAATGGAAATAATATTGAATTAAAAGATGGAACAATTAGTGGATCTACTATAGTATACGAATATACTATTAAGTCATCAGATGTAGGTACAATGGCTACAGTAAGTTTAGCAGGTGGAAATATAACAGATGAAACTGGAAATAATGCCACTTTAACTTGTCCTACTTTGCAAGTAACCGACATTCAAACTCATTTAACTTTATATGCAAACGGAACTGTGACCGGTTCTAACAATCCACCTTCAACTGGAGGTAATACAGCAGGTGGAAATACTGCAGGTGGTAATGATGTAGGAGGAGGTTCAACAGCTGGTGGAAATACAGCTGGAGGAAACACAGCTGGAGGAAATACAGCAAGTGAAAACACTTCAGATGATAACTCTGTATATGATGGAAAATTACCACAAACAGGTGTTGAAGCAGGAATTATATTCGCATTAATAGTACTAATTGGTAGTGGAGTATTTGCTTACTTTAAATACAGAGATTTAAAAAATATTTAATTAAAAAATACTAAAAATATTTTAATAAATAAACACTAAATAAACACATAAAAACACCTCTTAAACATAATGTTTAAGAGGTGTTTTTTATTTATATTATTCTTGTGTGTATGGTAACACAGCGATTTGTCTAGCTCTTTTAACAGCTAATGTAATATCTCTTTGATGAATTGCACAAGCACCTGTTGCTCTTCTTGGAAGTATTTTTCCTTTTTCATTTATATATTTCTTTAATTGCTCTGCATTTTTATAATCTAATTTTAAATTTTTATCTGCACATAATGGGCATACTTTTTTTCTTGTTTTTCTAAATCTTGGATTATAATCTTCATCATTGTTTCTATTACTATTATTTCTTCTAGTATTTTTCTTGTCTGCCATTTTATATTTACCCCCTATTCTTTTTAATTTGTATCTGTTAGTATTACGCTAATTAAACTTAAAATGGTAGGTCATCTCCTGATGATATTTCAAAGTCTGAACCGCTATTTGAAGTAGGCATTGTACCAAATGTTGCATCAAAGTTTGTTCCACCTGCTTCTCCATCTTTCTTACTATCTGCAAAATAAGCTTCTTCAGCTACAACTTCTGTAATATAATGTTTTTGACCTTGGTCATCATCCCAGTTTCTTGTTTGTAGTCTTCCAACTACACTTACTTGTTGACCTTTTTTAAAATATTTACTACAAAATTCTCCAAGCTTGCTCCATGCAACTATGTTTACGAAGTCTGCTTGTCTTTCTTCTCCTTGTCTAACAAATCTACGATTTACTGCTAAACTAAAAGAAGCAACTAAGGTATTATTTGTTTGAGTATACCTAACCTCAGGATCTCTAGTTAAACGACCCATTAAAATTACTTTATTCATTTTTTATACCTTACCTTTCTATATTTAAAAGCCCTTATTTTGTCTTTTATTTTTCAGGTAATTCTACTCTGCTTTTACAGTAATGAATTTAATTACTTCATCAATGATTCTGTAATTTCTTTCTAATTCTGCAATTAAACTTGGATTTGCTTCGAAGTTTATTACTACATAGTAGCCCTCTTTGTTTTTCTTAACTTCATAAGCTAGTTTCTTTTTGCCAAGTTCTTCAACTTTTTCTACTGTTCCGTCATGATTGATTAAATCTGTAAATCTTTGAGATAGTTCTTTTACTTTCTCTTCTTCTACAGATGGATCAATAATGACAACACTTTCGTATTTGTTCATTATTTTTCACCTCCTTGTGGATTACAACCTGCAAATATTTTTGCAAGTAAGGAATTATTTCCCTTTTTAACGTTATATATTTTACCACATTTTTTTCCATTGTGCAATACATAAATTGCAATATTTTACAGTATACAATTTGCAATTAATTATACAATATTCAAATATTTTACAGTATTATATCTTATTAGAATAATAACTATCATCACAGTTGTCTTTCTTTATTAATTTTTCTACTTGCTCATAAATGTTCTTTTTTATCCTATAATATCTTTCGTTTTGAATTACCAGATACCACAAGTAAGCTAAAATAATAACTATGGCAATATTATGTATGTATAAAATTGTAATGCTTGAAATAATTGTAAGTATAATTACTGTTATTCTAGATACTAAATTTGTTATTTCATATGATTTTTGTTTTCCTCTTTTTATCTTAATAGCTTCTTGCAAAATTCTTCCACCATCTAAAGGATATATTGGAAGTAAATTAAAAATTGCAAGTAGTATATTTGCATATATTACTGTATCTATATTAAACTTTGGAATAATTATAGCTATAAATGCAATTATTAGATTTGTAATTGGACCAGCAAGTGCAATTATAATTTTTTTTATTGATAGTTTAACTTTACCATTGGCATTGTATTCACTTGCAGAAATTAAAAAACTAATTTGAAATCCGCATGGATTTATTTTTATACTAGTAGGCTTAAATTTTAATGCTAGTCCACAAATTAAATGAGCCATTTCATGTATTAATGCAAATATCATTAAAGCAACATATATTTCAATTTGTTTAGTAAAGTAAAAGATAATCATAAATAAAAATATCTTTAAATCTACTTTTATACTCATTTACCTTCCCCTTTTCTTAGGTTTATTATTTTCTTGTATTGATTTTTCATTAGTCACATTGCTAAGTTAATATCTAATTATTATTTTTATATGATTTTTCTTTAGTATTCCTAATTTTAGCTCCACTTTAATATTAGCTCTGGATTAATTGTTCTTCCGCTTCTTTGAATTTCAAAATGTAGATGTGGACCAGTTGTATTTCCAGTATTCCCTGAGAGTGCAATTTTTTGTCCTTTCTTTACAGTTTGCCCTTCCTTTACTAAAATTTTGCTACAATGTGCATATACTGTAGTTATATCATCTTTTACAATTTTCACATGGATGCCATAACTCCCCTCACTTGAAACTAAACTTACTTTTCCATCCATAGCTGAAACTACTGTTGTACCTTCCACCACTCCTATATCAATTCCTTGATGATTTTCAGATACTATTTCTGTTGGCTCTCTTTTACCATATCCAGATGTAATTTTTCCTGATACTGGTATTTGCATTTTATAGTTTGCTTTTATATATTCTGCATCTTTTTCCATTTGAGTTTTTTCACTTGAAGCTTGACTTGCTACTTGTACTGCTTCATCCTCATCACTTCCTCCACCTATTCCTACCGCTTGATTACTACTTGTAGAATTGTCCGTTTTACTACTTTGTTCATTTTGAGCACTTTGGGTGTTTTGATTATATTCTAAATTTTGGTTATCTTCTGAATTTGAACTATTTAATTGCTCACTATTATTTTCTTCTATATTGTTATCACTATTTGAATTATCATCATTTGTATTTACTTGATTTTCACTTTGATTATTTATATTCTCTTCGGATTGATTGTTAATATCATTTCCATCAGATTGATTATCTATGTTATTTTCCTCAGAAGAATTGTCAAACCATCCTCCTAAGAAATTAAATTTTTCTTGATTATTCTTAAAAAAATCACCTATATTGCTAGAAATAACTTCAAAGTTTATATCAGTACTTAATATTTCCTTTGTTTTATCTATTACACTTTCTGCAAAAAAATAATTTGCATCTTTTATTAATGAGAAAACCAAATAAATAAGTATGCATATTAATATTTGTATAGCCATCTTTCTATACAACGAATATTGCCTTTTTTCTGTTCCTTCTGTTACTTGCGAACTTGACATTCGTACATTCCCACTTCTTAATCTTCTGCTGTAATAAATTTCTTCTGCCCTTCTTATTCTTTCTTCTGGAGACATGGTTTTTTCCACAAAAATACACCTCTTCCTTTGTAGACTTTTTACATTTATATGTCTAAAAGAGGTGCTTTATGATTAAATATTAAAAATATTTCTTAGTCTATATTAAACAATAAAACTCATAACTGCAACAAACACAACACTAACTCCTAAAATATAATTCAATGCCTTAGCATTTCTATATTTCTTTTTTAGGTTTAACAATGATTGATTATCTTTCTGATTTTTCTTTTCTGTTTTTAAAACATATTCAGCTATTAATAATTGAGCTTCTTTAACAATATAGTCTTTTGAATTTTCAGTCTTTGCATTTGAGTTTTTATTTGAACTTCCTACTTTATTTTTCTTCTTATCTATATCAGCAAATTCTAATTTTGAATTTTTCTTATTTTGTTTTAATACAACAATGGCTTCTTCTACTAAATTAGATGGTAAATCCCTTAGTACCACAATATTTTTTAAATTACTTGTATCCATTTTGTACCTCCATTTTTTAATATAAAAATCTATTTTTGCAAGTAGCAAATTTAGTTTTTTATTATTAATAAAATTTTTTCCATTTTTTATTTTTTTATACAAGTAATTGGAAATTTACATCTTTTATATTTATTTAAATTATTTATAAATATATATTAGGTATTTTTATTTTATTTGCAACTTATACTCTTTTGCCTTATAGTAAAGCTTACCATTCATATATTACCTTTGCTATTTTATTTGCTACATTTTGTGCTAGTAAATCTACTTGATTTATATTTAGCATCTTCTGTTTGTTTGATACTACAGTTTTTATGCTTAAATACGCCGGAAAATAAAAACTTTTTCCATATGCCTTTCCTATTTCTGTCCCACCATGACTTACATAAGTTGTTCCTATTTTTATATCTTTATCAATTGCTGAATCTATTAAAATAGTCTTGCTATATTCATCTATTTTAAGCTTTTCATCATTTTCAAGTTGCATTAAAACTTTCTTTGCGTTTTTAAAGTGAATTGGTTCTTTCATAGTTCCAAACACTTTAATATTAGATATATCTTTAAAACTATCTTTTAACTTTTCTCCTACTCTTGGTCCAAAAGAATCTGATATTACTTTATTTGTACCTATACAAACAAATATATATTGTTCCATGCCATTTCCCCTATTAAATCATAGTCTCTTATTTAAACTATATTATTCTCTGCTAAAAGAAATGACAATTCTTACATTTTTATCGTTTTTATATTTTCTTATAATATCTTCTGAAAAACCCGCTACTTCATTTGAAAGTATTATTGTATCATAATCATTTCTAACTAAGGTTTTTACTGTCTCATCTGTTTTTTCTAAATCATCTAATAAAAAAACATCAAACCCTAAAGCTTGTGGCAGACGAAAACTTTTTTTATCTTTTTCATACTTAATCCAAGATATTTTCATTTCTATCACCATTACTTAGTGTTTGATATTTCTTATTTTTTATACTTTATTTTTATAAAACATATAAATTTATTTATAGTTGTTACTTTATTTTTAAAAATATAAAATTTATTTATAGCTGTTACTTTATTTTCATTTTTCTTAAAACTTCTTTTTCTTTATCACTAATTCGATACGATTCTATCATCTTTTGTATTGCTTTATTATATGTAAATTGGTCTAAATTATTTTTCTTCAACAGTTTCATTGTTTTTTCTGGAAATTTAACATAGCAAGTTGAAATAGCCCATGCTACTGCCATTTTAACATAATAGCCTTCATGATGAACTTCATTATAAATGTTTAATACTTTATCAATGTATTCTTCTTTAAGATAATAATCCATTAGCATAACAATCGCAAAGCGAAGTTCATATTCATTATTGGAATTTATATATTTTTGTAAGTAATCCCATATTTCTTTTAGATTTTTTTCTACAAATTTAAATGTTGATGTGCAACAATCACAAACTGCCCAATTATCAATCATTGGCACGAATAAATCCAAATATTTTAGTCTTTCTTCTAATTTCATATTGCTATAACCTATTACAAAGCCATATAGCATTTTTTCTTCGTAATATTTCGGATTAGTTTTTAAATACTCATATCCATCTTTTTTTACAATTTCTTTTGCTAATTTTCTCAATTCTGGTATTCGTACACCTATTATATCGTCTACATTTGTGCATAAACTGCTTTGAAATTTTTGATATTTCTTATCTTGTAATTCAAATAGCTTTTCTCTTACCCATTGCATTATCTTTGTGCTCCTTGTTCTTCACTTATATACTTTACTAATTATATTATCGTCTATTTTTCTTGTTTAGCTATATTATTATCTATTTTTTTATTTAACTTTCTGCTGGTGGATTTAAAATATTTTGAACATCTGCATCATTTTTTAATTCATCTGATGCAATATATTCTTTTGCTCTTTTATCTTGTGAAATTGCAGCTAGAACAACATCTTTATCATTTCTCATACGTTTGCTTGCATATTTTAATATTAACCCTTTATTTTGTACTGATGTTAAAACCATATCTTTATCATCACGAAGCTCTTTTGATGCAAAATATAAAATCTGCCCATCTATTTTCGCACCTGATAGCATAACATCCTTATCTGCTCTTAACTTATCACTTGCATAACAAGCTGTCCAGCCTACTTTTGATACTGATTCAAATACTACCTCTTTATCGTTTTTAAGTCTCTGACTTGCAAATTCTAACGATATTGGATTTTGTCTAATTGCATCTAATACAATTTCTTTATCATCTTGCAAATTACTACTTGCTAAATCTAATAATTTTCCATCTTGTTTTACCATTTGCATAACATATTCTCTATCATCAGACTTACTTTCATCAAATTTTTCCATTTGTATTTCCCTTCTTATCTTAATTTTTGCAAATATTACATTAAGTATTTATAATTGCTCCATAACCAATGCCTTGTTCTTTCATAAGATGTACAATGTTCATAAAATCTTCTACATCTTGATTTTTTTCTAAATAAATATTTGTAATATGCCCACCGTTTGTATATTCGTGATATGGGGCTTCTAATTTTATTTTATTTTCTACTGAAATTTTACATTGATCTGGTACATGAAATGAATTAGTATATTGATCTTTATCTGTAATACCTTTTAATTTTCCATAAATAGCCTGATCTAGTTTAATCAATTTTCCTGTAATTTCTCCTTCTGGAGTAGCAATTAAAGTAAAATTCAAATTGTATTTTTTAGAATATTCATCACACTTTTCTCTCATAGTTTTTATTATTTTTTTGCCTAATTTTTGTGCTTCTTCACTTTCTCCATGATGTTTTCCTGTTAAAGCCTTCAAGCATTCTGCTAACCCTACAAATCCAATGCTTAGAGTTCCATGTTTTAATACTTTTTTTAAATTGTCTGAATCTTTTAATTTTTCACTATCAAGCCAAATTTGTTGTCCTATTAAGAACGGAAAATTATATGTCCTCTTCTTACATTGTATTTCATATCTTTCTATTAATTGATCTTTTACTAAATCCATTTTTTCTTCTAAGTCTGCAAAAAATCCTTTTAAGTTTACTTTTTCATTAGATATACTTCCATACTTTATTCCAAGTCTTGGTAAGTTTATTGTGGTTACTGATAAGTTTCCTCTACCTATAGAAGTTTCTTTGTTAGAATCAGTAATATTATCCATTATTCTTGCATATGTTCCCATATATGCAACTTCCGTTTCAAACTTTCCTTTAATATAGAACTTATTATTAAATGGTGCATCCAAAAATGAAAACTTTGGGAAACCTCTTTTCATAGCTACTTCACATGCTAACTTAAACAAGTCATAATTTGGATCTTCTTTATTATAATTAACCCCTTCTTTTACTTTAAATATAGAAATTGGGAATATTGAACTCTCATGGTTTCCAAGTCCTGCTTCTGATGCTTTTAAAAAGTTTTTAATAACCATTCTTCCTTCTTTTGATATATCTGTTCCAAAGTTAATAGATGATGCTTGAATTTGCCCTTCAACTTTTGTTCTTGCTGTATTCAAAGTATGTATAAATGATTCCATAGCTTGATATGTAATACGATTAGTTTTCTCTATTGCCTTTTTATATGAAATTCTAAACATCCTTTTTAATTCTTCTGATTCTCTACAATATTTGTCAAAAATACTACTATCAAACTCAATTGTACTAATTTTATCTATTTCTCTTTCTATTCCATTTATTGCAATAAATTTATCAAAATCTGTAAGTTCTAAATAATTAAAAATAATTTCTTTAAATTGCTTTTTGAAAGTTTTTAAAACTCCTGGTGCCATATAATAGTCAAATGCAGGTATTCCTTGTTCTCCATGTTGATCATTTTGATTTGACTCTATTGCTATTGCTGCTAATGCAGTATATGAGCTAATATCATTTGGGCTTCTTAGGAAACAAAATCCTGCTGAAAATCCATCTTCATATAGTTTTTCAAGATTTATTTGTGTACATGATGTAGTTCCCATAGGAACAAAATCCATGTCATGAATAAAAATATCACCATTCTCATTTGCTTCTGAAAATTTCTTTTTCATTAAATAAGTTATTGCAAATTGCCTAGAAATTGTGCTTCCATATTGAAGCATTGTACTCATTGTTGTTTCACTATCTTTACTTGCCTTTTCTTCATTCTCTACTGATTTTAATCCTAAATTTTCTAGCGCTTTTAAAAATTTATGTTGTTTTTTTTCATCAAAAAATAATTGTCTTGATTGAGCTCTTTTTTCACGATAACTAGAAAAAGCTTCATACACATCTTGATATCCATTATTTTTTAGTTCTTCTTCTATTAAATCTTGAATTTCTTCTATCTTAATTCTTTCGCCTTCTATTTTCTCAATTCTTGAAAGCACTTTACTATATACTTTATTTACATCTGTTTGATTATACTTAGCATTTGCTAAATCTTCATTTCCAATAATATCTCCAAATCCCTTTTGTATTGCTAATGCTATTTTTGCTCCATCAAATTCTACCTTTTTTCCATCTCTTTTTATAACAGTTTTTTTAGCTACTTTCTCTGGTACTTCTATTATCATATTTTACCATTCCTTTCGCTAGTTTCTAATTATATTTTTAATACATTATTTTTATAAATTTAAAATTTTAATTTTTATGTTTTACTTTTCTTTATTATATAGTTACAACTTTGATTAGTCAATAATTTAATACGACTAAAAACAAAACCGATGGTAAATATACCACCGGCTTTGCATCCTCCCCAATGTTTTAATTTTCATCCAATCGTCTAACCTTACGGTTATTCGTTTATCATAGGAACCATTCCGCAGAATTCCTCGAGTGTGGTGTTGCCATAGTATTTGCTAAGGCTCTTACAATTTTCGACTTCTGCGATTTCTCTTCCTGCTCTTCCTGCTTCGTTTGCGAGGTAATATACAGTTTCGTTCCACTTTCTGTAGAACATGCCCTGCCCAACATAAGGGTTTCCCCATCTGTAAAAGCTTAAGGCCACCCACTCAGCTTCACCTTTTACCTGCAATTCCTCGACGCTGAATCTCGGTTCAGGATTGTCCTTAAACGGACTATAATCAATGCTCTCGGAAATTTTCTCAAGCTCAGATAAGTTTCTCTCCTGTCTCAACTTAAGAATTCCCAGTTCTTTAAGCCGTTTGACTTCAGAACGAACATGATCTATAAGTTCTTGTCTATCCATAGTTGCCTCCTAAATTTTATTTGAATCAGTTAAAGAAATCTTGGAGAGGATCTTTTTTAACCAACTCATGGTACTATTATATAACCTTTTTTGTATTATGTCAATTATAAAAATAGAAGATGCTAAAAAATAATATTTTTAACATCTCCTTATGTTTTTAATATTTTACTATATATTAAGCACTTTTTAACTCAAGTCTTAACTTATCTGCTATCATTGCGATAAATTCTGAATTTGTAGGTTTTCCTTTATCTGCTGATACTGTATATCCAAATATATTTTCTACTGTTTCTTGTTCACCTCTTCCCCAAGCTACTTCTATTGCATGTCGAATAGCTCTTTCTACTCTTGATGGTGTTGTTTGATATTTTCCAGCAATATTAGGATATAGCTGTTTTGTAATTTGGTTTATTACTTCTGTATCTTTAATAACCATCATTATAGCTTCCCTTAAATATTGATAACCTTTAATATGTGCTGGAACACCTACCTCATGAATTACATTAGTTACCAATGCTTCTAAGTTTTCTTGATTTTTCTTTTTATCAGGAGCAATCTCTATATACTGTGTTTTTATTTCGCGACTCATAAGTCCACCTTTGAATTGCCCTGGCTGATAATTTTTAAGATCTTTCATTCTTTTTATTAGCACATTTATATCAAATGGTTTTACTATGTAATATTGTGCTCCTAAAGAAATAGCTTTTTGTGTAATTTTATCTTGCCCTACTGCTGATAGAATAATACATAATGGTCTTTTTTCCATTTCTTCTTCATTTAATTTTTCTAATACTCCTAAGCCATCTAAGTGTGGCATAATAATATCTAATAATAAAATATCTGGTTTTAATTCTATTACCTTTTCTACTGCTTCATTTCCATCTCTTGCAATTCCTACAATTTCTATCTGTTCCTCCTTCTGTAAATAATTTGATAATGTTGTTGTAAAATCAGCATTATCATCTGCTACTAATACTGTGATCTTTTCGTTCACTTTTTTACCCACCTTTCAACAAAATTGTAAATTTTTTACATTTCACTTTTCAAATTATATTACGCATTGGTGGTTTTTGCAAGAACTTTTTGGAATTTTTTTCCATATTTTTGTATTTTTG
Organism: uncultured Clostridia bacterium; assembly: GCA_947632035.1. Lineage (GTDB taxonomy): Bacteria > Bacillota > Clostridia > TANB77 > CAG-508 > CAG-273. The sequence goes on along the minus strand of CANRNR010000010.1, from coordinate 21,661 downwards.
TTTATTTTTAGCTGTTTTTGTGTGTTATTTTTTTATTATTTTCTAATATTTTTTTCTTTTACAATTTCCAAATTTTGTATATTAAATTGTTTTTCTTCTATTTCATCTATTATTTTTCTTTTTTCGTATAATGAAATTTCTATAATACAACATACTTCATTTGAAAAGTTACTTTCTATGATATTTATTTTGTTAGTTTGACAATAATGCTTAAATCTTTCAAAATCTTGATATGGTAATATTGCTTTTAATTCTAATCCTGGTTCTTCTGAAACAATTATTGCATTTTGCAAAGCCTCTTTAGTAGCTTCTGTATATGCCCTTACTAAACCTCCTGTTCCTAAAAGTATACCTCCAAAATATCTTGTTACAATTACTAAAATATTTATCATTTCTTCTTTTACTAATAAATTTAACATGGGTGCACCAGCAGTACCAGATGGTTCACCATCATCACTTGACTTCTCTACAGTTTCTTCATTTTTTTGAATACGATAAGCATAGCAATTATGCCTAGCATCATGATACTGTTTTTTTACCATTAATAACTTTTGCTGTGCTTCTTCTTCTGAACTCACATAAAAAATATTTGCTATGAATTTAGATTTTTTTTCTACAATTTGTGCTGTTACATCTTCTTTAATAGTTTTCAAATTTATATTCTCCTCTTTTAAACTTATCATAAATTTATGTGAAAGTAATTTTTTTGTAAGGTCTATTAATACTCTTCATGTCCTTTTTAATAACATTTGTATATTAATCTTCCTTATGTCCTCCTGCCACATAACCTGTAGAATATGCAATTTGAAGATTAAATCCACCTGTATACGCATCTACATCTATAATTTCTCCTGCAAAGTATAATCCTGATACCAATTTTGATTCCATTGTTTTTGGATTTATTTCTTTTATAGAAACTCCTCCTGAAGTGATAATTGCTTCTTCTATTGGTCTAAATCCTTCTATTGTTATTTCAAAATTTTTAAGTAAATTCAATAATTTTTCTCTTTCTTGTTTAGTAATTGAATTAACCTTTTTAGTTTCTTCAATCCCTGTTAGTTTTATCATTGGTTCTATCATTTTCTTAGGCAATAGTTCATCTAAACTATTTTTGAATTCCTTATTCTTTTCTTTTTCAAAATCCCTTAAAATTCTTTCTTCTAACTTTTCTTCAGATAGTGCTGGTTTTAAGTCTATTTTAAGAATTATATTACCTTCCTTTAATAAGGTTTCCACGTTTTTATATCTAAGTAAATGTGCAGAACTACTTAATATTGTAGGACCTGAAACACCCCAATGAGTAAACAACATTTCACCAAAATCTTCATATATTACTTTATTTTTTAAATTATCTATTAATTTAATTTTCACGTTTCTTAAACTCAAGCCCTGAAGGCTTTTACATATATTTATTGATTTTTTACTAGCTACTAAAGGAACCAAAGATGGCTTGATTTCAGTTATTGTATGTCCTAATTTTTTAGCTAAAACATAACCATCTCCAGTTGAGCCTGTTACTGAATAACTTTTTCCACCGGTTGCCAAAATAACTTTATCTGCTTTTATAAATTGTAATTTAGGTTCACATTTATTAGTTTTCATATTTTCTAAATTTTGTTCAGCTTTATTCTTTTTTTCAACATGTACTCCTAAATTTTCATCACATATTCCTAAATTTTCATCACGTATTCCTAAATTTTCATCACGTATTCCTAAATTTTCAACCTGCACTCCTAAAACTACTGGCAAATCAGAACTTTCAGTTTTTTCTACCACTATATTTTTTACATTTGCAGATGTTATAACTTGTACCTTTGCTTTTTTTAACAATTTTAAAAACACATTTAATACATCTTTTGCATTATCTGTTACTGGAAAAATTCTATGTCCTCTTTCCTCTTTAACTTCTAACCCTTCACTTTTCAAAAGTTTGATAATATCTTCATTAGTAAATTTAGAAAAACTACTATAAAGAAACATGCCATTTCCTGGCACATTTTGAATAAACTCATCTATTGGAATGGAACTTGTAATATTACATCTACCTTTTCCTGTAATAAGTAATTTCTTACCGAGTGATTCCATTTTTTCTAATAAAATTACTTCATCTCCTAGTTTACTTGCATGCAGTCCTGCCATTATTCCAGCAGGGCCACCACCTATTACAACTACTTTCATTTTTAAAATATTAGGTGTTAGTTTTTATTTAGCTAACACCCTTTTCCTTTCTTATTTCATAATTAATTCTACCGCTTTTAATACACCTAATTTTCCATATTCATAAGTTAAACCACCTTGCAAAAATGCAACATATGGTTCTCTTAAAGGTGCATCACAAGAAAGTTCTATTGAAGAACCCTGTGTAAATGCTCCTGCTGCCATAATTACTTGATCTGTATAGCCAGGCATATCTGAAGGTTCAGGAATTGAGTTACTATCAATTGGAGAACCCATTTGAATTCCTTGACAGAATTTAATTAGTTTATCTCTGTCATGGAATATAATAGTTTGAACTATGTCACTTCTTTTTTGGTCATATTTTGGCTTTGTTTCATATCCTAAATTTTCTAATAATTTACTTGCAAAAACAGCCGTTTTTAAACTACTTGCAACAACACTTGGTGCAAAAAATAGTCCTTGCAAAAACTGTTTGTTTATTCCTAATGTAGGGCCTTCCTCTTTTCCTATTCCAGGTGAAGTTAATCTTTCTGCAGCTAGTTTTACTAATTCTTTTTTTCCAGCTATATATGCTCCATTTGGTGCAATACCACCACCTAAATTTTTAATTAAAGAACCTACTATTACATCTGCACCTACATCTGTTGGCTCTATGGTGTCTACCATTTCGCCATAACAATTGTCTACCATAATAATTACTTCTTGGTTTACTTCTCTAATTGTTTTTATTACTTTTTCCATCTTGTCTAAAGCAATACTATCTCTTAAGCTATAACCTCTAGAGCGTTGTATCTCAATAAGCTTAACGTTTTTTTGTGAAACTCTTTCTCTGATTTTTCCATAATCGAAATCTTCATTTATTAAATCTATTTGCTCATATTTTACTTGATGTGCTTTTAATGAGCTTGGGTTATCTACAATTCCTATTACTTCATCTAAAGTATCATATGGCTTTCCACATATGCTAAGTAAAGTATCTCCTGGCCTTAAGAAAGCAAATAGTGCTACTGTTAAAGCATGAGTTCCAGAAATAAATTGACTTCTTACTAAACTATCTTCTGTATGTAAAATCTCTGAATATACTTGTTCTATAGTATCTCTTCCTATATCACTATAGCCATATCCTGTTGTGCTATTAAAATGAATATCTGAAACATGATATTTTTGGAAAGCATTTAATACTTTTAAACTATTATATTCACATATTTCATCTATTTTATTAAATACATCTTGTACTTGTTCTTCTGCTATTTTAGCCATTTTTATTACTTCATCGCTTATTCCAAATTGCTTATACATTATTTTGTTCCTTTCATTTATGATATTTAGTGTAGAGATTATTCTGCAATCTCATCGCTGTACCTTGCTTCATTATACCAAGCATTTATACGATAATACTTTCCTAAGAAACTTGGTTGTAGCCATTCTAACTCATATACTGGTTCTTGTATAACAGTTCCCATTTTATCTACTACTCCCCATTTTCCATCCTTTTGTATTCCTGCATATCCATATTCATTTAAGTCTGTAACCATATCATATATTCCAGCTACTACTTCATTTCCTGTTCTATCTACAAATCCCCATTTATCTCCTATTTTTTTAGCTAATACCTGATTTGATGGAAAAATATTTTTTGGATCTAATAAATTTCCTTCTACATCATAATACTCAAGGTTATTTGCAGATGCTAACATAATATATTCTTGTGTAACTGCATCAGATTTTTTATATTGAGTAATAGAAGCTCCATCCATGCTAGCTACTTTTTGCATTTGCATATTATATAGCTCTATAGTTTTTGTTTCTGATATTTCTGCCTGAAGTAAATTTGTATCGTTAAATCTGAAAATGCTAGTATATTTTAGTTCTACAACAACATTTCCATAATTATCTATAACTCCATTTTTGCCATCACGTGCAACAATAAAATAATTTCCGGGCAAATCTTCTATATAGGTATAATTATCATCTAACAATGTTCTACCAGTTGCATCTACTAATTTGTAAATATCGTTTTTATCAATTGCAATATAATAGTTTGGATTATCAGTTTCTGTCATACTAACATTTTCTGTTTGTATTCTAAGTCCTTTTGCATCAAATATAAAAGTTTCATCTCCTCTTACTGCATTTAAGTACATTCCTCCAAACAAAATATTATCATACTCTGGGCGTATTGTAATCTCACCTTTATCAGTTACAACACCTTTTTTTCCATTCCTTTGCACAATAAAAATATTATTTTGTGCATTATATTCAAAGTCTTCATATTCATAATTTAAAATAACTTCATTATTTTTTAAAAGCCCTGCTTGTCCATCTTTGAATGCTATAAAATAAATATCTTCTTCGCTTGGTATTTGTGTTACTCTTTCAAGCTCTGTATATTCTGGATTTAATATAACTTTTCCACGATAATTTATATAACCATAACGATATCCATCTTCTGTTTTCTTACTTACTATAAAACCTGTTGTTTTATTTTTTGTAGCTTCATTATAATAGTTATCAGAAGTTATAGTTTCATATTCTGTATTTATAAGAACTGTTCCTTTCATATTAACAACGCCAACTTTATCATCTTGTTTTACTAAGAAAGTTCCCTCTTTATAATTTATACTACTTATTTCATCATAAATTGCATTTGTAACTTTTTTACCTTCTAAAGTAACAATTCCATATTTTCCATCTTCTTTATATGTTAAAACACTCTTTTCATATGGGTTTGTTTCTATATTTGTTTGAAGTGGAATTGCTTGTACATTTTTATAATTTTCTAAAAGCACTTCTTGTTTATCATTATATACTACACTTTCATAATCTTTAGTTTCTTGATTGTAGGAATTTATACAAATAAATACTGGTTTTGATGGATTAGGAATTTGTACTGCTATATAATTTGGTTCTATAACTACATTGGTATATTTATCAATTACACCATATTTTTTATCTTTTATAAGTACAAAATAATCATATTCTTTTATTTCTTCTACTGAATATTGAAATTTTGATTCATTAATCATAATTATAGATGTTATAGCTATTGCTACTAATAAAATAACAGCTAAAATAATCCATACAATTTTTTTCTTCATATTCCTACCTCTTTTCAATTTTTATGATATTACAATATAATAATTTCATAAGCTAAAATATATTCTTTGGCTTATTCATAACTTCTTATCTATTCTTCAGCATCTTCTAGCTCTTCTTGTTTTTTCTTACATACTCTAACCCAGTTTATTCTTTTATCTTCATATTCTTCAATATGATATGTTAAATAATCATCTTCTACAGTTGGATATTCATTTTCTTCTGGAAGCCTACCTAGCTTTTCAATAATATATCCTGATAAAGTTTCATAATCTCCCTCTGGAAGCTCTACATTTAAAACCTTTTTTAATTCATATAAGCTCATACTTCCTTCTAATAAATATGTGTCATCATCTATTTGTTGATATTCTACTTCCACATCATCATATTCATCAAAAATATTTCCAACTAATTCTTCTAGTATATCTTCCATAGTTAAAATACCAGCTGTTCCACCATATTCATCTACTACAATAGCCATTTGCATTTTATTTGTTTGCAATTCTTTAAAAATCTCATCAATTGGTTTTGATTCTGGCACAAAGTATGCTTCTCTCATTATATCTCTAATTTTAATATTTTCTCTTTTGCTTACTGACCTTAGAATATCTTTTACAAATAAAATTCCCTTTATATCATCTATAGTTTCCTCATATACTGGTATTCTGCTATATTTATACGAATCTATTTCATCTAATAATTCATATAAATCTTGATTAATTTCAATTGCATACATATCAGTACGATGTATCATTATTTCAGAAGCTACAATATCATTTAAAGCAAATACATTGTTTATAAGCTCTTTTTCAGTTTCTTCAATAGAGCCATTTTCTTCGCCTTGATCTACCATCATTTTAATTTCTTCTTCTGTAACTACTTCTTCATCTTGCTCATTAACTCCAAACATTTTAGAAACAATATTGGTTGAAAAAGTTAAAAGTTTTACAAAAGGTGCTGTAAAAATAGAAATTCCTCTAATTACACCTACTGTGGCAAATGAAATTTTTTCATAGTATTTCATTGCTAATCTCTTTGGAACTAATTCTCCAAATACTAATGTGAAGAATGATAGAATTATAGTAATTATTACTATTGAAATATCCTGCCAAACTGAAATACTTAAAAATGGCATCCAATTTGCTAAAACTGGAGCTAATTTGTCAGCAAATACATCTGATGCAAACGCACTTGATAAAAATCCTGCTAATGTAATTCCTATTTGAATTGTTGATAAAAATTTACTTGGATTTTTTAACATTTTTTGAATTAAATTTGCTTTTTTGTTTCCTTCCTTTGCTTGTTTTTCTATTTTGGCATCATTTAAAGAAATAAAGGCAATTTCTGTTGCAGCAAAATAGGCATTTAATAGAATTAAAATAGCTAAAAATATCAGCTGTATTATCATGTTTTATCATTTTCTCCTTATATTTTATTTCATATATTTTCCTAGTATGTATTATATATTCTATCATAATTTCTGTCAATAAAAGCTTTTTATTTTGCTGTGTTTTTTAAAATTGTTTCTTTTGGATTTATTTATTTTCAGCCCTTTTATGTTTTTAAATTTCTCTTATGTTTTTTAAATTGTTTTTTTCCATTGTATTCACTTGCTAAAAACCGGTTCTTGGAAGCTTTTTTTCTTGATATAATGTTGTTGGCCATTCGTCCTTATCTTCAAGTTCATGCTCTCTATAATTGCCTGTAAGATATGTATAGTTTATCCACTTTTCATTTTGACTCATTGTGTCTAATACTTTCGTATATATAATTGGTTTTTGTAGTGCTTCAAATCCTGCTTTTACTGTTCCAAATTCTACTTTAAAATCAGTAATATATTCATTTTCATCTAGTTTTAGAGTGGTAAAATCTATGTAATTATTTTCTTTTGTGTTATACGTTCCATATTCGATATAATCTTTTGATTTATTAGTTTTATATTTTACAACATAATTTAAGTCCTCATTATAGGTTCCTGTGTATAATTTTGTAAGTCTTACATATTTATATGGTAAATTATCAACCCATGTAAAATTGTCTAATGATACATTTGAAGCATTTTTTAAAGTATTAAATTCATATTTTATTTCTTCGTTTGGTTTTGCTTTTGTTACTCCTGTTTTTTCTATGTCTAGTTTTGTATCAACACTTTCATTTTCAATTGTAATTTCTACTGTTTTTAAAGGTTCTTTTATTTCAATATTATATTTCTTCGTATTTAATAAGTAATAATCAGAACCTGTACTTTTTTCTTTAATATAGTATTTTCCATATTCTAGTAGTTTGCTTTTAGCTTTTCCATTTTCTTTTGTTACTATAGTATCTACTAGCTTGTCCTCTTCAGTATATATCTCAAACACCGCATTTGGTAATGTAGAGCCTTTTTTCTCGCCTGTTATAGAATTATCATTAGTACTAATTTTGGTGATTTCTATATAACCTTTTATTTTTTTGTTAGTAAATTCTACATTTGTAATTTCATTTTCTTTTAAAGTAATTGTTTGTGGATTAGTATCTAACACATAATTTTGTAAGGTTTTAGTCTCTTGTAATGTAAGTTTTTGAAAATCTCTTAAAGGATATTTTTTAGTTATAGCTTCACCGTTTTTATCAGTTTTTATCTTTTCTAAAACATTTCCATTTTCATCTATTACATTAAATTCTACATCTTTTAGTTTAATTTTTTTATTTTCTTCATCTAGCTTTATAACTTTAATTTGCCCTTTTTTTAGTTCATTCTCTACTATGCTTTCATTGGTTTCATTCCATTTTACTTTTACCTGTGTTTCAAGCTTATTTAAACTATACCATTTGTTAGTATTCTTTTCTATCCATTTATAGTTTCCAACTCTTAAGTTTTCCACAAAAATTTCTCCATTAATGTCTGTATAATATGTTCCTATAACTTCTCCTTTTTCTTCAGAATATAAATCAAATTCTACATTTCCTAATGTTATTTCATTATTATCTTTATCTACTTTTATAAGCTTTAAATTTCCAGTCTTTTTGGTGTTTTCAAACGTTACTTTTGTTACATTTCCATATTCTAATTTTACAGTTTTTACTTCATCTGACAACAAATAATCTTCATTTGCTTCTATTTCTTTTACTTGATAGTCTCCAGGATATAAATTTTCTACAGTAGCTTTTCCATCTTCTCCTGTTTTTACTGTTTCTACAACCTCATTATCCTTACTAATTTCTAAAGTAGTGTCAGGTATTGGCTTTTTTGTATCTTTATCTATTTTTAAAATTTCTATTTTTGATTTATTTAATTCTACTTTAAAATCTGTTTGTGTACTTAACTCTTCATATGCTGTTGCCACAACAACATAATCTTGATAATCAGGATTATCCGCTTCTGCATAAAAAGCTGGATAGGTTTTTATTTGTGCATTAGTAACTTTAATTGTTCCTTCGATATTTTTAGACATAATATTTTTTGGAATTTTTACTGATATTTTATTACCACTTTTTGTATATGAAACTCCACTTAAAAATCCTTCTAAAGAAACATCATAACTTTTTAACTCTTTATTAGAAGTTAAATTAAAATCTTGTACTAAATCATCTCCAGACGTATAAATTTCTCCACTTTTAATTAATGATATTTTTCCTTCTTCATAGCTTTCTGTACCATTTACTGCATAATTATATAGTTTTTCTGCTGCATCTAAAATTTTAGCACCTCTTCTTTTTACATCTTCTAAAGTAAGTCCTAATTTCTTATCAGAATTTGCAATATGAGTTGGAACTTCATATTTAGACTTAGGAGCTATTGGAGTTTCTTCATTTAAACAATGAATTACAAGTTTAGTTACAAAATACCAATCATCATCAGATTCAACAACAGGTCCTGATTTTAGCTCTTTATTATCAGTATCATCTAGTGTGGTTTCATTCCACTTTTTTCCTAAATATCCATGTTGTAAAGCTCTCCACACTCTCATATCATCTATTTCTTTTTTTATTTGTGTGTAATAACTATCTCCTCCACCTGTTCCAACTCCATCTTTAAGTGGCTCTAAGCAAAAAGCATCTAACCTTTTTTCATCATCTTTATAAAATACTCTATATACTAATTTTAAAGAACCATCTGATTTATATTGTACAAAGCCAGGAAGTTCCTTTTCTGCACATAATTTTGTTCTTTCTCCTAATTTTACTGTGTATGCAGTTGCAATCGGTGCAATACTATTTAATAACATTATTAAAATTAGTAATATGTACATACCTTTTTTTATTATTTTGTTTTTCATTTTAGTTTTTATTCCTTTCATTTTTGCTTCAATTTTATATATTCTTATCTTTCTTATTTATTTTTAACAAATTTTTTATACTTAAGTTTAATGCTTAATATTAAATATTAAATACTTAAACATTTAGATTAAGTTTTCATATGTTGCAATTTCTACTGCTTGTATACATCTTCTGTATTCTTTTCTATTTTCTTCACAAGTAATTAGTGTAATATAATTATCATTAGTTGGTTGTAAATAGCTCCAATCTGTTTCTAGAATTACTTTATTTGTTTGCACTTTGTAAATTCTTTTTCCCATGTCAGTAATATAAATAATTTCGTCACCTACTTTTAAATTTTTTATATATTGAAAGAAATTACATTGATTTCCTCTATTATGTGCTGCTAACCCTACATTTCCATTCCATTTACTAGTTTCTTCAAAATGCCCAACAGAATGTAGCATTACATCTAATGATGTAGTTTCTTCAATGTGTACATCTAAATTTATTTTCGGGATTTGTATACGCCATTTAACTCCTTTGTATTCTTCAATCCATTTTCTTTGTGTTTTTATAATTTCATCTTGATTTGTTTCACCTACTTCTTCAATTGATTTTGCACTATTTTGTATATCTTCTATATTTTCTACTGCTCCTTGATTTTCATTTACACTCCTTTCTTCTAAAGAAATTTCTTTTTTATATATTTGGTTATTTAAAATAGGAAACTTGAATATATTTTGAAAATATATTATAGAAAAAACTGAAAAAAATAGAATAATAATTATAAAAGAAAGAAAATTAACGTTTTTTCTGGTATAAGTAATCACATAAACTTCACCTACCTTCATATTCATGCAGTTGATAATTTAAAATACGCAATTATTTTAAATTAATACTGTATGACTTTTAATTAAAATTACTGGATAACTTTTAGATAATAATAGATTTAAATTAGAAAAAAGTTATTTGAATAAATTTAAATTTTAAAAATTGCAATTTTTAACTATATCTATATTACACCATTTTTTTCCATTTGTAAAGAAAAACTTATCGACATAAATTCTGCAATACTGCTATTTTTCAATCTTTTTCGACATTATTTTTCAAAATACATCTTTCAATTCTTTATCCACTTTTTGAACAATTACATTTTTAATCTCTTTTAAAACCTTTTCCCCATGCTTCTCTGGCATTTGCTATTACAATAAATGATTTTGGATCAATTTTGACTGCAATTTCCTTTATTTTTGCCACATCATTTCTTGAACCAACACAAAATAGCATCATCTTTTTTTCCCTTGTATACATTCCTTTAGCATAAATTCCGGTACTTCCCCTTTGAAGCTTATCTCCAACTTCTTTTGCTATTTCTTTATATTTGTTAGAAACAATAAGCATCATTTTTGTAAAGTTAACACCTTCAAAAATAATATCTATCATTTTTCCCATTAAATAAATAGCTATTGCAGAATATAAACCTATTTCAACTTCTCTAAAGAACAAAACATTTAATGCAACTATTATGACGTCTACTACAACTATTATGCTACTCATCCTTATATGTGGATTATATGCTCTTACAATTTGTGATATTAAATCTGTTCCACCTGTTGAAGCACTTGCCTTTAATACAAAACCTAATCCAATTCCAATTAAAATTCCACCATATATACAAGCTAAAAATCTATCCTCTGTAAGACTTGGAAATCTTTCTAGTATATCAATAAATACAGATAAAATGGCAGTTCCTAAAATAGACTTTACTAAAAGTTCTTTTCCTACTTTAAACCATGCCCAAATAAAAAATGGTATATTTAAAAGAAATATTACTGTTCCTAATGGGAAATGAAAAAAATAATAAATAATTGTTGCAACACCAGTAAATCCACCAGAAGAAAGTTGATTTGGAAGCAAAAATAATGCTGTTCCTATTGCCATAATAAAACAGCCTAATACTATATAAAATAAATCAATAGCATATTTTCTAAGCATATATATTCTCTTTGTTCTTTTATAATTCATATTTACTCTCTCTTTTAATTTTTTGTATAGGGGAATTTTTAGCATAAAAAAATCACCTATCATTACCATTTATTTTGGCAATTATAAGTGATTTTATACTTTGTTTTATTATAATTTTCACCTTAATAATATTTTGCATACTAATATTATCAATCTAATATTTTGGTTAATGCATTATATTTTAAATTGTATTTACCTATTTGCGGTCTTTCTATTTAATTTTTCTTCTAATGCATCATCATAAGTTTTTTCAATATCTAATTTGAATTTTCCTTTTTTAATATTTTCATCTGCTTTTACTATAACATCAACATCATATATTTCTTTTAATTTTAAAACATTTTCTTTTTTGTGGCCTATTATATTATTCATATTTTCTGGGTTAGCAGTTATGCGCACTTGCATTACTTTTGCATTACATTCTTTAATTTTAGCTACAATTTCATCATACCACATACTAGATTCTACAAGTTGCCTAAACGCTGGATGATATGGTCCTGCTACTACTTTGCTTTCTTCTTGTGCTGGGTCAGAAATTTCTTCTGTATTTTGAAGTCCAAGTCTAATTACTTCTATCTTTGCTCTGTTAAATAATTGCATTACTTCTTTTGAACGTTCTACTGCTTGCTCAACTGTTAATGGTTGATATTCTCCTCTTTTATATTCTTTTTCTAAAGGTGTGTCTTTAATTACAAGTACAGGGTAAATTCTAACAATTTTAGGCTTTAATTTAATAAGACTTTTAGCAGTATGTATTTCATCTAATTTTGTGCTTTCTGGAAGTCCCACCATCATTTGATGCCCTAATATAAAGCCGTTCCATCTAATTAACCTTGAAGCCTTTTTTACATCTTCAAATGTATGACCTCTTTTGCATTTTGCTAATATGTAGTCATTACTTGATTGAACACCTAATTCTATTGTTTTTACATGATACTTTTTTAGCCTTTTTAGAATATTTTTATCGATATAATCTGGTCTTGTAGAAATACGAATACTATTTACTTTTCCATTGTTTATATATTCGTTTGCAGCTTCTAATAATTCATTTTGCACTTTTTCGTCAATGGCTGTAAAGCTTCCGCCAAAGAAGGCTACTTCTACATACTTTGAATCATCTTTAAAATTTTTTAAATAATAATCAATGGTATTTTTTACATCTTCTTTTGTTACTTGTTTAGTTTGCCCACTAATTTCTTTTTGATTACAAAAAGTACATTGATGAGGACAACCCAAATGTGGTACGAAAATTGGTATAATGTACTCTTTCTTCATTCAATCTACCTTACCTTTCATAGATTTTTAAATATTATTTTTTATAGCCATAATACTTAGCTAAATGACATTTAATGCTTTCTTAGCAGCTTGCATTTCTGCTTGTTTTTTAGTTTTTCCTTCTCCTATTGCTAGTTTTCTTCCATCACATGAAACCTCTACAACAAATGTTTTATCATGGTCTGGACCAGTAGTTTTAATAACTTCATAAGTAATATGCACATTTCCATGCACTTGCAATTTTTCTTGTAATACTGTTTTATGGTCCTTCATTCCTACATTTTTACTAGATTCTTCTATTGCATCTTTTAAGTTTTCTATAATAAATTTTTCCGCTTCTTCTAAGTTACTGTCAAAATAAATTGCTGCAATTAAAGCTTCAACACTATCTGCCAAAATAGCAGGCTTTGTTTTTCCGTGTGTTACAGCTTCGCTCTTTCCTAGATACAAGAAATCACTAAAATGATGTTTTTGTGCAACTAAGTAAAGACTATCTTCGCAAACAACTTCAGCTCTCACTTTAGTCATTTCTCCCTCTTTCAATTTAGGATAATTATTATAGATATATTTACTAGATAAGAACTCTAAAATGCTATCTCCTAAAAATTCTAGCTTTTCATTGCTTTCTACATGGTTATCATAAGCATATGATGTGTGTGTAAAGGCTTTTAATAATAAGTCTTTGTTTTTAAATGTGTAGCCTATGCTTTGTTCTAATTTCGTAAAATCCATTTTTTGCTCCTTTCCTAATTTTTTACTATAATTATACATTAGTTATTGGCAAAAAGCAAACATTTTGTATTTTCTAATTTTAATTGTAGAATTAAATAATACAACCAAAACAATTGAATTATTAAAAATAATTTTAAGTAACCAATAATGCTAGTTAAACTTTAGTATTGTTCTTATATTATTTTATAAATTAATAATTTTTTCTATAATTTCCATATCTTCAATTCTGTTAATTGCAAAGCATTTTTTACCTAAGTCTTTTATTGAAGCACCTAAATGATACATTTCTTTATTGTCTATTATAATAAATCTATCATGGAATTTATTAGTTTTAGCAACTTTAAGAATAGGATATTCTTTATTGAATTTTTTAATATCCAAATTATCAATCTTACTTTTATCGGATGTTAAAATAACAGCTTCTATATTACTTTTCTTTTTGGCTAACATTTTCAAAACACTATCATCAATATAGTTATCTATAATCAATATCTTGTTATTTGCTTTTTTTATAATGTCTACAATGATGCTATATGCATCATATATTTGACCATCAAAAAATATTCTTTGCTTAATATTATCCTCTAGTTGAAGTTGATTAAAAACTTCATCAAATTTTTTATCATATTCTAATAATTTGTATTCAATGTTTGTCATTCTTTCAAATAATTGTCCATTTATCATTAAAAATTTTCTCATTTCAACAAAAGCATCCATAATATGTATACTTACTTGAACAGCTATGTCATTTTTTAAAAGACCTGATAACATTGCTATACCTTGTTCTGTAAAGACATATGGCAAATATTTTTTCCCTCTATGCTTGCTATTATCACTTTTTGAACTGGTCACAATTTGTGACCAGTTATTTTCTTGCTCTGCATTTATATTAATTTCGTTTAAGGTTACTATTTGTGACCTTAAATTTAAAAATTCTTCTTCTGTTAGCTGAAAACAAAATTTTTCTGGAAACCTATCAATATTTCTTTTTACTGCTTGATTTATTTTCTTAGTTTCATAATGATATAGCATAGCCACATCACTATCTAGCATAACTTGCTTGCCTCTTATTGTATATATTAATTTTTTTATATCTTCATTTGCTAATTCATTTTGAATCACTAAATTATTTTGTTCCATAAATTCACATCCTTTATATTTTTATATATTTTAAAACATTTGTTTGTGCATGTCAAGTATTTTGTAAAGATTTATATTTTTTCTTGTATTTTTATGCACAAAAAAAGAAAAGGCATTGCCTTTCCATTTTCTTATTTTCTCTTACTTATGCAACATTGTCTCTTATATAATCTACAACATCACCTACAGTAACTACTTTTTCTGCATCAGCATCTGGAATTTCGATATCAAATTCCTCTTCTAGAGCCATTATTAACTCAACTATATCTAAAGAATCTGCTCCTAAATCATCTATAAAAGATGCCTCTGTTGTAACTGCTGTGTCTGCTACACCTAATTGTTCTACTATAATACTTTTTACTTTTTCAAATACTTCTTCTGAACCCATAGCTGTCATTCACCTCCTTTTATTTTTCCTTCGTTTTGTTATCTACAAGATAATACATGTAGATTTAAATGTCAAGAACTTTTTAAAAAATATTTTATTTTTATACTACTCGGTCGCTTTTTTCCCTTTAAATCAATATTTTTTAATAATTACTTCTTATCTGTTAAGTCAAATTTTTTATATTTTTATTTTATATGTAGCTTCTACTCTACATTTTGACTTTCTGTTTCTTCTTCCTTTTGCTTTTCAAATTCTTCTATTAGCATATCAACAGCTTTATTTTTAACGAATTGTTCTGCTTGCTTAATAGTAAATTCAAATAGTTTTTCATCACTACTTCCATGTGCTTTTACAACTGGTTTCTTTACACCTAAAAACAAGGCTCCACCATATTCTTTATAATCAACAGTTTTTGCAAATCTATTAATTGCAGGTAGTGATGGCACAGCAGCTATTGTAGAAATTATATTTTTCTTTAAGCTTTCAGTTAAAGTTCTTTTTACGAATTTTCCTAAGCCTTCTACTGCTTTTAAGAAGATATTTCCTGTGAAACCGTCTGTTACTACAATATCAACATTACCTGAAAAAGCATCTCTACCTTCTACATTTCCAATGAAATTAACATTGTATTTTTCAGCATTTTCTTTTAATAAATGATAGCTTTCTTTTGTAAGGTCATTTCCTTTTGTTTCTTCTGTTCCAATGTTTAACAAACCTACTCTTGGATTTTCTACTTTTAATGTTGTTTTTAAATAGATACTTGCCATTTGTGCAAATTGTAATAAGTTTATTGGCTTGCAATTTGTATTTGCACCACAATCCATTAAAACTAATCTACTTTTATATGCTGGCAAAATTCCAGCAAGTGCTGGTCTATCTACACCTTTAATTCTTCCTACTAATAGAGTAGCACCTGTTAATAATGCTCCAGAGTTTCCTGCTGAGATAAATACATCCCCTTCGCCCTCTTTTAACATATTAAAACCAACTACCATAGAAGAATCTTTTTTATGCTTTATTGCTTGCGTTGGAATATCTTCCATTTCAATAGTTTCTGATGCATTATGTATGGTTAATCTTGAAGATATTTCCGATAATTCTTTTCCATATAATTCTTTTACTCTTGATTTAATTATTTCTTCATTTCCTATTAAAACTACTTCCGCTTCAATATCATTTATTGCTTGTACTGCACCCTTTATATTGGCGTCTGGTGCCTTATCTCCTCCCATTGCATCTAATAATATTCTCATTATTTTCTCCTTGCAAAATGAACTTATAATTCATTTTATTTATATTTTTTTCTTAGCAATAGTATATTATTGCTTTTTTATTTTATAACTTAATATTCATAAAGTCAATGAATTACTTTTATTTTTTCGCTTCACTTGTTAAAACTATACTAATTATAAAGAAATATAAACTTGTACTAACTATTCAACAAGTAGGACTTTATTTTTAAACTACTATTAAGTTCTTGAAATTAACATAAGTATGTGATATAATAATGCCACATTAGCAATGTAGCTATATTACAACAATCCTAATTAGCTTTGAAGGTCAGTCAAAGCTAAAAGTCTTTAACTAAAGAAAGGAAGATAGGCATGACATTAAAAGAACTAAAAAGTTTAGGTAAAGAGGAACTAAACAGAATGCTGATTTACTCTGTGGAAAGAGGTTTAATAAATCGGGTAATTCGTTATCTCAAAGCAGGAGCAGATGTAACAGCAAATGATAATGAGCCAATTCAGAAAGCTGCAGAGAATGGAGATACAGAACTTGTAGATTTGCTTATCAAATGTGGAGCAGATGTAACAGCAAATGATAACTATGCAATTGGTATTGCTTCAGAAAATGGCTATACAACAATTGTAAAGTTACTCATTAAGGCAGGAGCAGATGTAACAGCAGATGATAACTATGCAATTCGGTATGCTTCAGAAAATGGTCATACAGCAATTGTAAAGTTACTCATTAAGGCAGGAGCGGATGTAACAGCAGATGATAACTATGCAATTCGGTATGCTTCAGAAAATGGTCATACAGCAATTGTAAAGTTACTCATTAAGGCAGGAGCGGATGTAACAGCAGATGATAACTATGCAATTCAGAAGGCTTCACGAAAGGACTATATAGAAGTCGTAAAGTTACTCATTGAAGCAGGAGCAGATGTAACAGCAAATGATAACGAAGCAATTCAGAATGCTTCACTTAATGATGACATAGAACTTATAAAGTTACTCTTATGGCATGGAGCAGATGTAACAGCATATGGTAACTATGCAATTGGTTTTGCTTCAGAAAGGGGATATACAGAAATTGTAAAGTTACTCATTAAGGCAGGAGCGAATGTAAGAGGAAATGGTAACTATGCAATTAAGGAGGCTTCCAAAAATGGTCATACAGCAATTGTAAAGTTACTCATAGAGCATGGAGCATATGTATCCTGATAAGCGTTAAATTCTATAATAAACTTAGACGATGACAAATTGACTCGCATTGCTAAGGAAAAGTTAGGGATATCTTCTGTCAAACTTTAACTAGACTGGAATAAGGTTCAAGACAAAAAAAGAAACTCTATACTATTTATAGTGTAGGGTTTCTTTTTTATTGTGAAACAACGAGTTTCTTATAATTCTTATAAATTATTGTAATTCTACAGTTGCTCCAACTTCTTCAAATTTAGCTTTTAATTCTTCAGCTTCTTCTTTCTTAACATTTTCTTTAACTGTTTTTGGAGCTCCATCAACTAAATCTTTAGCTTCTTTTAATCCTAATCCTGTAGCATCTCTAACTACTTTGATTACTTGGATTTTGTTTGCCCCTGCTTCTTTTAATACTACATTGAATTCTGATTTTTCTTCAGCTGCTCCTGCTGCTGCGCCACCAGCTACTGGTGCTGCAACTGCTGCTGCAGATACTCCATATTTTTCTTCAATTCCTTTTACTAATTCTGATAATTCAACAACTGTTAAGCTGTCGATAGTTTCTAATAATTCATCAACTTTTGCCATTTTAAAATGACCTCCTTCTTAATTTTTAATTTAAATTTTTTAATTTTTTTACTTTTAAGTTTTAATTTTAATTAAAAACGAGTATTGCTAGGAAAACTAGCTAAAAATTTTGAGATTATACGAGTTGTATATCGAAAAATTTTTACGCGACGTTTGACAACGCAAGACGAAGTTTTTCATTAAAATTTAAGCGTTAGCTTCTTTTTGAATTCTAACTTGATCAAGTGTAGCTGCCAATTTGGTAATATTTCCAAGTAAGCTGCCAGCCAATTTTGCAAGTAATTCTTGTCTTGATGGTAGTTTTGCTAAAGTAATAATTTCTTCAGCTGTCATAACTTTTCCATCTATAATTCCACCTTTAATTTGGTAGAATTCATTATTTTTAGAGTAGTTGTATACTATTTTAGATGGTTCTAAATAGTCTTCTTCTCCAAATATAATTGCTGTTGGACCTTCTAGTAATTCATCTAGCCCGTTTTCTCCATTTTCATTTAATGCTCTTTTGATAATGTTGTTTTTGATTACTTTATATTCTGTTTTTGAATTTCTTAAATCTGCTCTTAATTTAGTAACATCTGCAACATTTATTCCTCTGTAGTCTGTTAAAAGAACTACCTTCGCATTTTTTAGTTTTTCTGCAAGTGCCTTTACTTCTTCTTCTTTTTGTTTTATTATTGTTTTACTTGCCATTTTTTCACCTCCTATTTTTATCTTATTTTTTTAATATTTATAACATAAAAAATGGTATCATAGGCTTTAGCATTTCTGCTATAACCTATATTCATAAGACAAATAAATTCCAACCAATTTTGCCTATACCAAGACAAAGATTGATTGGAATTAATTTTCCGTTCTTCTTTTGCCTCGGTAAGACTTACATTTTTAAATTGCTTACTGTCTTTGGCTATATTTTATTTATCTTATTTTTGATCAATATACATACCAGGACCCATTGTAGTAGAAATGGCTACACTCTTAATGTATTGTCCTTTTGCAGCAGCTGGTTTTGCTTTAATGATTGCATTTATAATTGTTTCATAGTTTTCTAGCAATTTTTCTGCTCCAAATGATACTTTACCAAAACTTAAATGGATAATGTTATTTTTGTCTAATCTGTATTCTACTTTTCCTGATTTGATTTCTTGGATTGCTTTTGTAACATCCATTGTTACAGTTCCTGATTTAGGGTTAGGCATTAAACCTTTTGGTCCTAATACTTTACCAAGTCTTCCTACAACACCCATCATATCTGGTGTTGCAACGATTATATCATAATCAAACCAATTCTCTTTTTCAATTTTAGGAATTAATTCTTCTGCTCCAACAAAGTCAGCTCCTGCTTTTGTAGCTTCTTCTGCTTTTGGACCTTTAGCAAAAACTAATACTTTTAGTGTTTTACCAGTTCCATTTGGAAGTACTGTTGTACCTCTTACTTGTTGGTCTGCTTGTTTAGAATCTACACCTAATTTAACATGTAGTTCTACAGTTTCGTCAAATTTAGTTTTTGGCATTTTTTCAATAGTTTCTAGTGCTTCTTTTGCACTATACAATTTTTTTCTATCAACTAGCTTTTCAGCTGCTTGATATCTTTTACCTCTTTTCATTTTTTACCTCCCTTGGTACAATCGAAATTTTAAAAATTTCTCCCAAAATATTTTTGTTTTTAGTCTTCTACAACAACGCCCATAGATCTTGCAGTTCCTGCAACCATGCTCATTGCTGATTCTAATGTAGCTGCATTTAAGTCTGGCATTTTCTTTTTTGCAATTTCTTCTACTTGTGCCTTTGTTAATTTTGCAACTTTTTCTTTGTTAGGTTTTCCAGAACCTTTTTCAATTTTTGCAGCTTCTCTAATTAAAACTGCCATTGGTGGTTCTTTTGTAATAAACTCAAATGATTTATCTTTATAAACAGTTATTACAACTGGAACTATTGTGTTTCCCATTGGAGCTGTTCTATCATTGAATTGTTTTACAAAGTCCATAATGTTAACGCCACTAGCACCTAATGCTGGTCCAACTGGTGGAGCTGGTGAAGCCTTTCCTGCTGGAATTTGTAATTTTATTACTGTTCCTATTTCTTTTTCTGCCATTGTCCTTGGCACCTCCTTCTTTGTAGTGAATTATGTATATTAATCTAAAAATAGATTATTAACTAAAATTTTTCTATACTTAAATGTTCATATAAACTTTATAAATATTATTAAGTATAGCTTAGATTTTTTGAACTTGTGAAAATTCAAGTTCAACTGGTGTTTCTCTACCAAACATAGATACAAGCACCTTTACTTTGTGTTTTTCTTTATTTATTTCTTTTACAATACCTGTGAAGTCAGAAAGTGGACCATCAATAATACGAACTGAATCATCTAGGCTATAGTCTACATTTACTTCAACTTGTTCAAAGCCCATTTTTCTAATTTCTTCATCAGTAAGAGGGATTGGGTCGGTTCCTGAACCAACAAAGCCTGTAACACCTCTTGTATTTCTAACTATATACCAAGTTTTTTCTGTTACAATCATTTTAATTAAAACATAACCTGGAAAAACTTTTTTTAAGTTAGTTTTTCTTTGTCCTTCTTTTATTTCAATTTGCTCCTCCATAGGAACTATAATTTCAAAAAAGAAGTCTTCAAGCTCTCTATTCTTAATAGTTTTTTCTAAGTCTGTTTTAACTTTGTTTTCATACCCAGAATATGTATGTACAACATACCATCTTGGTACTAACTCTTCTTTTTCTTGAGACATTTTTTAGCCTCCTTACTTATTTTTGATTATTTATTGCTTATTTGCTTTTTCAGTATTTCCAGATTGAGCATTTTCTGCTTGGTTATTTCCAGTAGCTTCATTTGTTACTTCATTATTACTTGAAGTATTGTCTGTAGCATTTTCTGAATTTTCATTATTAGCTTCTGTGTTTTCTACTTGCTCATTTCTTGTGCCTACAACATCTCTTAATTTGTTAATTCCATAATTATTAAGCGATTCAAAAGCTAAATCCAATACTAATACTATAGCAGCTACGATTACAACAATAGTAATAACTGCTACTGTATTATTTACAAGTTGCTTTGGTGTTGGCCAAATTACTTTTTTTAGTTCTGCTTTAAAATCTTTAAAAAAATGCTTTTTCTCTTTCTTTTCTTTTTTTTCATTTTTTGTTATATCTTTAGGCATTTACTTTTCCTCCTAAAAGGTTATTTTGTTTCTTTGTGTGTCGTACGTTTTTTGCAGAATTTACAATATTTTACGACTTCTAACCTATCTGTATTATTTTTTTTGTTTTTTTCTGTTAAATAATTTCTTCTTTTACATTCTGTACATTCTAATGTAATTGGTTCTCTCGCACCTTTTGCAGCCATTTAATAACACCTCCAGCTTTATTTGCTTTAATTTTTTCATTTTTTTAAGCGTATGCTTTCCACATACGCTTAATTATTTTACCATTTTTTTTTAAATATGTCAACTATTTGATGACTTTTTTTATTTTTTTCTTGTAGGTTTGTCAAACATATGTCACACTTTCTTACAAATATCTGTTATTGAAATACTAAGTATGTGGCTTCTGAACT
>CANRNR010000009.1 GCA_947632035.1 uncultured Clostridia bacterium | reverse complement strand
CCACTATTAAGGCTATAATTATTAAAACTAATATCTTTTTACTTTTCATTACTACCATCTCCTTATAGCTTAATTATATGCTTTTTAGAGATAAAAACAAATGTATAAATTATTATATAAAATATATTAAATAATATTATAATAATTCTCTTTTAGTTTGTAATATAGTATGTATTTAAAAGGGATTGTAAGGGAAAACTTTGTAAAGTGTTCACACAAACAAGTATAACTAAATATATCTAATTTTGTTCACACACTATCTGGAATTTCTTTCTTGTTTTATTCGTTCTCGCCTAATATAATCTTGCACACATTGAATAATAAAATCTTCAACATTTCCAGATTCTTTAACTCTACTTGGAATATATTTTTCTATTTTTTCATTGTGTATCTTTATATATTCTTTTTGATTTGGCTTTTCCTGTTGCAATATTTCTTCTATTTTTTCTTCTGTTAGGTTTCCTTCTTGTTCTAATTTCTTTAATCTTATTGCTTGACTTAAAGAAGGTGTTACCTCATCAAATTCAAATATATTTTCTACAACATATTGATTTTCTTCACTTAAATATGATAATTCTACTGCTGGTCTAAAAGCTATTCTTTTGTTATCAACTTGTTCTAATAACTCTGGTATTAAATAAGTAAGTCGAATATATCTTCTTATATTAGTCATACTTTCTCCTACTTCTTTTCCTAATTTATTAGCACTTTCTGACTTCCAACCCATTGGGTCGGAAGTTTCGTTTTCTTCTAAATCAACTCTTTTCCCCTGATGTTTCATAGCTTCAAGTTTCATTTTATATGCAAATGCTTTTTCACTAGGCAATATTTCTTCTCTTTGAATATTACTATCTACCATAAGAATTGTTGCCTCATCATCAGTTAAGTCTTTAACAATACATTTTATTTTATCTATTCCTGCAAGTTCACACGCTCTTTTTCTTCTATGTCCAGAAATCATTTGATAATTTCCTTCTCCTCGTTTTCTTACTATAACAGGTAATAAAACTCCATGTTCTTTTACACTTTTAACCATTTCTTCCATTTTATCATCATCTATAACTCTAAAAGGGTGGTCTGGAAATTCTCCTATTTTATATAGTTCTATTTCCTTTACCTCATCAACAACTGGATTATCTCTTTGTTCTTGACTTGTGAATAAATCATCTAACTTTGGAAGTACCATCTTTTTGTCTTGTTCTTTCATTTTCTAATACCTCCTTTGCTAAATTATTGTATGCGTTTGCAACAGGACTATTTTTATCAAACTCAAATATACTCTTTCCTGTTGATGTTGATTTTGCTGTATTTATTGCTTTGGGTATTTCAGCACCATATATTTTCACATATTGTCCATAATTGTCGATTAAAGTATCTCTTACATCTTTTGATAAATTTGTTCTTTTATCTACTAATGTAAGTAATACTCCTCCTATTTTTAAATTAGGATTTATTTGTTTCTGCACTCTCGTAACTGTCTTTAATAAATGTCCCATTCCTTTTGCAGCCAGATATTCTCCCTGTACTGGAATTATTATCTTATCACTACAAGCCAGAGCATTTATTGTTATCATTCCAAGAGATGGCATACAATCTATCAATACATAATCATAGTTATCTTTAATACCTCTTATAGAATTTTTAAGCGTGAACTCTCTGCTCATTGCATTAACTAATGAAAACTCTATTGCTGATAAATCTAAATTTGCAGGAATTAAATCTACTCCTTCTTTATGATGAAGAATAGCATTTTCTGCATTTATTTCATTATCACATATAGTATCAGACATTAATGTTCCAATAGTATTCTGCAATTCATCTTGATTATAGTAACCCATACAAGTAGTTAAATCTCCGTTGTGGATCTGCATCAATTAGTAATACTCTTTTTCCTTGTTTACTAAGTGCAACTCCTAAACTAAATGTAGTTGTTGTTTTTCCAACTCCACCTTTTTGATTTGCTATTGCAATTATCTGACACTTTCCCATTCTTGCTCCTTTCCTCAAAAAAAGAGCTAACTCCTAAAAGCTAACTCTTGTCTTGAATATTTATTCCTCTGTTATTTCTTTATCATCTTGTAAATGAGTAGAAACATATATAAACTCCTCATCATCTGCTAATTTACCAAATAAATTGTTAAGTCCTACAATAAAAGGTTTTATATCTTCTTGAACATTATAACTATATGAATAATTCAAATAGTATTCATTTAAATTATCATATAAAGGTACAATATTTACTAATCCTGGTCTTATCTTTTTTCTTAATATTACCCAATTAGGTATATCGTCTTTTATAATATTAACAATTTTATCTTCAGAAATTAACATTCTCATAATTCCATTCATTATATCTGAAAAGTCTTTTTCTTCATCACAAAATATTTTATTCATCATAGCACTCATTGACCTTACAAAATCTGATAAGTAATCATCTTTTATACAAGCAAAGCAATCAGTTTCTATTTCATCTAAATACCCTATTGCTGTTAAACACTCATAATAATTTGATGCCATAATATAATAAAATTGTTCAAATTCTTTCTTTAAGTTTCTTGAGTTCATCTTCTTTATATAAATACCTGTCTCCTTTCTTATAATCTCTTTAATCTTTTCTGTTTCTTTTTTAATTTTTTCATTATTTTTTGGTTTGTTGTTTTCATTTTTTTTCATTTTCTTTTTACTCCTTCCTTTTTGAAGGCAAAATAAAAAATCTAATATTTCTATTAGATTTCTTATATATGTTAGATATTATTTCAATAACTATAATATTTTATTTTTTCTTTAAATCTTTTGAATAATATATTAAATCAGTACAAGTTAATTCTCCATCTTTTATTTCTTCTTTATAATTATCTATAAAGAAATTTTTAATTGTTTTCTCATATTTATCAAATCCCTGCTTAACATAGAAAGGAATATTATTCTCTGTTGTTCCTACCAACATTCTGTCATATTTCTGTTTATAATTACCACATAATGATTTTAAAAGTGTTTTTGCATAACCTTTATTTCTGTAATTTTCTTTTGTAACTATGTTCTTTAACTCTAATGTTTTTCTATCAATGTGCAAAATAACTGCAATAGAAATTAGCTCATCTTCTTTTTTTAATGCATATACATCAGAATCGTTCAAATACTTATGTATCATGTCTTTTGAAGGATCTGCCTCTAAAAGTAAGTCTATATAATCTTCTTTATTTTCTATTTTTTTAACCTGCATTCTAGGTTCTTTTGGTATCTCGTAACCATTGTTATTACTGGTTTGTATAGGATTGCGGTTATAATATCTCATCTCCTCTGAGAAAATACAACCGGCAGTATTTTTGCATATAAAGTCCTATTTCTCTTGCTTTTGCTTGTCCCTCTCTAAAACCTACTCTAAAATCTCTATATAAAAAATTTAATCCATATTTTTTAGCAATTTCTTCTGCTATTTTCTTTAATTCATCATGCTTTTGGTATGGACTTACTAATAAAGTAGTAGTAATCGTATCATATCCATGTTCTTTTGCATATTTAGCTGTCTGCTCTAAGCGAACTAAATAGCAATAATCTGTGCATCTAGTTTCTAAATTTCCTATTACATTTTTGCAAAAGTTTTTTAGTCCATAATCTTCTTCAAAAATAGCATTTACATTTATAGAAGCTGTGTAATCTTTTAAACAATCTCTTCTTGCTTTATATTCTGTGTAAGGATGTATATTTGGATTGTACCAATAAACTGTTGGTTCTATTCCTTCATTTCTTAAACTATCTATGCAGTACACACTACAAGGTGCACAACATGTATGCATTAAAAGTTTCATTTTGCATTTCCTTTCTTTTTTACTTTGCAACTTCCTAATTTTATTAAAACTTTACATTTGAGACTTTTTGTTTAAGTTCTAATTTGCTTCGTAAGGCACACCTATATGGCTATATGCTGCTGGCATTGCAATTCTTCCTCTAACAGTTCTTGCAATAAAACCAATTTGAATTAAATATGGTTCATATACATCTTCTACTGTTTCTACTTCTTCACCTATTGTTGTTGCAATAGTGTCAATTCCAACTGGTCTACCTTGATATTTAATAATCATGGTTTCTAATATTTTTCTATCTACATCATCTAGTCCCATTTCATCTATTTCAAGCTTTCTAAGGGCTGTTTTTGTAATTTTTAAATTTATATTTCCATCGCCTAAGACTGCTGCATAATCTCTAACTCTTTTTAATAGTCTATTTGCTATTCTAGGTGTTCCTCTAGAACGTCTTGCAATTTCCATACTTGATTCTTCATCTATATCTATTTCTAGGATTTTTGCAGACCTTTTAACAATTGTTGATAAATCTTTTGGCTCATATAATTCTAAATGATGAATTATTCCAAAACGGTCTCTTAATGGTGTTGCTAATGCTCCTGCTCTTGTAGTTGCACCAATTAAAGTAAACTTAGGTAAATCTAGCCTAATTGACCTTGCACTTGGACCTTTTCCTATCATAATGTCTAAAACATAGTCTTCTAGCGCTGGATATAATATTTCTTCTACGCTTTTATTTAATCTATGGATTTCATCAATAAAAAGAACATCAAACTCTGATAAATTTGTTAAAAGAGCTGCTAAATCTCCTGGTTTTTCAATGGCTGGTCCTGATGTGATTTTAATATTTGAATTCATTTCATTTGAAATAATATTTGCAAGTGTAGTTTTTCCAAGTCCTGGAGGGCCATATAATAAAATATGGTCAAGAGGCTCACCTCTTTTTTTGGCAGCCTCTATATATACTTTCATATTTTCTTTTACCTTATCTTGTCCTATATATTCATCAAGGGTTTTAGGTCTTAATGAAATTTCCATTTTTTCCTCTTGAATATCTTCTAGCTTTGGACTGATAAGTCTTTCTTCATCCATTTCCATAGTTTGTTTCTCCTTAAGTTATACTTTTTTACTATTTATATACTTAATTTTACACTTTACTATTTTCTATTGTTCTATTCGTTTTTTCTCACATTTTTTGTATCTATTTCTTCTACATCTTCTTTCGTATTTAATAAATTTTTATAACCTATTGCTATTATTGCAATAACTAATAATGCAAAAGATAAGGCTTTCCAAATTCCACTTTCTAAAAGAATTATTGCAAACATTCCAAGTGTTGCAGTAAGACCATATAAAATTAATACTGATTGTTTTTGTGTATAGCCTCTTTTCATTAATCTATGATGCAAATGTCCTTTATCAGCTTTGAACACAGCTTTAAGTGATTTTCCTTTTATAATTCTTCTAACAATTGCAAATAGAGTATCAAAAATTGGGAAACCTAATATAATTATTGGTGCAATTAAAACAATTGCTGTATATGTTTTTGCAACTCCTAAAATAGATATAATTGATAATGAAAATCCTAAGAAATTTGAACCAACATCTCCTATATAAGTTTTTGCAGGATTAAAGTTAAATGGTAAAAATCCTACAATTGCTCCAGCTAAAGCTGTAATTAAAAGAACTGCAATTAGTGGTGATGATGGATTTAATATGAACACAATTAAAAGTGAAATACATGAAATCAATGTGATTCCTGAAGATAAACCATCTAATCCATCAATTAGATTAATTGCATTGGTAACTCCAACAATCCAACCAACTGTTAAAATATATGAAAACCAATCTTGTAAACCAATTTGATTTTCCATAAATGGCAAGCTTACATTTTCAATTCGAAGTCCAGAAGCGACTACTACAATTGCTGCTATTATCTGAGTAACTAATTTTACTCCTGCTGGAATATTTTTAAAGTCATCAATAAAACATACTATTCCTAATATTATAATTCCAAGAAGA
Organism: uncultured Clostridia bacterium; assembly: GCA_947632035.1. Classification (GTDB taxonomy): domain Bacteria; phylum Bacillota; class Clostridia; order TANB77; family CAG-508; genus CAG-273. The sequence continues at coordinate 59,144 of CANRNR010000009.1, read as the reverse complement.
AAACCAAGTAGCTTCATTATATAATTCTCTTCACCAAATAAATTTATAGAATTTTCTAAACTCATAACTATCAATAAATAAATTGTTGAAACTAAAAATCCACAAATAACTGCTAAACCTCCGAAGCCTTGGCATTGGTTTTACATTTATTCTTCTATCGCTTGGCACATCTATTGCTCCTATTTTTCTTGCTAACTTCATTGTATATGGTGTAAGCATAAAAGCTGTAATAAAAGCAAGCAAAAATGCTATTGCAATATCTCCCCACATCTACTTTATTCCTCCTGCTTTTAGTATATTTTTTATATAACTATCTTTTTCTTAGTATATATCTTCTGCAATGTAACCATAATATAGCTATTTAAAATACATTTTATATTAATATTTGTGATTCATCTACTCATGCAATACTTCTACTGAATAATCCATAAATAGTCCACTTTCTATAACGCCTGTAATTGATTTAATATCTTCTTCTAATGTTTCATAAATTTCTGTAAATTTTACATCTAATATAACATTATTATTTTCTGTAAATACTGGTCCTGCCTTTTTCTCTGCTTTTCTAACATTACATTCTACCATACCTAAATCTAGTAATGCTTCTTTTACACTACTTACTGCTTCCGGATAAACTTCAATTGGAATAGGAAAGTTTTCCCCTAGCTTGTCTACTAATTTTGTATCATCTACTAAAATGTATGTAAGTCCTGCATTTACCATGTTTAATTTTTCTTTAAACATGGCAGCGCCTCCACCTTTTATTATCCAGTTATTGTTTTTATCTACCTCATCTGCTCCATCAAAACACCAGTCTGGTTTATATTCTAAAATACTAGCTGTTGGAATTTTTAAATCTTGGCATAGAGCTTTTACTTCATAAGAAGTTGGAATTGCTATAATATGTAAATCCTCTTCTTCAACTTTTTTTGCAATTTCTTTTATCGCTAGATATGAAGTAGTGCCAGAACCAAAGCCTATAATATCTCCATCTTTTACTTTTTCTACTATTTTTTGAGCAACCTTTAGCTTTTGCTCTTTGTTCTTTATTGTTTTAGGCTCTATTTCTCGCATTGAACTATTCATCCATTCCATATTTCAACTTTCCTCCTAATTTTTATATTTGTCAAAAAAATTACATATTCTATTTATTTTTATATTTTAAAGTCAAAGTTTTCTATTTTTTGCATTATATCATTTATAAAATAATAAGTAAATTGATTTTTTCAAAAAAATTACAATACATCAAGGTTAAATTATTTATGTATCCAAATTTTCTTTTGCACCTCTTGACACTTCCCCCATTAGCTTGTAAAATAATATTACTTATAATAATACTTTTTTAAGGTGTTTTAATAAATTTTATAATAAATTTAGTATGAAAGGAGCATATAATCTGTTTTTATAGCAGATTATACAAGAAAAATGAAAAAAATATCAATTATTGTACCATGTTATAATGAACAAGAAGCAATTCCATTTTTTCATGAAGAAATATCAAAAGTAGCTGATAGTATGAAAGAAAAAGCTGAATTTGAGCTTATATTTGTAAATGATGGATCTAAAGATGAAACACTTAAAGTTTTAAGAGAATATAGTAAAAAAGATGAAAGAACAAATTATATTTCTTTTTCTAGAAACTTTGGCAAAGAAGCTGCAATGCTTGCTGGTTTAAAAGAAGCGACTGGCGATTATGTTGCTATAATGGATGCAGACCTTCAAGACCCACCTTCACTTTTACCTGAGATGTTTGATACACTAGAAGCTGGCGAATATGATTGCGTTGGAACAAGACGTGTTACTAGAAAAGGTGAACCTAAAATTCGTTCTTGGTTCGCTAAATTATTTTATAAAATTATGAATAAAATTTCAGATACAAATTTAGTAGATGGTGCTAGAGATTTTAGATTAATGACTAGACAAATGGTTGATGCAATTTTAGAGATGAGCGAATATAATCGTTTTTCAAAAGGAATTTTTGGATTTGTTGGTTTCAATATTAAATGGCTTGAATATGAAAATATTGAAAGAGTTGCAGGTCAAACTAAATGGTCATTTTGGAAACTATTCTGGTATGCCTTAGACGGATTTACTGCTTTTTCTACAATGCCACTAATTATTTCTGCTATTATAGGAATTTTATTTTGCATAGTTGCATTTGTTCTTTTAGTAGTTGGTCTTGTACTAACATTTACAGGTTCAGGAATAGTATGGCTTTATATTACATCTCTTATAGTCTTCGTTTCAGGTGTACAACTTGTATGCTTTGGTATTATGGGAGAATATTTAGCAAAAGCATATTTAGAGGTTAAACATAGACCTGTTTATATAGTAAAAGAACGTAACGAAGGTTTTAAAAAAGTTAATAGCTAATTTTATTTAAAACAAATTTACAATAATCAAAACTTATTCTAAGATTAAATAAACTAAATCTTTAAAAATAGAATTTAAACTATATTTTAAATTAATATTATTAAATAATTTAAATAAAAAGGATGTGTATTTTAAATGGCAAATGTATATGATACTTTAATTAAAAGAGGTTACATAGAACAAGTAACTCATGAAGAAGTAAGAGATTTATTAGGAAAAGAAAAAGTTCCATTTTATATTGGTTTTGACCCTACTGCTGATAGCTTACATATTGGTCACTTTATTTCTTTAATGGTTGCATCACATATGCAAAAAGCAGGTCATAAGCCTATTTTACTAATTGGTGGTGGTACTGCTACTATTGGCGACCCTTCTGGTAAAACAGATATGAGAAGAATGATGTCTCGTGAAGAAATTGACCACAATGTAGAATGTTTTAAAAAGCAAATGTCTAAGTTTTTAAGCTTTGAAGGTGAAAATGCTGCAATCATTGTTAATAATGCAGATTGGCTTTTAAACTTAAATTTCATTGAATTTATGCGTGACATTGGTTCCCTATTCTCAGTTAATAAGATGTTAACTGCTGAATGTTATAAACAAAGAATGGAACGTGGTTTAACATTTTTTGAACTTGGTTATATGTTAATGCAATCATATGACTTTTTAAAGTTATATGAAGAATATGGTTGTAAGTTAGAGTTAGGTGGAAATGACCAATGGTCTAATATTTTAGGTGGCGTTGATTTAATTCGTAGAATTGGCCACTCTGATTCTTTTGGTTTAACATTTAAACTTCTAACTACTAGAGAAGGTAAAAAAATGGGTAAAACTGAAAAAGGTGCTTTATGGTTAGACCCTGAAAAAACTTCACCTTATGAATTTTATCAATATTGGAGAAATATCGCAGATGAAGATGTAAAAACAGTTCTATCTTTAATTACATTTTTACCTATGGAAGAAATTAATGAACTTTGCTCTTACAAAGATGAAAGAATAAATGAAGCTAAGAAAAGAGCTGCTTTTGAAATAACAAAACTAATTCATGGCGAAGAAGAAGCAATCAAAGCTGAAGAAGCTTCTAATGCTTTATTTGGTGGAAGTGGAAATTTAGATAATATGCCTACTACTAAAGTAGATAATGTAAATATGCCTATTTTAGATGCAATGATTTTAGTTGGCTTTGCTCCTTCAAAAGGTCAAGCTAGAACTTTAATTATGCAAGGCGGTATTACTTTAAATGATGAAAAAATTGCTGACACAAACTATGTTTTATCAGATAAAGATTTTAGTGAGGGCTATGCTATTTTAAAGAAAGGTAAAAAAGTATTTCATAAATTAGAAAAATAGTTTGAACTTTTCTAAAAATTTTTTATTACTCTTTTGCCAATAAGAAAAAATTATTATAAAAACGAAAGGTAAAAATAAAATGTTAAAAAAAATTGTAGATTTATATAAAAAATATGAAGAAGTTATAATGTACTTAATATTTGGAGTTCTAACTACTGTAGTAAATTTTGTAGTTTATTTCATAGCAATTCGTATATTAGGTGATAGTGACTTATCAAAAACTATATCTAATGCTCTTGCATGGTTCTTTTCAGTTTTATTTGCTTTCTTTACTAATAAAATTTTTGTTTTCAAGCATAAATCTGAAAATGCAAAAGATTTTATTTTAGAAGCTTTCAAATTTTATGGATGTAGAGCATTTTCTGGAATATTAGATATTGGACTATTTGCTTTACTTGTAAGTGTATTCCATTTTAATGATGTAATTGTTAAAATATTTATGCAGATACTTGTAATTGTTCTAAATTATATTTTCAGTAAATTAATTATTTTCAAAAATAAAAAAGGATAGTAAATATCCTTTTTTATTTTTGAAACAAAATGTTTTTTAATAGAAATCCATCTATTTTTCTAAAGAATTTTCATATACATTAACAGCTTCTTGAATATCACCATCAAATGTAACTACTCCCTTTTCCATTACCATTCCTCTTTTACAAAATTCTTTTGCAACCCCTGTGGCATGAGTAACAAAAAGTAGAGTAACATTTTCATTACTTACAATATCATTTACTTTTTTTATACATTTACGTTTAAATTCTTCATCTCCAACGCTTAAAGCTTCATCTACTATTAAAATTTCAGGTTTTATATTTACATTTATTGAAAATCCAAGTCTTGCTTTCATTCCACTAGAATATGTTCTAACAGGTTGATCTATATATTCCCCTAACTCTGCAAAATCAATAATATCATTTTCTACTTCTCTTATTTCACTATCATTTAATCCTAATAATTGACCTTTTAAATATATATTTTCTTTTCCTGTAAATTCTGGATCAAATCCAGAAGTAAGCTCTAATAAAGCACTTACACGTCCATTTACATCTATTTGTCCATTTGTTGGAAAGCATACCCCTGTAATCATTTTTAGAATTGTTGATTTTCCTGCACCATTTCTTCCAAATAGTGCCACAGTCTCTCCTTTTTTTATTTCAAAAGAGACATCATTAACTGCCCTTTTCTCTTTATATTTGATTCTCTTACAAAAAGTATACAACAACCTTTTTTTATCATTTTTAAATAATTTATAAATTTTAGTCACATGATCAAATTTTATGACAATACTATTTTGACCTTCCACTTCTATTCTCCTTTAATTTAATACATCAGGAACTTCTTTTCTTAATTTTTTATATGTCCAAACTGCAAGTACAAGCATAATAATTGTAATGACTATAAAGTATAGTAGCCTTTTAGGTTGTTCCCAAAACCAAACATTATTAATTAGGCAATTTCTAAATCCTGTTGTTAAATATGTAACTGGATTTAATGCTAGCAACTTTTTAAGCCATACAATATTTATTGTATCTGGATTCCACAAGATTCCAGATAGCCAAAATACAGCTGTGACCATTGACTTTACTAAATTTGAAAAGTCTTTGCTCATAGTAGATAATAATGAAGCAAATAAACTCCAAATTGTAAAGAAAACAAACATGAGTAACATATAAAATGGCATTTGAATTATATATATTGTTGGTATATATCCCATAAAAACAAAAATAAGTATAACAATTACCATTAAAATTAAATGAATTATAAGTTTTGATATACTAACGAAAGTTGGAATTGTAGAAATAGGAAACTTCATTTTTGTTACTAAATAACTATATTTTCTAATAGTATCAGTTCCTGAAGTTAGCATATCACTCATATAAAACCATGGCATTACTCCTGCAATAAGCCATAAAAAGAAGGGATAGTCGTTTACATCCTTTCCTGCTCTTAAACCTACAGTAAATGCAAACCAATAAACAAAAATTGTAACTGCAGGCTTAATAACTGCCCATGCCCATCCAAGCGCAGCTCCTCTATATGTTTTTACTAAATCCGCTTTTGCTAACTTAAAAATTTGATGAATATATGATATATGGTCTTTTATTATTTCTTTAAAAGCTTTTATCACCTTTACGTCCCCCTATTTTGTTTCATGTAAAATTGCTGATTAATAATTTTTCTTTCTTATTTCTTAATTATTACTTTGTTTTTCTTGTTTTTTAATTATTTTTTTGTCTTTATTTTTTAATTATTGTTTTGTCTTTCTTGTTTTGTTGTAGGTAATTGGTCTAACCCATTTCTAGGTTCTTGTAATCCAAGTTCTCTTTTTATTTTAGTAGTTGATATTCCCTCTGTTCTGTCCAAATAAACTACTTCGCAGTAATCCTTTAAATAATCAAATTTATCGCTTCCAGCCCAATCGCTTCCCATTACAACTATATCTACATCATATTTTTGAACATCAGCTATTTTTTGTTCCCATTTTTCTTCTGGAATAACTAAATCTACATATCTAATTGCTTCTAACATTTTTTTACGTGTTTCATAATTATGATAAGCTTTTTTTCCTTTTATTTCATTAAACTCATCTGTTGAAAGTGCAACAATTAAATAATCTCCTAATGCTTTTGCTCTTTGTAATAATCTAATATGTCCATAGTGTAATAAATCATAAGTTCCATATGTTAAAACTCTCTTCATATTATTTTTTGTATGATATATTTAAAATGTATCATACTTTTCCTCCTCTTTTTAATATTTTTATTTTAAATCTTCTTATTTCTATACTGTAATCGTTTATAATTTAATTATTTCCTCTACTACCCTTTTAGTAGCTTGTCCATCATCTAAGTAGTTATATTTTTCATTAAACTTTTTGTATTTATCATTATACTCAAAATTATTTGTTTCCTTTATAGCTTCAATTAATTCCGCTTCTGTTTTTGTTATTTTTCCAGGTAACTCCTCTAAGTCTATGTAAAATCCTCTTAAATCATCTTTATATTTGTCAAAGTCATACATATAAAATAACATTGGTCTTTTTAAATTAGCATAATCGAAAAATACACTTGAATAATCTGTAACTAGTATATCGCTAATTATATATAACTCATTTATATCATCTACTTCTGAAACATTATATATGAAGCCTTTATACTTGTCAAACTCAAAAGAATTAGCTACTAAATAATGTGCTCTAAATAACAAAACATAATCTTTCTCTAAATTCTTTTGTAACATATCAAAATCTACTTCTGTTTTATATGTATATCCTACTCCAGCTTGATGCTGATCATCTCTCCAAGTAGGTGCATATAAAATTACTTTTTTATCATCTGGTATATTCAATTCTTGCTTAATTCTTTTAACATCTTCTTCTTTAAAATTATATAGGAAATCGTTTCGTGGATATCCTTTTTCTAATACTTTATCTGTCATATTAGTTTTTTCTAAATTCCATGCAGATATAAATTTTTCACTTGCAAACTTTGATGGAGATATTATATATTTAAATTTCTTTGCATCAACTTTATATTTCTTATGAATTTCTTCTTCAGAATTCATTGCATTATGCGTTCCTTTTAAATCATAACCTAATTTTTTTAAAGGTGTTCCATGCCAGCATTGTACAAAAACTTGATTTTTCTTTGGATATTGGTGATCTCCTGCTCTATAATTAAAAATCCAATATTTTGCTTTTTGTAAACACTCTTCAAATTCCTTTGAATTGCTTTTAACTACCTTAGTATTTTTATTATTCTCTAAATACTTATACTTTTCAGGATTTTTAAATGCCCAAATATATTTATAATCATCATATTCATTATGCTCCTGCATATATTTATATATAGCCTTAGGAGTATCTGAATATGCTTTTCCATTAAAAGTATGAAATATAATTAGATGATTATCTACTTTTTTACCTATTCCTCTTAATTTGAATCTTATGTGTCTATATATATGTAATAAATATCTTAATATTTTTCTAAAAAACACATTCTCCTTTGATATCTCAACTATTTTTGTTTTTATTTCTTTCTTCATTTATTCTCCATTCTCCGCTTATTTTTGAAAAAGTTATTTTGAATACTGCGATTAATTTATATATTTTATTATATATGTTTTTATTTGTTTTTAATTAAGCCTAACACATAATTAGTAATTCTTTCTGTATTATTTGTATCTGCTGTTTCTACATATTTTTCTTTAAAATTTTTCATATCTTCATATTCGTAATCATTATTTTCAATAGCATATTTGATATCTTTAATTTCTGAAAAAGTACTTTGTAGCATTTCTTCTTTTAAATTTATATTAAGTCCTCTATTTTCATTATATTCTTTTATATCATATAGATAAAAGAATAACTTCTTTTCTAATACTGCCGCTTCAAATGCAACTGCAGAATAATCTGTTATAACATAATCTGCTATTTTTATTAAATCTTGTGTTTCATATTTAGAATCTATTAAGTATTTGCTGTCTACTGCTTCCTTGTCTAATGGATGTGGTCTAATAATCAATTTATATTTATCATTATTACTAAACTCTTTTATTATTTCTTCATATGGAATTTTTGTGCCTTTTCTAAATGTTGGAACATATAATATTTTACACTTTTCTTTTAAATCTGGATATTGGTTATACAATTCTTCTTGCTTTTTTTCTATATCTTTTCCTAATAAATAATCAATTCTAGGCATACCCAATGTCAATATTTTATCTTTTTCTATTTCAAATGCTTCTGAATAAAACTCCTTAGTTGCATTACTTGTGCAAATTACATTAGTATAATTTTTATGCATTTGCATTATTTTTGCAGTATTATAATTACTTCCTTCATTCTTATTTAAAATTTGGTATCCAAATTTCTTAATTGCACCCATAGAATGCCATATTTGAATTATCTTTAGTTCTTTCTTATGTTTAAGTGCACTAATTTGTATATTGTATCCATCTATTATACATATTGAGGATGTAGCTATATGATATAACGTTTTTAGCATATAAAAACAATAACCAAACTTTTTTAAAAGTCCTTTTGGTATTTTTTTACACAGTACAACAATTGATATGTTTTCATCTTTTTCTTCCAATTTTTCTTTTATAAGTCGAAAATCAAGACTTATAGTATTAGCCTGCCTGCTCAGCATTGTGATTTTATTTTTCTTTGTAGGAAAAATCTTTATAAAGAAATATATAAATTTTAATATATTCTTTGATATATATAATATACAATTTAAAACAAAATTTTTCATTTTACTTCCTTTAATTTAAGTATCCTGTTTAATTTTATCATTAAATACCCTTCGTTGCAAGTTTTTTGTTATTTTATTTATGTATAAATTTATCTATTATGGAAATACTTTTCTTAGGTGGTGATATTTATGACTAGTAAAGAACTTTTATATGTTGAAGATGCTTTAGGACATGAAACTTTTATGAAAACATCTTGCCAAACAGCTTCTACACAATTAAAAGATGTAACTTTAGCAAGTTATGTAGCACAATTAGAACAAAAACATAATGAATTATTAAACAGTTTTTTAAACTTATTATAACAACATAATTACGCTAATTTTAACATGTATCATTTATTAAGATAAGACATTTATAATTTTATTAAATTAAGAAAGGACGGATTTTGTATGGAAGATAAAGATATTATGGAAAAAGAGCTTCTTATGATAAAAGGAGTTTGTGATTTATATCTTCATGGTTCAATCGAATCTACTACTGCAGAAGTTCATACTGCCTTTAAAGATGCTTTAAATACTTCTCTTGATATTCAAAACAAAATTTACAACTTAATGGCTGAAAAAGGATGGTATAAAACTGAAACTGCAGAACAACAAAAAATTAATCAGTTAGAGCAAAAATTTGCTAATCAGTAGTTAAATATTAATAAATATTAAATAATATGTACTATATATTATTTAATATGTACTATAATTAATATTATATAGTTACTATTGATTTAATTATTATAAACCCACTAATAGAATTAGATTTATTAGTGGGTTTTATCCTTTTATTCTCTCTATTTTTTAGTAGCATTAATTTTTATTTTTAAATATTGTCAATTTTCTATTTTTCTTTACATTTTTTCTTTACAAAATATATAACTTAATATAAAATATTCTTAGGATTTTATAAGATGGAAGGAAAAATATGTATCAATTTATTTCTAAAAGTGAACAAGACACAATTGATTTTGCAAGTAAATTAGCAGAAAAGTTAAAGCCAAAAGACATAATTGTTTTATCTGGTGAACTTGGTAGTGGAAAAACCAAATTTGTTCAAGGCGTTTTAAAACATTTTGGTTTAGAAGAAGAAATTTCTAGCCCTACTTTCACTATTGTTAATGAATATATAACACCTGATTTTCCTATTTATCACTTTGATGTTTATCGTTTAGCTGATATAGATGAGTTTTATGCAATGGGTGGAGAAGAATATTTTGAAAATGGTATTTGCCTAATTGAATGGGGCGAAATGATTGAAGAAATTTTGCCACCTAACTATATTAAAGTTACATTTAGTAAAGACGATAATGATGAAAATTATAGAAAATTAACTATTGAAACTTTTGGAAATTGTGCTTTGGAATTTTAATTAGTAAATTATACGTTTTATAACATTAAATAAAAAAAATCCAAAACTGAAAGGATTCCTTAACATGAAAATTTTGTCAATTGATACTTCATCTTCAACCGCTTCAGTATCAATATTAGAAGATGAAAATATTTTAATTGAATTAAATAATTGTGATGAGAAAACTCATTCACAAAAACTGATGCCTATGATTGATGAGGCTTTTAAAAAGGCTCATCTTACTTTAGATGATATAAATTTAATAGCTTGTGGCTTAGGTCCAGGCTCTTTTACTGGTGTTCGTATTGGAATTGCAACAGCCAAAGCTTTTATTGATAGCAAGCATATTCCTGCAGTACGGTGTTTCTTCTTTAGAATGTTTAGCACATAATATTCAAAAAGAAGGTTATATTTGCTCTCTTATAGACGCAAAGCATGATAATGTTTATGCAGGATTTTTTAATATTTCATATAAAGATGGAACTTTGCAAACTATTAAAAGTAATTATGCATTTTTAGATTTAAAAGATAGCAATGGTAATTTAACAGCTGACAGCTTAGTTACATTTATAAAAAACAGTTTTTGTGATGTATCCTCTACTTCTAATACTTGCAAAACATCTAATATTTCAACAGATGAAAATAACAATTTAATAAACTACCCTATTTATTTTGTTGGAGATGCTGCAAATTTGTATGAAAATTTACTAAAAGATTTAAACATCAATGGTTGTAAAAACATAATAGCTTCAAATGACAAGGCAGTTTGTTCTAGTATAACTATTGCAAAAGTTGGCTATAATAAGTATAAAAATGGAGATTTTGGAGATTCTACTATACTTTCTCCCCTTTATTTAAGGAAATCTCAAGCTGAACTTGCATTAGATTGTAATAAATAAATTACTTGAAAGGATTACATATGCCAAATATAGATATTTCTAATACAGAAACTTCTAATATAGAAATTAATAAAACCAAAATTCTTAATACTAAAATTACTAATGTAGAAATTTCTAAAATGGAGCTTGATGATTTAAAGCAAATAGAAAATTGTTTGTCAGAAGATTTTGATGATTTTTGGTCCGCTTCTATTCTTAAACAGGAATTAGAAAATAAACAAAATGTAAATTCATATTATTTTGTAGCTAAAGAGCAAGATGAAATAGTTGGATTTACTGGAATAATACTTGTTTTAGATGAAGTTTCTATTTTAAACATCGTTGTTAGAAAAGATAAAAGAAATTGCGGAATTGGCTCTTTACTTTTAAATTATATTATTTCCTTTTCTAAACAAAAAAATGCAAAATCTATCACATTAGAAGTAAATGAAAATAACTTGCCTGCTATTCGGGCTTTATAAAAAACATAATTTTACTCAGGTAGGATTAAGAAAAAAATATTATAACAATACTGATAATGCAATTCTTATGACATTACTAATTTGAGTATTTAAAATATGATATAATTTATTTTGCTTTATATATTAAAGCTTATACATAATCAAATAGTATAAAAATCTAAAGAAAAGAAATGTAGAAATCTAAAGATTTACTCATTTATAGATACAAGGAGGAAAAATAAAATGAAGAAAACAAATGAACTTAGTTACAAAGATTTAAGGATGGTATGCTCACCAAATAACTTTGACTTTGAATCTACCGAGGAGCTTGACCCTATCGATACAGGCATTGGTCAAGATAGAGGTATTAAAGCTTTAGAATTCGGTTTAAATGTAGATGTTAGAGGTTATAACTTATATATTGAAGGTCCTAGTGGCGTTGGTAAAACAATGTATACTAAAAACTTTTTAAACACAATTTCTAAAAAGAAAAAAGTTCCTTCTGACTGGTGCTATATTTATAATTTTGATAATCCTAATGAGCCAGTTGCTGTATCTTTCCCTAGTGGCGGTGGTAAAGTTTTTCAAGAAATGATGGAACATTTTATAGATGATGTTAAGATAGATATTAAATCTACCTTTAATAACGAAGAATTTGAAAAAGAAAGAGCTCATATCAAGCAAGAATTTGAAGATAAACGTAATAATTTATTAGAAAAATTAAATGAAAAATCTTCTACTTATGGTTTCCAAGTTAAAGCATCTCAAACTGGTATTTATATGATGCCTGTATTAGATGGCAAAACTTTGCCAGAAGAAGAATTTAACAAATTAGATGAAAATGTAAAAAAAGAATATGAAGAAAAATCTGTAATTGTTCAACAGCACATTATGGATGCCATTGGCGAAATTAAAGCTATTGATCGAGAAGCTAATAAAAAAATTGAAGAATGGCAATCAAATGTTGCTTTACTTACAGTAAATACTCATATAAATTACATTAAATCTAAATATAAAAGAAATAAAAAAATAAACCATTTCCTAGATAGTATTAAAAAAGATATTTTAAAAAACATTTCTCACTTTATTTCAGAGGATAAAAATGTAGTAAATAACCCTCAAGCTCAGTCAAAGCCAGAACTATTCCAGCCATGGCTTAATTATCGTGTTAATCTATTTGTTGATAATAGTGAATTAGAAGGTGCTCCTGTTATTATGGACTCTAACTATTCTTATCATAATATTTTCGGAAAACTAGAATATGAAAATTATTATGGTGCTTTAAAAACTGATTTTACAATGTTAAAACCTGGATTACTTCATAAAGCAAATGGTGGTTATATTATCTTCCAAGCAACAGATTTATTAACAAATGGTATATGCTATGAAGCTTTGAAAAAAGCTTTGAGAACTAAGGAATTAGGAATTGAAAATACAACAGACCCTCGTTCTTCTATGGTTATGATTTCTTTAAAGCCTGAACCTATTCCTTTGGATTTAAAAGTTATAATAATTGGTGAAGAAAACATTTATCAATCTTTACTTGCAATGGATAATGATTTTAGAAAATTATTTAAAATAAAAGTAGAATTTGAAGATGATGCACCTTTAACAGACGAAAATATGCAAAAATTAGCTAGGTTTATATCTGCTTACTGCACACAAGAGGAGCTTCCTCATTTAGATAAAGAAGCTGTAGCTAAAATGATAGAATACGCATCTAAACTTGCAAATAACCAAGAAAAACTTTCTACTCGTTTTAATGATATAGCTCAAATAATTGGCGAAGCTGCTACATGGGCTAAAATGGGACATTCTAAAATAGTAACTGCTGAATATGTTGATAAAGCTTTAAAAGAACGATTAAATAGAGTTAAAAAATATGATGCTCGTTATATTGAAATGATTAAAGATAACACTTTACTTATTGATACTTCTGGCTTTGTAACTGGTCAGATTAATGGTCTTACTATTATGAGCCTTGGTGATTTTTCATTTGGAAAACCTGTTAAAATTACTGCAAATACTTATACTGGTAAAAGTGGAATTATAAATATTGAGCGTGAAGTTGAGCTCTCTGGTTCTTCTCACTCTAAAGGTATTCTTATACTAAGTGGTTACTTAGGTGAAATGTTTGCACAAGACATTCCCCTTTCCCTTACTGCTAGTATTTGTTTCGAACAATTATATAATGGTGTTGATGGAGATAGTGCTTCTAGTACAGAATTATATGCTATTTTATCTAGCCTATCTAATATACCTATCAATCAATCACTTGCAGTTACTGGATCTGTAAATCAAAAAGGCGAAATTCAACCAATCGGTGGTGTTAACGATAAAATTGAAGGCTTTTTCCAAATATGCAAAATGCGTGGTTTAGATGGCAGTCATGGTGTTATTATTCCTAAGCAAAATGTTCATAACTTAAATCTTTCTGATGAAGTTATTGATGCTGTTAAAAAAGGAAACTTCCATATTTATGCTATTTCTACTATTGAAGAAGGAATCGAATTATTAACTGGTGTTCCTGCTGGAAAAAGAGATGCTAATGGCCGTTTTCCTGCTGGAACTATAAACTATCTAGCTTATGAAAAGTTAAAGAAATATGCTGAAGTTAGTAGAAATAATCGTTAGTAAAAAAAGTAATAGAGCTCGAAATTCGGGCTCTCTACTCGTTTAAATTTCATAATCCATGCTACTTTTATTCCTATGTGTATTACCTCTTGAATAAATTGATTACTAATATTTTCATCAAATAAAAAACTGGCAACTAATTATTTCTAACTAGCTGCCTCCCATAGCAATTAACTGGAACTTTCGTTCCTCCCACAGCAATCTTAATTGTCTGCCTATAAAATCTCTTTTCTAAATATTCTGCTTTATTAGATATATTTTACTGCAATTTAAAGCAAATTATATTATAATTTATTATTTTAACTAATTTAGTATAATCTATGCCACTTTTATTCCTGTATTTTTTACCTCTATTACAAAAGGCGTTTCGTCATTTTCATAGTCAGTAACACTAATAATATGTGGTTCTATTCTATAATCAATATCATTTCTTAATTGCATTAAGTTAACTTCTTCATCGAACTTATCTGTCTTTATATCATCTGTAATTACAGCAATGTCTATATCACTATCTTCTCTTTGAGTTCCTTTTGCATATGAACCAAATAAAATTATAGCAACTACATCATAATTTTTAACTACAATCTCAATATATTTATTTACTATATCACTTATTTCTGAGCTAATTTCTTTCATTGTTTTTATTCTTTTAGTAGATTCTCTAGCCATTTTTTTACCTCCTCAATTTTATTAATTTGTTCTTCTGTATATTTATCAGTACATTTACTTGAAAATTCTCTTTTGTAATCATCATATCTTGAATTTAAATTAAATCTTGTTATTTCATTTAAGTAAAGTTTTTGTGTTTCTGTTACTGTTAAATTAATTTTTTGCGCTAAATACAATAAAGCATGACTTTTCGGAGCATATGGTTCTGTAATATTGTTTTTTGCATATAAAGCTTTTAACAATTTTTCAATTACCATTTGTCCCATAAACAAACACCATGTATTTTTTTTGCCAGCTTTCATATATAACATTGTATCATAATCTTCGTTAGCACTTGTTATCCAAAAATTCATTAAATCTATATTATCCATAAATTTTCCTTTCTTTTTCTTTACATTATTATTATACCATTAAAGTTAAAATTTTACTATATATTATTTATATATTTTTTATTCTCATAAATCTATAACTTTTAGGTTCCAATTTGGAACCTAAAAGTTTCAAATTCTGTTTCTGTCCATTAAGAACAAAATTATTGCAAATACAATTATTATGTGTTATAATAACTTATGTAAACTTTTAATTCTAATACAGAAAGGTTGATAAAAAATGATTAGGCATTTTATTCTAAAAACATTTTATAAAGATGCTGACCAAGAGACACAGGATATGTTTCTGCGGTTAAACTATTGGAAACACATAGTCATATTATTATGTTTGATGATATGGGTAGTTATATTTTTGCTCCCAGTGATTCCTATATTAATAATTGATTTATGTGAGGAGGTAGAATTCACCTTAAGGACACTATTATCTATTGCTACATTCTTGCTTGTTACATTGCTCGGAGTTGTACTTATTTTGAATTTCTTTTATGAATCTTTATTTGTATGTACAATTCTTATTGCTGAAAAAGTATATTTTTGGGTATGCACCATAAAAGGTAAAGCCTTATCACGAAAAGACTTTAAAACAATAAAGAATAAAGACCCAGAATTATATGAATTTGTTTCAAGTTCTAAATGTTGTGGTTACTGTTACTCAATTTGTTTTAGCATTCTCAAAACTCTAAAAAAGGGTTATATAGAATTTATTGCAATGAAGAAATTTTCTACCGAAAAAGATGATGAAGATGATGATGGAAGGAATTTCACAATGCATGTTCTTTATGTTAATAACGAATGGGCATTTGATACTTATAGTCAAAGACAATATCCTATTGAAGAACTTCATCAAATTTACAAAGCAATAATTTATAAGTCCTTTAATTATGATGAGATTGAAAATAAAACTTATGATGATTTTAGGTCAGAGAATGTTCAGCAATTAGCAGAATGGTGTGACATTAATGATTGTTCACAATTTTGGTAAAAAAATAGCTTAAAAATTTCACGAGTAATTGCTAAATTGCAATTACTCGTGTTTTTTCTTTTTATAAAAAAACTTACGAAACTTATAAGGGTTCGTAAGTTATCTTAGTTTTATTCAGCTTTCTTATCGTCTACTGGTTCTTCTTTAACATCTTCAACTTTTTCTTCTTTTACAGTATCAACAGTTTCTTGAACAGTTGTTTTTTCTGTTTCAACTGCTGGTGCTTCTTCTGGAGCAGATTCAGTTTTTGGTTCTTCTACTTTTGCTTCTTCCTTAACTTCTTCAGTTGCAACTTCTGCTTTAGGAGCTTTCTCTGCTACTTTTTCTTCTTTAACAGGTTCTTCAGCTACTACTTCTTCTGCAACTGGTGCTTCAGCAACTGCTTCAGCTGTTTCAGTAACTTCTTGAGCTGGAGCTTCTTCTACTGCTGGTTCTTCTGCTAAATCTTCTTTAATTGTAAGCTCTTCGTTTTCAATTCTAGCTAATACATTTTCTCTAGTCTTAGCAGCTTTACCAACTCTATCTCTTAAATAGAATAGTTTTGCTCTTCTTGCTTTACCAACTCTTACAACTTCTACTTTTTCTACTAATGGTGAATGTACTAAGAATGTTTTTTCAACACCTACACCATAAGAAATTTTTCTTACTGTAAAAGTTTCGTTAACTCCTCCGTTTTGTTTTTTAATAATAATTCCTTCAAAAACTTGAATTCTTTCTCTATTACCTTCTTTAATTTTTTGATGTACTCTAACAGTATCACCAATTTTTAAATTAGGTATCTTGTTTTTTAATTGTTCGTGTTCAATTGATTTTATGATATCCATATCTTGAATATCCTCCTTTCTTAATTTTTTATTTTAATAAATCTGGTCTTTTCTTTTCTGTTATTTCAATGGACTTTTCTTCTCTCCATTTTTTTATATTTTCATGATGTCCAGATAGTAAAACTTCTGGTACACTTTTTCCGTGAAATACCTCTGGTCTTGTGTATTGTGGGTATTCCAAAAGGTTATTTGTAAAAGATTCTTCTTTTGTTGAGTCTTCTTTTAAAACACCTTCTACATATCTACTTACAGAATCTATAAGCACCATTGCTGGAAGCTCTCCACCTGTTAACACATAATCACCTATTGATATTTCTTCATCTACTATTTCATCTAATACTCTTTGGTCTATTCCTTCATAATGTCCACATAATAAAATGATGTGTTCTTGTTTAGAAAATTCTACAACTTTTTTCTGGTTTAATACTTTTCCTTGTGGAGATAAATAAATAACTTTGGCTTTTTCCTTATCTAAAATAGAATTATAGGCATCATATACAACATCTGGCATCATTACCATTCCTGCCCCTCCACCATAAGGTGTGTCATCTACTTTTTTATGCTTGTCTTTGGAAAAATCTCTTATATTTATTAAATTTATTTCCAATAACTCTTTTTCAGTAGCCCTACCAATAATACTTTGTTTTACTGGCTCAAACATTTCTGGGAAAAGAGTTAATATATCAAACTTCATTATATTTTCCCTTCTAAATTTTTAAACTAATCCTTTTAATAAATGAACAACTATTTTCTCGTTTTCTATATCAACTTGTTTGATAACCTCTTTTGTTGCTGGCAATAAAATTTGTTTGCCAAGTGAATCTTTTACTACATAAATGTCGTTTGCCCCTGAGTTATAAATATCATCTACATTTCCAAGTAATATGCCTTCTTCTGTATAGACAGGTAAGCCAATTAAGTCTGCTATGAAATAAGTACCTTCTGGAAGCTTTCTTGCATCTTTTCTTGCTATTTTTAAGTAAGAACCTCTATACTTTTCTGCTTCTTCTATTGTATCAATTCCTTTTAACTTCAATAGAACTTGATTTTTACTGTACTTTGTTTCTTCTACTTCAATTTCTATTAGCTTTCCATCTTTTTCTAAAAGAAGTTTTTTTAAAGTTTCAAATTGTGATATATCATCTGTAAATGGATTTACTTTAACCATTCCTTTTATTCCAAAATGATTTACAATTTGACCAATTTCAAAATATTCTTGTTTCATGTATTTTCCTCTAATCTAAAAACTCAACAACTACTCTTTTATGTTCTTTAGAAGCTAAGGATTTCATAATTGTACGAATTGATTTTGCAACTCTACCTTGTTTTCCAATTACTCTACCCATGTCACCATCTGCTACTTTTACTTCAAAAGTAATTTGGTGTTCATCTTCTTTAGATGTAATTGTTACATCATTTTTGTTTTCTACTAGATTTAAGATAATAGTTTCTAAAATTTCTTTCATCTTTTTACCTTTCTAATAGTACTTAAATAATCTTTACTTAATTATTTAATACTTAATCACATTTGTTTTAAGAGTTTTATTATTTTTTATTTACTCTTTCTACTAATGATTTTACAGAATCTGTTGGTTTTGCACCGTTTTTTACCCATGCAGCAAATTTTTCATTATCAATTACGATTGTTGAAGGTTCTGTCATTGGATCATAAGAACCAATTTTTTCAATGATTTTTCCATCTCTTGCTCTTCTAGAATCTGCAACTACTATGTGATAGAATGGAGCTTTTTTAGCACCTTGTCTTTGTAATCTAATTTTTACCATAATTTCACCCCCTGAATTTTCTAAGTTAGCTTAAAGTTAAAGTGAATCTAACTTTTCAGCTTATTTATATAAAATTAAAAAATTAAAAACTTGATTAAACATTTAATACTCTAATTATTAGCTTTGAATATAAGCTAAATAATTTGTATTACATTTGTAAATTTATTTTAACAAACCTTTAAGGTCTTTTGAATCCAAGCTATTCATTAGCTTTTTCATACCACCTTTATTGTTTTGCATTTGCTTCATCATTTTCTGAGTCATTTCAAAGGATTTCATAAACTTATTAATTTCTTGTACAGTTGTACCACTTCCTTTAGCAATACGAACTCGTCTGTTACCATTTAATATACGAGGATTTTTTCTTTCCTCCTTTGTCATAGAGCAAATCATTGCTTCTATTCTAACAAATTCTTTATCGTCAACTTTAACATCTTTTAACTGGTTCATTCCTGGTATCATTTTTAATATAGAAGAAAAAGAACCCATTTTTTTAATTTGTTTTAATTGTGCTAAATAATCATCTAAATCTAATTCTTTTTTCTTATTTAACTGTTTTTCTAATTTTTCTGCTTCTTCTAAATCAAAAGTTTCTTCTGCTTTTTCGATAATTGATAATACATCACCCATACCTAGAATTCTTTGTGCCATTCTTTCTGGATAAAATACTTCAATATCACTTAGCTTTTCACCAGTTGCTGCAAACTTTATTGGTCTTCCAGTTACTTTTTTAACAGATAAAGCTGCACCACCACGAGTGTCGCCATCTAATTTGGTAAGTACAACGCCGTCAATTCCTAAATTTTCATTAAAAGATTTTGCAACATTTACAGCATCTTGACCTGTCATGCTATCTACTACTAATAATATTTCATGTGGTTTCACATCTTTTTTAATATTTTTTAGTTCTTGCATTAACTCTTCATCAATATGCAAACGACCTGCAGTATCTAGAATTACAACATCATTTAATTTGCTCATTGCTACTGACATTGCTTGTTTTGCAATATGTACAACATCTTTAGATTGTTCATTGCTAAATACTGGAATGTTAAGCTGTGCGCCTACTACTTGTAATTG
Source organism: uncultured Clostridia bacterium (assembly GCA_947632035.1). GTDB lineage: Bacteria > Bacillota > Clostridia > TANB77 > CAG-508 > CAG-273. The sequence goes on along the minus strand of CANRNR010000009.1, from coordinate 39,128 downwards.
CTTAATTGCTGCTGGCCTATATATGTCACAAGCTACTAATAATGGCTTTTTACCTTGTTTTCTAAGAAGATTAGCAATTTTACCTGCTGTTGTAGTTTTTCCTGAACCTTGCAAACCTACTAACATAATAACTGTTGGAGGGTTTGGTGTAAAGTTTATTTTACTTTCTGTTCCACCTAAAAGCTCTACTAGCTCGTCTTTTACAACTTTAACAACTTGTTGGCCTGGTGTTAATGATTTTAAAACATCTTGACCTAAAGCTTTTTCTTGAACCTGAGCTATAAATTCTTTTACTATTAAATAGTTAACATCTGCTTCTAGTAAAGCAAGTTTTACTTCTCTTAACATATCTTTTAAATCTGATTCTGTAATTCTTGCTTTTCCTCTTAATCTTCTTGTAATATCTTGGAGTTTTGAACTTAAACCTTCAAAAGCCATTTAAGCACCTCTTTTTCTCTTAAGATTAGTCCTTGTACCTATAATAATTATTGAGCAATTTTGTATATATGTTAGTTCGTATATTACTATTTATATTGCTTCATTAATTTCAAGTATAGGACCATGATTTGATTTTTTAAGCTAAACAACTTAATTCTTGGCATACATGTTCTAAAATTTTTGCAATCTTTTTGTCAGAAGATGTATCTTCTATTTTGCTTAATTCTTGCAAAATTTCTTGAAGTTGTTTATCTTGTTTTAATGTTCTTTCCATAAATGCTAGCTTTTCTTCTAATTCGAAAAGTTTACTCTCTCCCTTCTTGATAATATCTCTTACTGCTTGCCTTGTAATATTGTTATTCTCGGCAATTTCAGAAAGTGATAAGTCATTGTTGTAATAGTCGTTTATAAATTCATATTGCTTTTTTGTTAGCATTTTTCCATATATTTGGCATAACATACTAACTTGTATATTTTTTTCCAACTTTTCATCACTCCCTATTTTTAGTAAGTAATATTTTGCACAAAAAAATATTAGCATTTTTGTAATGCTAATATACTTTACACTATTTTTTTCGATTTGTCAAGTGTTTTAGTGATTTTTTTGGTTTTTGGGTTATTTTTTTGTTTAATTCCTTTGTTTGCTTATATATATATAATCGTACAAATTTCATCTGACTCATGCAAAATTGCATTTAATTTTCACTTGATGTTTTTACATTTTTAAAAATTTTTTATTATTTTTTCAAAAACCGCTTGACAAAACGAACAAACTTTTGTATATTATATACGAACATTGATTTGGTAAACATTTATTTTGTTAGGAGGTATTATAATATGAATATAGTAAAAAGCAATAGTGCAGTAGCAATTCAAACTATGGGTAGAAGAAAAAAAGTATTTAACTTCGGAAAAGAATTAAAAAAGAAAAATAATATAACAACATCTAAAAACACAATTTATATTTTAGGCAAACTATATCAAGTTTATTTCTTTTATTCAAATACAAAAGTTCCTTCTATTGAGTTAGAAAATCATCATATAGTTGTAATTCTTCCTAATAAATATAAGAAAATGGATATTAATCTTATTTTAAATACTTTGACGGAAAAATTCTATGATAAAATAGCAGAGCAAGAAATAGAAAGAGCCATGGAAAAGGTAAGATTAATGGTTGGCTTTGCACCAGAAGATTTTGAAATAAAAAGATTAAAAGATATGGCTATTTCTTCATGCAATGCTACTAAAAAAGAAATTACTTTTAGTCCTGATATTGTAAAATATGATAGAAATGCTATTGAATATATTGTTCTACATGAATTTTGTCATTTAAAATATAAGATCCATGCAAAAGGTTTTTGGCAAATGATAAAAAAATATATGCCAAATTATGAAATTTATAAAAATGTATATTCTGTTTAATTAATAATAATATTGGTTAGTAATTAAATAAATATAGTCTTTATAATTATATACAATTTTTCCAAGATAATAGATAATGAGCTTTCTAAAGTTCATATAAAGAAAGCTCATTTGTTTTTTATATACTTAGCATATTTAAAAAAATTATAATTTTATTTTAATATATCTTCAAGTTTGTTATTTAATTCTTTCATAATTTACAAATTCATAATCGTATGGATTTTGATCATCTGTTATGCCTTTTTCTCTTGACACAACTTTCCATTCGTCTTTGCTTATTTCAGGGAATGTAACATCTCCATCAAATTCTTGATTTATATGTGTAATATATAACTTATCTGCATAAGGCATTAGTAATCTATAAATAGTTGCTCCACCTATTACAAAATTTTCTTCTTCAGAATCAGCATACTTCTTAACCATACTAACATCTTCTAATACTTCTACATTTTCATTTTCGATGTTTAATTCCATGTCATTACATAATATAACATGTTTTCTATTTGGTAATACTCTTCCTAATGATTCAAATGTTTTTCTTCCCATAATTATTGTATGACCTGATGTTATGTCTTTAAAATGCTTTAAGTCCGCTGGTATATGCCAAATTAGTTTATTATCTTTTCCGATAACATTATTTTTAGCTACTGCTACAATTATACTTAACATACATAATTCTCCTTATAAATATACTTTCTAATGTATATGCCTTCATTTTTTGTATATATTTTATATTTCATTTTTTATATTCTATACAGCAACTGGCATATCTATTTTTCCTAGATGCTCATAATTTTCTAGTTTTATATCATCTGGTGTAAAAGCATAAAAGTCTTTTATTTCTGGATTTATCCAAAGTTTTGGTGATGGAAGTGCTTTATCTCTTCTTGATAATTGCTCCTTCATACCTTCTATTTGATTTTCATATATATGTGCATTGCTAATGCATACTGTTAAAAGCCCTGGTTTATAGCCTGTTACCTGTGCAAGTAAATGTACTAATACTGCATATTGTACAACATTAAATGGGTTTCCAAGAGGTAAATCGTTTGAACGAATTGTAAGCATACAATTTAGTTTTCCTGCTGTTACATCCCAGCAACTATTAAATACACATGGATAAAGTGCTCCTGTATTAAGATAAGGAATTTGCCATAAGTTGATTATCATTCTTCTATTTTGAGGATTTGTTTTTAGTTGCTCTATTAAAGTATCTATTTGATGAAATTCCTTTACTACCCAACCATAAGCAGTACCAATGGTTCCATCTTCCATCTCCCATTCATCCCAAATGTGAACATTTTGTGCTTTTAATTCTTCAACACTATTAGATTGCTTTTGAAATATCCATAATAATTCTTTTACTGCTGTTTTGAATGCTACGAATTTTGTAGTCAATATTGGAAATTCTTCTTCCAAATTAAATTGCATAATTTGGTGTGGTAATTTATATGTAGCAATTCCTGTTCTATTTTGGTCGTAATAACCTTCTTTTAGTATTTTATCAACCATGTCCAAATAAATATCATCAAACTTACTCATAATATTTTTCTCCTTCTCTTCTTTTCTTACTATTATTTTTTACTTTCTCTTTCTCTTTTTTCTTTTCATAATATATCAAAAGCTGACAAAAAATGCAAGGGGGTTATTGGGACCTGGTCCATCTTCCTATTTTTGAGGTATTTGGGACAAGTCCCAATCTGGAACATATTCTTCTTCATGATCTCCAAGTTCTTGTATGTACCCATTTTTAAGGTCTAGTGTATATAAAAAATTTTCAATTTCTTTATATTCTTTCTTATTTAATTTTCTATTTAAAAACATATCTTCTTTTGCCTTATTAGTAGGAAAATATTGTGCCATAACACTAACATATATTTCTTCATTTATATTTTCCTTAATCCATTTTAAAATGTTCTTGCTGTTTTGAATATGATTTGGTAAAACTAAATGTCTTATTATAACACCTTTTTGTATTATACCATCATCATTAAATACAGGTTTTCCTACTTGTCTTATCATTTCTTTTATGGCTTTTGTTGCTACCTCAAAATAATTATTTACTTTAGAATATTTTTGTGAAAGTTCATTTGAATAATATTTTAAATCTGGTAAATATATATCAATATACCCTTCTAATTCTTTCAAAGTTTGTATGCTTTCGTATCCATTTGTATTATAAATAACTGGAATATTTAATCCATTCTTTTTTGCTATTTTTAATGCTTCTAATATTTGTTTTGCATACATTGTAGGTGTTACTAGATTTATATTATTAACTCTCTTTTCTTGCTGTCTTAAAAATATTTGTGCCAATTCCTCTACAGTTATTTCTTTTCCTTTATTTCCTTGACTTATTTCATAATTTTGGCAATATATACAGCCTAAATTACAGTTACTAAAAAATATAGTACCTGAGCCATTTTTTCCACTTATACAAGGTTCTTCATAATAATGGGTTGAAGCTAATGCTATTTTTATTTTATCATCACATCTGCACCAACCGTTTTTCACCTAATATTCTATTTACGCCACAATTTCTAGGACATATATCACATTTTTCTAAATTCATTTTTTATTCCTCGTTTTTTGTTTATCTTATCAGTTGTATAGTTAATATTCAAGACTTTTTGAAGTTATTTTTAAGGTCATGCACTTTATTTTTTAGATAGCATATAATTTTTATATATCAAGTTTGGAGGTATATATATGTTTGCACTTTCTTTCTCCGGTATTTTAGCCTTTTTAAATTCAGCTGTATTTTTAGTTGGTTATATTTCTAATAATTCATTATTTCCTGAGCCTTTAAGTAGTGAAGAAGAAACTAAATATTTAGAGCTTTTAAAAAATGGAGATGAAGAAGCTAGAAATATTTTAATAGAACGAAATTTAAGATTAGTTGCCCATGTTTGTAAAAAGTATTCTACTACAAAAGTCGAACAAGATGATCTTATTTCTATTGGAACGATTGGCTTAATTAAGGGAATAAATAGTTTTGATAATAAAAAAGGTGTTAGACTTTCTACATATATTTCTCGTTGTATTGATAATGAAATTTTAATGTTTTTGAGAAGTACTAAAAAACTTGGTGCTGAAGTGTATTTAGAAGACCCTATCGGTAAGGATAAAGATGATAATACTGTTACTTTGCAAGAAGTTTTAGAAAATAATGATAAAAATATAGATGATGCTGTTGATTTAAAACTAAAAGTAAAACAGCTTTATGAGAAAATGAAAGAAGTTTTAAAGGCAAGAGAAAAAACTATTTTGGAATTAAGGTTTGGGCTTGGTGGCAAAAAGCCTTTGACCCAAAATGAAATTGCAAGCAGTATGGGAATTTCTCGTTCATATGTTTCAAGAATTGAAACAAAGGCAATTAATAAACTGGCAAAAGAAATGAGAAATGAATAATATTAAAAATAAGAATATATATTTTGTTTGTTCCTTGTTGTCGCAGCCTTCCTTTTAAAGAAATTATATGTCGGCTGCTCCAAGCGCACTTCGCTACTAAAGTAGCTACGTTTGAACGCTACGCGGAACTACACAAAATTTATATTCTTATTTTATATTTTAAATTTTCTTTTATATTAGTAAATTTATGAAACTATAATGTCTCTAATATCTTCTTCATTTCCTCTTGTCTTTTAACTTTTTTAGTAGTAGTTTTTATTAGCTCTTCAGAAGTTAAAAGCATTTTTTGTATATGTTTGTATTTTGGAAATGTTGTATTTAACTCTTTTATTTTATCCCAAATTATTTTATATAAATCATCTTCATTACTATCTGGATATTTTTCTTTTGCTTCTTCTACATTGTATACAATTTTTACAGCAATTCTAATATCTGATTCATCTCTTTTATCTGGCACACCGAATACCATACATTCTTCTACTAATTCTATTCTATTTACTAAAGTTTCAAGTTCTTCAGGGAATACTTTTTTACCATTTTTAAGAACTATCATGTTTTTATTTCTACCTGTAATATGTAGAATTCCTTTTTTGTCAAAATATCCTAAGTCACCTGTGTAAAACCATCCGTCTTTTAGCACTTCGGCAGTTAATTCTGGCATTTCATAATATCCAAGCATTACATTAGGTCCTTTAACTTTTATTTCTCCAATTCCATTTTCATCTGGATTATCAATTTCAATTTTGTCATTTATCATAGGAACACCAACTGAGCCAGATGCCATTGCTTTATCATTTTCTGCTGCAATAACTGGTGCTGTTTCACTTAATCCATAGCCTTGTACTGTTTTTATTCCCAAATCATTAAAGCCTTTTGCAATTTTTGCATCTGCTGGTGCACCACCAGAAATGACAAATCTTAATTCTCCGCCTAATGCATCTATTACTTGCTTAAATATCTTTCTTCTTATATCAATATGTAATTTTAGTAAAAAGTTGCTTATTACTGTAGCTACTTTGATAAGTTTAGTTTTACCTTGTTTATCAATTTCCTTCATTATTGTTTTATATATAGCTTCTATTAAAACTGGAACTCCTACGAATAAGCTTACTTTGTACTCATTTAAGTTTTGTTTAATATATCTTAAACCATCTGGGAATGCATTTTTTACACCGCTTGCAAGCATCATAACAATACATGTAGAACCAAATATGTGATGGAATGGTAAAAATGCTATATTTGTATCTGTTTCTCTAATATCTTCTACACATTGCATAGCATAAATATTTGATGCCACATTTTTTTGTGATAACATTACTGCTTTTGACTTTGATGTTGTTCCTGATGTAAATAATAAAATGCTCATTGCATTATCATCTATTTTAGCATTTAAGAAATCTTTTTGTCCTTTTGCTAATAATTTTTCTCCTTCTTGTATAAGCTCTTTTACTGATTTATAACCAAAGTTGTTTTCACTCATGCATATATATTCTTTTATTGATGTATTTCCTTTTTGTTTAATTTCATTTATTTGGTCTGTTAATTTTTCATCGAATACAATGCAATCTGCTTTGCTTCTAATTATAGAATTTTCTAGTTCATCATATTGTAAATCTTTATCAAGTGGTACTGAAACACTACCACCTAATAGATTTGCCAAGTGTGTAAGTACCCATTCATAGCGATTTTTTCCTATTATAGCAACTCTTTTGCCTTTTAAGCCTAAGTTATATAAAGCAGTTCCTAGCTTGTTAATGTCTTCTAGTAATCCTTTATATGTTATATTTTCATATGATACTTCATTTCCGTTTTTATGTTTTATAACAAAGGCAATTTTTTCGTTATATTTTTCTGAAATGTGGTAAACTAATTCCTTTATGTTATTAAATTCTGTGGCTTCAAAAATTTTTATTCTTTCCATAAGTAAGGTATTCTCCTTTAAATTTAATTGTTTTGTACTTCCCTTTTAGCAAGTTTATTATATCATATCACAAAAAATATAAAAAGTCTTTAAACTGACTTATTAGTTTAAAGATTTTTTAAGTAACTAATTGCAAATATAGATTTAAACAAAATATTAATCTCCTTTTGTAATTTTATTGATATACATTTATATCATAATTTTACATTCTATCTCTGGAAGAAGTAATTTTGAAAATTTAATTCCATCTTTTTTGGTTCCAACAATGCTTCCATAATGAGTTGGAATTGCTACTTTAGGTTTTATATAATTTATAAGCTGTGCTGCTTCTTCAAAATCCATAGTATAAGTCCCACCTACTGGTACTAATGCTACATCACATTTTATATTTTTATTTTCTTCTGTTATGTCTGTATCTCCTGCAATGTAATAGCATACCCCATTTATATTTATTAAATATCCTACCCAACCATTTTCTTTTGGATGAAATTTTTTATTTGTATTATAAGCTGGAATTGTTGATATTTCTATTTCATCAATCTTATAATTTTTTAAAGGTGCTACTTCTATAATATTATTTAAATCAAATCCCAATTCTAAAGTTTCTCTTTTTATTTCCTTCGGAATAAAAATTATAGTATCTTGCTTTTTTACTTTTTTTATATCTTCTTCTGAGTAGTGATCATAATGTGAGTGCGTTATCATAATTATATCCGCATCATTATAATTTTCTTTAATTCTAAAAGGATCTATATAAATTATTTTTGGTGACTTTATTAAAATACTACTATGACACAAAACTTGTATATTATCTAACATTCTTTTTTCCTCCTGAATATATTCTAATATAACTTTACAATTCTATCAACAAAAATATTAAAAATATTTTTCATCTTTTTTAAATAAATTTAAAAATATTTTTATGACATGGAATACTTTTAAATTCAAGAAATATAATAAAACTATAGAAATTCGTGATGTAAATATTAATGTATAAATTGCAAAATTATATTACAAAATTTAATAAAAAAATTGACGAATTTTGTAGATTGTGATATTATGTAAAAAAATAAAAAGGAGGTAAATTTATATGTACGGCAGTTCAAGTAGTCTTTATTCTTCAACAGCTTCAGCAGCAGTTGGAAACGCTGTTTGGCTAATCGTTTCTTTAATTATAGCAGTTGTAGGAGGAATTTTAATATATTTCCTATTCCTAAGCAGAAAAAATGACGGAAAATTCACAGGATTTGTTGCTTGGCTATATGATGTTCTATCATTCAAGAAAATGTTTTTAGAGACATTACTAAAAATTACATATTTAGTACTTGCTATCTATATTACATTATCTTCTTTTGCAATGATAGGATCTAACTTCGTTGGTTTCTTAGTATCATTATTAGTAGGAAATCTTGTAGTAAGAATTATTTATGAATTTTCACTAATTTTACTAGTAATTTGCAGAAACACAACTGAAATAGCTGGAAATACTAAGAAAAAAGATGAATAAAAAATTAAAGTTACAAAAAACCTCTGGTCTACCAGAGGTTTTTATTTTTTATAATGTTTGGTTTATGCATTGTTTTTACTTAAATTGGAGCGGGTAACGGGAATCGAACCCGTACTATCAGGTCGGAAGCATGACATTCTACCATTAAATTATACCCGCACATCTTTTATTATTATAAAACAAAATAAAAATAAAATCAACCTTATGAATATTTATACAAAATTTGTCAATAATACAAGTATGGAAAAAATCTCTTTAATAAAAAATCAAGAGCTATTTCAGGGTGAAAAATATATTAATTCAAATAAAAATTATTTTGAAGGTTGGTATTTTAAAAATACCAATACTAACCATGCAATTTCTTTTATTCCCGGAATAAGCATAGATGAATATGAAAAAAAGGCATTTATACAAATTATAACAGACACTACGTCATACTTTGTAAATTTTAGTATTGATGATTTTAAATTTTGTACTTATCCATTTTATATAAAAATTGGTGATAATTTTTTCTCTAAAAATAATATTCATATTAACATTAATGATAATTATCAAAATCTTGCAGTATATGGTGATATAAAATATTCTAATGGCAAAAATATAAATACAAATTTTTTAAATCCAAATATAATGGGCCCTTTTTCATACATTCCTTTTATGGAATGTAATCATGCCATACTTAATATGAATGTAACTACTGATGGTTTAATTACAATCAATGATAAAAAAATAATATTTGATAATGATACTGGGTACATGGAAAAAGATTGGGGCTGTTCTTTTCCGAAATCATACATTTGGTGCCAAGGAAATGATTTTGAAAATTCAAGTGCATCTTTTATGCTTTCCATTGCAGATATACCTTTCAAACTTTTTAATTTTAGAGGTATCATTTGTGATTTATTAGTAGATGATAGTGAATATAAATTTACAACTTATAATAATACTAAATTGATAAAATATGATGTAAATGATAATTTTTTAAATATAATTTTGCAAAAGGGATATTATTCCTTAACTATTACTTCAAAATTTAGTAATAGATCTAGGCTTTTTGCCCCTGTTAAAGGTAAAATGTCAAAAGATATTTTTGAAAGTATATCTTCTTTGGTTACTGTGACTTTGCAAAAAGGTAATCACATTATCTTTTCAGATACCAGTAAAAACTGTGGACTAGAAATTGTTGATTAATTGATATAGTTACTACTATCTTTTCTTTTATTTTTAATTATCTATATCCTTTACAAAACTTACTATGTCGCCATTTACTTTTTTAATTCTTTCATTGCTTTCTAAGTTTTCCATACTGTACTATTTATATTCAATACCATCTATACTAAATTCTTTGCTGTTCATAATATTAGGTATATTTTCTATCTTTACATTATAAAAATAATGGTGATATTCCTTTTCCATTTTTGCACTTTCAGAATATTTAGTATGTACTTCATCCATTTTTAAATTACAACTAATTTCGTTTTCTTGTATATGTAATTTATTAGATACTTCTTTTACTACTTCTGATTCGAAATCATTTATAAGCTTGCAATTCAAAAACAAAAAGCTTTCCCATCTAGTATCATAGTATTGTAGTAATTCATTTTTACTATTTTTTATTATTATAATTGCATGTTTACTCATAAAATTCGCTCCTTCATATTTTTTACATTAAAAGTATACTATAACAAAATTTTTATTTCTACATTTTTATAAAATATTTTTCAAATAATTAAATTATCAAAGTAATTAAAACTTGAGAACTAAAAATCTATATGCTATAATGTACTCGTATTATAATTAAACGCTATACTGTAAAAATAAATAATATTAAGGAAATAAAAATATGAGTAGTTTTGTATTAAAAATGATTGCTATGGTAACTATGCTAGTTGACCATTTAGGAGATTCTATATTTAATTACGCTAATTTTATGAATGTAATTGGAAGAATTTCATTTCCTATATTTGCTTTTCAAATTTCTGAAGGATATATACACACGAAAAATCTTAAAAAATATTTTTTAAGACTTTTTGTATTTGCACTTATTTCACAAGCTCCTTTTATGCTATTTCTTTCAATGTTTTCAAGTGAATTCACTCTTAATATATTTTTTACTTTATTTTTAGGATTACTTTCTATTCATTGCTATAACTTAGTTTGCAGTTCTAATTTTGCACTTTTTAAAAATAATAAATTAGATAATATTATAAAAAAATCATTTGGCATTATTATTGCTATTTTTATTGGTATTTTAGCAGAAGTTACTCATTGTGACTATGGCTTTTTTGGCATAGCTATTATTTTCATATTTTATGCTCTTAAAAACCATAAAGTATGGTGTACTATTGTTTACATTATTTGTTGTATTTTAAAATATGCTAAACAGCTTATTTTTTCATATCACATTTATTATTTGCTTTTCTGCTTATTTACTATTCTTCCTATCATCTTTATAAATTTATACAATAAAAAACAAGGTAGAAAAATAAAGTATTTACTTTATATCTTTTACCCTGCTCATTTACTAATTTTATATATTTTATTCGGTGTTTTATCTTAAAACCAAAATAACCTCTTTTTGATTTTGCTATACTTTTCTGTAAAATTTATTATATATTATGTTTATCTTTATTACCTATTTTTGAGTTGCAAAATTTATTCCTCTTGCTACAACACTTGACATATTTTCAATCAGCTCATCAATTTCTTTTGGTGTTACAATAAAATTATATTCTTCTGGTGCTAACACTTCTTTTATCATCTCATATTTATTTTCTTCTTGTAATTGATTTAAAAATTCATTTGATTTTGCTTCTTCTTGAACTTTTTTTATGAATAAATCCAGACTATCTGCTGCTATTGTAGCTGCTTCTACAACTGTCGGTACACCTATTGCAATTACTGGTATTCCTAAAGTATTTTGCGTAAGTTCTTTTCTTTCATTCCCAACACCTGCACCTGGAACAATTCCTGTATCTGCAATTTGTATGCTACTACTTATTCTTTCTATACTTCTAGATGCTAAAGCATCAATTACTATTAGTAACTTAGGATGAATGTTTTGAACAATTCCTTTTAAAATCTCTAATGTCTCAATTCCAGTTGTTCCAAGTACCCCAGGAGATACCGCACTTACTTCTCTGGTGCCTTCTGGTAATACTTCTGGCATATATGTTAATAAATGTCTTGTTATATCTATATCTTGTATTACTTTTGGTCCTAATGCATCCGGGGTAACATATAAATTGCCAAGTCCTACTACTAAAAGTGGATCTTTTTCTGTTATTAAATTAGCTATCAAGTTTTTTAACTCTTTTGTCACGGCTTCTGATGCTTTTTGAATATCGTCTTCTCCTGCTATTTTCATATTTTTAATATCTATTGTAATATAGTTTCCCTGCTTTTTTCCTATTGCTTGCTCTCCATTTTCATTTAATACTTTTACCTTCGTAATTTTAATATTCTCATTATAATTTTCTTCTTCGGTTTCTATTCCATCTACTTCACTTTCAATATTATTTGCTTTACGGTATAAGTCTCTTCTTTCTAAGGCTAAATCTGTCCTAAAATTCATCATAAAAAAATACCATCCTTCCTTTTTTTATTATTGGAAAATTTGGTATTTTTTATTCATCTTCTTTTATAGGTTCTTCCATCATCTAATATTATTTCGAGCAATATCTACAAAGTATTGCTTCTAACCCAACATCTAAATCAATTAATCCTACTTTATAATTTGCATCTAAATCTATAAGTTCTCCTAATATTTTTCTTAGCTCGTCTTCAGAAAAATATTTAGATTGCATTTTATATTTGCTTACTAAAAACATTTGATTAGGCTTTAAGTTCATAGCTACTGCTAAATCTTGATAATTCTTTTCTGCTATTTTTACAATATATAACTTTTTAAAATGGTTATAAAGTGTAATTAGAATCTTCTGTACTGGCTCTTTATTTATAACTAATCCATGTAATACTTCTAGTGCTTTTGCTGTTTCCTTTTTGCCTAAATTGTCTGTTAAATCAAAAATAACTGCTTGTATTTGTTTTATAGAAAGCTTATCTATATCTTGTTTTGTAATAGTATTTCCTGCACCTTTGTATTCTATGAGTTTTCTAATTTCATTTATTAAATCTTGCATACTAGTTCCGTGAACATTCTACTAAATATTTGCAGGTTGCATCATCTATTGTTACTTGGTATGCAGAGCAAATCTTCTTTAAATTGGCAATTAAATCTGGTAACTTTAGAAGTGCAAATTCTTTTACTTCCCCTATTTTTTCAATAGTTTGATATAATGTATTTTTTTCTACTTCTTGCTCTATAAAAATTAAATCTACTGTATCGTTTAATTCAGCTTGATTATTTTCAATATAGTTTGCCACTTTTTCTTGTAATGTCATTTTTTCGTTTGTTACATTTGACTTTTTACTTTTTTTATTTAATGCACTACTTTCATTTTGTTCTTCTATATCACTACTATCATTATCTTTTTTGTTAGCTTTTGATTTTGAAGATGTCTTTTTTTCTTTTTTAAATAATCCTGTATTTTTAGCTATTATTAATTTCTTAGGAAATCCAAATGCAGGTGTTTCTAAATCTGAAATAAGATTTTCCGCGTTTTCTTCATCAATTTGTATATAGTTAATTCCTGCAATTAATTCTCCAAAATCTTTTTTTAGCTTTTTTACTTTTGATTCTAAAAGATATGTTTCTTCACCATACATTAAGTATATAGACATTATAAGATTTACCTTTCTCTATTTATTATTTTTACAATTTTTCTGCAAATTTTGCTGAATGTGCATGGCAAATGGCCGCTGCCATACTATCTGTTGTATCATCTAACTTTGGCAAGCTTTCTACATTTAAAATGGTTTTTACCATTTTTTGTACTTGTATTTTATCTGCTCTACCATATCCTACTACTGCTTGTTTTATTTGAAGTGGAGTATATTCATACGTAGGTATTCCTTTTCTACATCCTACTACTAGAATAACACCTCTTGCTTGTGCAACATTTATTGCAGTTTTTGCATTATTATTGAAGAATAATTCTTCTACTGATATAGCATCAGGCTTATATGTATCTATTATATCTTCTAAATCATTGTTTAGTTTTAATAATCTTTGTGGAAAAGATTCTCCTGCTTTTGTAAGTACTGCACCAGATGTTATAAGCTTAAATTTATTTCCAATATAATCAATAATACTATAACCTGTTATTGCAAATCCTGGGTCTATACCTAGTATTCTCATTTGTTACTTCCTTCTTCTTTCAATTATTTTTCACTATTATTAATTTAGATTTAACTGAAAGTATTATATTTTTTATTTCAATTTATATTTTTATTTGTTTTTTATTTTTATTTTTAATTTAGTCGTTTTCTCTATGATATTTTATTATGATTCTAAAGATTTCTGCTACTGACCAAGCTTGAGCAAATGCTCCTTTTGCTTCATATGGCTTTGTTGAATCATAAATTTCACTTATACTTCCAACTGTAGAACGATTATTCATTTCTTCATAAAAGATATTTTCTATATCTTGTATGAACTTTTTGTATTTTTCCTGTAGCTCTTTCTTTGTTGCTTTATTTTTTTCTGCTTTTATAATATTGCAAAAGCTATCTGAATATATTCCCAAAAGCCATGGCCAAGTAATTCCTTGGTGATAACTCATATCCCTTTTTAATTGATCGCCCTCATATATTTCTCTGTATCCAGGTTCACCTTTTGCCAATGTTTTTAATCCATATGGTGTTAATAGTTTTTTAGTAACTGTTTCAAATATTTCTTTCGTTTCTTCTAAGTTAGGTTCCATAATTGGATGTGACAAACCTATTGCAAATAATTGATTTGGTCTTATTTTATTATCACCTAATACATCATCTAAACTTTTTCTTTTTTTGTTATAGAATTTTTGCATAAAATTCTCTTTACATTTTTTGGCCAATTCTCTATATTCTTTTTCTAGTTCTTTTTCTTTATATAGCTTTGCAAATTCTGCCATTATACATAGGGCATTATACCATAATGCATTTATCTCAACAGCTTTTCCATTTCTAGGTGTTACTACTTTGTTTCCAATTTTTGCATCCATCCATGTATTTTGTGTATATGGTGTTCCAGAAGAAAGTAAACCATCTTCTAAATCTAACCAGATATTATTTCCATCTAAATCTATACCATTTTTATAACTCTCTATTATTCTTTTTAATACTTGGTATAATTGTTCTTTTAAAAATTCATAATCATGTGTATATTCTAAATATTTTTGTACTTGTTCAAATAATAAAAGTGATGCATCTACACTATTGTATAATGGTCTATTATCATAACCTGAATAACCATTTGGAACCAAACCATACTTTATATCTCTAATAGTTGTTAATAAGACTTCCCTTGCTATTTTAAATCTTTTTGTTGTTAATAATAATCCTTCAAATGAAATTAAAGTATCCCTGCCCCAATCTAAAAACCATGGATAACCTGCTATAATAGTATACAATGCAAACGATGGTCTATACACAACAAAATTATCTGTAGCCATTATAAAGTCTCTTATTAACTTTTTATATTGATCTGTATATTTTTTCTTTTCATCTAATAAACCTGTATCATATACAATGCCTGTTATTCTAGCTATCTCTTGACTTATAATATTTCTTCCATCTATCTCTTCTATATTTTCTTCTAATGAAAAAGTAAATGTTATGTATTTTTCTTCATTTGCTCTTAGTTTTACCTCATAAACACCTGGTACAGCTAAATTTTCCTCTGCACCTTGTCCTCTTTTTTCTTCTTCTATATAATACATGTTATTAAATGTGTCATTTTCATGTGGTACATATTTACCTGCTGAAATATGCATATAAAGAGGTGTTTGCCTATTATCATTTATAATTATTTTTACTTTTTTATCTTTTATGTCTTGAACTAAATCAAACTTGGCATTTGGAGTAGTTCTATGAAAATCTCTAAAATTAATTATTGGTGCTATCTTTAATTTTGTTCTTTTAGAATTATTCTTTATGCTATATAGTACGCAAACTGTATTTTTACCATAATCCATGCAGATAAATTTTTTAATAACCGCACCATCTACTTCATATGTATAAATTGGAACATAATCTTTTTCAAATGAAGTTAAATATTGATATCCTTTTGAAATATAATTCTTTCCCATATTAGAATATAATTGGTATTCTTTTTCTCCACTTTCAAAGCTTTCATCAACTTTTGAAAGAATTACATATCTGTTTCCTGGCGGATTTAATGGTGCTACTAGTAACCCATGATATTTTCTAGTATTTATTCCTAATATTGTAGAACTGCTATATCCACCTATTCCATTTGTGATAATCCAATCCTTTTTGCTTCCAATTTCCAAATCTAAATCTTTACCTTCATACTTCATTTGTATCTTTCCTTTCTTTTTCTTGTGTTTCATTTCATTCAGTTTTTATTTTTATAAATATTTTTTATTTTTTTACTGCTTTCTTTTTATTATTAGTCATTTTATGACTTTTTTTCTTTGGTTGTTCTTTACTATGTTTTCCAACAACTTGTTGTGGTTTTTTGACCTTCTCTTGCTCTTTTTTAGATTTATTTAAGTCTGTTGCTACTTTTTTTGTATTACTTACATCTGACTTTTTACTTGTATTAACTGACTTAGTATCCTTTTGTTGATTATTATTTTTGACTATTTTTTCTCTAAAATTCTGTAATATCGATTTTTTCTTTTTATTATCTTTATTATCTTTATTTTCTTTATTTTCTTTATTTTTTACATTTCCTTTTTTATTTTCATTTTTTTCTACTGGTATTCCTGCTTTTACCTTCATTTTAATATCAGATTCTTGAATAGATTCTATTCTGTCTTTATACTTTTTGAAAAATTTACTTTCGTCTTTCTTTTCATGGCTTTTTTTAGTCTGTCTCATATTATTATTTTTCTTATTTGTTTTTAAATTTTTCTTTGCATCTTTTAATCTATCATTTAAAAGTACATATTTGGTATCATTTTGCATATCTTTAAATTTCAAATCATCACAAATAAGTTGAATAATAGAAGCTGCAATTGCATCTGGATTATGCCTAATATATTCTCCCTCTAAATGAGAAATTTCTCTTTGCATTAAATTAACACCCTCTGCTTTTGCTTTTGCTGCATCTATTTCAACTAATTCTTGACCTTCCATATTATATCTTCTTAATACTTCTGGCATTATTTCTCCAGTATCATAAATACAATATTCTATTACACCTTTTCCAGCATGATCAGTTATTGCCTTTATGTGATCAGATAAAGTATATGAATCAGTTTGCCCTGGTTCTGTCATAAGATTACTTACATAAATTTTAAAAGCTTTGCTTTCTTTAATTGTTTTAGCTACACCTTTTACTAAAAGGTTTGGTATTACATTTGTATATAAACTTCCAGGTCCAATAACAATTGCATCTGCTTCTCTAATTGCCTCTAAAACACCAGGTGCTACTTTGCAATTAGTAGGATTTATAAAAATTCTACTAATTTTACTTGCTTTCTCATTTACTACTTGTGGAATTTTATCTCTATTTTCAATAACAGTTCCATCTTCCAACTCTGCACAAATTTGTATTGCCTCTAATGTAACAGGAAGTACTTTTCCAGTTATATTAAGAACTGCATTTGTTTGCTCTATTGATTGTGTAAATTCTCCACTTAGTTCCTTCATTCCTAATAAATAAATATCACTAAAAGATAAATCTTTTAATCTACCTTGTTTAAATTGTAGATTCATCAAATTATTCATTATATTTTCATCTTCTGAAAGTGCAACTAGACTTTCTTTAATATCATCTAAAGGCATCGTTTTAAGTAATCTTCTTGATTCTGGAATAATTTCTCCATAATCTGATACAGTAACAATAGCAGTTAAATTATCGGTATATTTTTTTAGGCCCTTTAATACTGAATTAAGCCCTTTTCCTCCACCAATTGCTACAATTTTTGGTCCTTGATCAAATACTTTTTTATTATATATTAAGCTTTTTACTTGTGTTTTTTTATCATCTATTCTATTGTCTGTTTCCTCAACAAATAATTCTAGTGTTCTTTTTTGCATATGAATCATACCAGAAATTACAAAAATAAAACCTATAACAAAGCATGCTATTATTTTAAATAATGGCATAAAATCTAATACTTCTTCTGTTAATATTTTGGCTACTCCATAGCAACATAATAAAATTCCCACTAAAACTAGCAACATCCATCTTTTCATTTTTGTGCTAGAGCGAAACCATTTTAAAATACCTTTCATAAATCTATTCTCCTATCACTTTTACTTCTAGTTCTATTTCTTTACCACATTTTTCAAGTACTGTCTTTTGTATATATTCTATTAAATTTAACATATCTTTAGCAGTTGCTCCACCAGCATTTACTAAGAAGCCCGCATGTAAAGTGGATACTTGTGCTCCTCCTATTTTATAACCCTTAAGTCCACACTCATCAATAAGCATTGCTGTTATAAAATCTTTTCCTCTTTTAAAAGTACTACCTGCACTTGGCATTTGAATTGGTTGCTTTTCACTTCTGCTCTTAGCATTAGCGTCCATTTTTTGTTTTATTTCTTCTTTATTACCATAAGGTAATTTAAGTTTTACCTTTGTAATAGTAACATTCATTTTAGAAAAAATGCTATGTCTATAATCAAATTCACAATCTTCATTAGTAATCGTATGTATATTTGCATTTTCATCCATATATGTTACTTCTGTAACTATATCTTTCATTTCTCCACCATAAGCTCCTGCATTCATATAAACTGCTCCGCCAATAGTTCCAGGAATACCTGCTGCAAATTCAAATCCCGCAATTTCTTCTTGTAAAAGTTTTTGTGCTAATATTGCATTTTTTACGCCTGCACCTAAAGTTACAATTGCTGAATCTTTATCTTTTTGTATTTCTATACTATCTAATTCTATTTTAGCAACAATTCCTCTTATTCCATTATCTTTTACTAATATATTTGTTCCATTACCTAATATAGTTAAAGGAATATTTTGATTTTGAACTAGTTTCAATATAAACTTTAATGTTTCTTCATTTTTTATTATTACAAATATGTCTGCTATTCCACCTATTTTAAAAGAGGTATGACCGAGACATTAATTCATCTTTTTTAACACAACTAGTGTCAAATTCTTGCGTAAGTAACTGATAAATTTTTTCTTTATCCAAAGAATTTCTCCCTTCATTTATCGATTCTACTTATAATACTTCTAAATTTTATCATTTTTTAGTATAGATTACAAGTTTTTAATGATATTTTCTATTTAATTTAAACTTATACTTAAAAAACAGATGACACATCATAAAAATTTGTGTCATCTGTTTGAAACGTGGTTAATGTTCTTTTGATTGTTCTCTTAGCTCTGTTACATTATACTCTGCCAAATCAATTTCTTTAGCATAAAGCCATATCCCAATTCCTATTGCAAAGATACCTATGATATATGCTATGAATTGTGTAATTGTGACTCTTCCAAAGGAACGTATCATGAGGATTATCAAACCCTCAAATAGCATTATAACCAGAGCTTTGCTCGGTCCTTTGTCTTGATACTTTTTCCCTTCTTTCTCACATGTTTGCACTTTTACTGCATAGTGTACAAAATTAGTTGCTACTGCATATACAGTTACAACTGCTGATGCAACACAGAATATGAAGACGACTATGCTTTCAGTATTGAATGCCAGAGAAATCATTGCAAGAGCTGATAAAAAGAACATTAACAAAATGTAGATAACCTTTCCTGTCCGTTTCATGATTAATCCTCCTAAATTATTAATATGTTTTTTCCTCATGTAAATATTAAGGATTATCTATATAAAAAGCTAATTGCTTGTAACTTTTATTATACCACTTTTTCCCATAAAATGCAATTTGGGTATAGTCTTCAATTTGATTAAAACTTTTGTTCGTAATACAATGTACTTTTAAAGCAAGCTTTTTGCTTGCTTTTCTGGTGGGCAGGGATGGATTCGAACCATCGTACTCAAATGAGAACAGATTTCTTACTACTATAGTTTTCACTACCATTTAAATGTTTGTAGTCTGGACTTTCTCTTTATCTTATTTTGATTTATAAGATACCTGGTATAAAGTCTCTACACTTAAATTCAAATTTTTAAAATTTAAATTTTAGCTCGGGATTATCATCAGCTTAATTCTGTTAAGACTTCCCCGAATTAGCCAGATTATTCACTATATGATTACTCATATAGGCTGCAATTCTTGATTTTTTGATTTAAAAATCAAAGCCTACAGTCTGCCGCCTTTAGCCACTCGGCCACCTACCCATATATTTATATTATTTTCAAAAAGACTTAAAGTTATACTTAATATAAATTAAATATTTTTAAAGTCAAATTGGTGCGCCATCAAGGATTCGAACCTTGGACCCACCGGTTATGAGCCGGTTGCTCTGACCAACTGAGCTAATGGCGCATTTGTCATGCAGACTTTAGTATAAGGCATTTTTATAAAAAAGTCAATACTTGTTTTAAATTTTTTATAAAATTATACTAAATCTACTAATATAACCTTAATCATTTATCATTTGTAATTTAAACTAAAAAGTGGTCTAAAGTAAATTTTAGACCACTTTTGTAAAGATTTCTTAATTTTATTAGGCTTTATTATTAGTTATTAGTATCTTCTCCTCTTCCTTCTGGAAGTGCAGGTAATTGAACTACTACTCTAATCTTCATAACATAACTAATTGCTCTAACAATTTTACTATTTTTAATTCTTTCCCATAAAGTTGGCTTAACTTCTACTCTTGTTTGTTCAAAATATTTTGTATCTTCTGTTGTAGGTGCTACATTAGCTACTGTTGCTACTGTTTCTTCTTGAATATCTTCTGTTGTAATTTCTTCTTCTGCATCTTCTTGTGGTGCTGGTATTAGCTTTAATGCATCTGCAACTTCAATTCCTATATAGCTTAATGCTTTTGATCTATCTTCTATTCTTTCCATATCTATTTCAATATGTAAGTTAGATTCTAGGTTGGCAATTCTTGCATTTATTAGTTTTACAGCATCTTGATAATTTTGCGAAGTTTCTGATTTTGTTCTTCCTATTAGTCCTAATGTATCTATTATATCTTCTGAAAAGTCATTTGAAATGTTTTTTATAGCATCTTTCCAGTCATCATCTTTATTTTCAACTGAGAATAATACTTCTCTTAATTCTCCAGCAAGCGAAATATTTGCTTCTCTTTGACGAATTAATTCTTCTATTCTTTTTGTATTTTCTTCGAATTGGTTTGTTGCATATTCTACTAATCCATAAGCTGCTTTATATACACTCTTTGGAAAGTTTTTCTTTTTTGGATATTCTATTAAGTATGTTTTTATAGACTCTATTAAATCCTTAAAGTAAGCGTCTTCTTCTAATTGTATGATTTGCTTCTTACTATTAGGATTGATTAACTTTTGAACTTTATCAATGTTTGATAAAATTTTTTCTTCCGTGATTACCATTCTCACGTTTACTATGCCAGATCTAGACATTGTAAACCTTACCTCCTTTGTCCTATGTTTATTTTCTCCTATGTCGTAATTTTTAGCATTTTTATTTAGAAAACTACAATAGGATTTCTATTATCTTACTTTTTCTGCTACAATTTTATTACAACATTTTTATGAAGTCAAGATAAATTTTGTAATAATTTATCTTTTTTTATATTTTTTTGTTACGATTTATTTTTAAATATAATTAAAATTAAAATACATTATTTTTAAGTTATGAAATGTAATTATTTTTTTAATTCTTCATAACGCTTAATCTTCATTGTTGTAGTCTTTACAAATTCATCTTCTTTTATTTCTAGACTTTTTATTGCTTTATAAGAGGTTAGCTTTTTATTTACTTCTTTTATTTTGTTCCAGATGATATTTTTTATTTCGTCTTTACTTATTTCTTTGCCATATTTTGCTTCTATTTCTTCCATGTTTGGAATTACTCTTGCTGAAATAATTAATTCTTTATTTGTAGGATCTGCTTCGTCTTCTTTTCCATATACCATACATTCTTTAATTTCTGGAACTTGTGATAATAAAAGTTCTATTTCTTCTGGATAGATGTTTTTACCATTTTGAGTTACTATTACATTTTTACTTCTACCTGTTATATATAAAAATCCGTCTTTATCTAGATATCCAATATCTCCTGAATGGAACCATCTTTCTCCATCTATTACTTCTATTACATCATTTGTTGATTCGTCATCTTCATAATATCCAAGCATTAGAGTAGGACTTTTTATTAAAACTTCTCCTTCTCCATTTTCATTTGGTGAAGATATTTTAAGTTCTGCAGTAAATACTGCTTTTCCTGCTGAACCTACCTTTGGCTGAAATTCAGGTGTTAGAGCTGCTATAGGTGCTGTTTCTGTTAAACCATATCCTTGTAAAAACATAATTCCTATATCTTCTACCCATTTTCCAATTTTGGCATCTATTGGTGCTGCAGCAGATACTATAATTCTTAATTTTCCACCTAAGTTTTCATGTATTTCTGCAAATACTTTACGCTTAATATCTACACCTACTGTTTTTAAAGCATTTGTTACGTGTATCATTGAATTTACTAAAGTATCTTTTTTGCTTTTCTTAATGTTTGCATTTATTTTTCTATACAAATTTTCAATTAATAGTGGAACTGCAAGCATACATGTTGGTTTTGTTTCTTGTAAGTTTGGTACAATATGTTTTAATCCTTGGCAAACTGCTATTGAAGAACCACATGCAAGTGGCAACAAGAAGCCTATTGTTGATTCATAAGTGTGATGTAAAGGTAATACTGAGAAGAATCTATCTTCTGGATATAGTTTTACATACGCAGAAACTGCATTGATATTTTCTGCTAAGTTACGGCTAGATAGCATAACACCTTTTGCACTTGATGTTGTTCCTGATGTAAACAAAAGTACCTTAAATTCATCTGGAATAACTCTAATTCTAGAATATGCATCATCACCATTGTTCACTAATGCTTTACCTTCTTGAATTAGGTAATTCATTCCTACATTTTTCCCATCTATTCCATCTTCTGAATACATTTTTATAAAATATTTTACATTTGGAATATTTGGTAAAACTTTTTTAACTGAGTCTTCTTTTCTTTCTGAATATATTACAACATCTGCTCTTGATCTTTTAATAACATTTTCAAGTTCATTGTCTGGAAGCTCTTTATCTGTTGGGATTGCAATTCCGTTTCCACAAAGAAGTGTCATATATGATACATACCAATCATATGTAGTTTCACTTAAAATAACTATTCTTGGATTTTCATTTAAGTTTAGTTTTCTCATTAGTGCTGTTCCAAAAGCTATTACATCTTCTTTAAATTGACTATATTTTATTTCTGAAAATTTTCCCTTTGGATCAAATTTTTCTAAAACGAACTCCTTATCAGCATATTTTTTTGTAGCTTGATAAAAAACCTCTTGCATTGTTTCATAAGTGGTTGGTGTGTAATTTTTTAATTCTTTTTTGTTTTCTTCTTCATGTGCTTTTTGTATTTTTTCATAATCAAGCTTTACTTCATCAATTTCTGATAATTCTTTCATTTTAAATTTTGGAAATTTAAAATTTGGTACTTTAAAATCTCTTAATCCTCTCATTTTAGTTCATGTTAGCTTTTAGCTTTAACATGCCCTCCTTTCAATTATAACTTTATTTCTTTAATTTTCTTATAAATGATTTTTCTATTTCTTTATCTAATGTAGCAATATCTATTTCTTCGCTTTCATGTCTCATTTTGTATATTAAGCTAGAACAAATAAAACCAAATATTCCAGATGCTATTACGTTTGCATCTCCTTCAATAATTTCTCCTCTTTTTATTCCTTCTTTAACTATTTCTTCTATCATTTGTATGTATTCAAATACATATTTTCTACACATTTGGCTTCTAGGGTCATTTCCCCATATTTGACTCAAAATAATAGTTATAAAGCTTTCATATTTTACTAGTATCTTAATTTGAATTAAAACAATTGCCCTTAGTTTATCTAAGTAATTTTCTAAATTACCTGTTTTTATTGCAATGCTATTTTTTAAAAGCTTTACACCTTCTTCTATTAAGAAATTAAATATTTCTTCTTTACTAGAAAAATGATAATACAAAGTTCCTTTAGCTACACCTACAGTTGCTGTTATTTCTTCTATGCTAGTAGCATCATAGCCTTTTTCTGCAAATAGTTTCATTGATGCTTCAAAGATTTTTCTTTTTGTCTTATTCATCTTTAACTTTCATTCCTTCTTTACTTATATTTTATTTAGCTATTATTATTTTTTATATTTATAGTTTACTTTTTTATAATTAACTTATTTAGTATTTACTATATAAAACAATAAGTTAATATAGTATAAAATATGTCTTATATATATATCTTTTTGTTTTATAATATCTCACATACATGTATAATTATATAATTTTATAATAAATTATGCAAGGTGTAAATAAATTCTGACCCATTGTTCAAAAATTACTTTTTGACTAATTTTACTTTAAAAAATAGACTATTATAATTTACACTTTTTTAATTTTAGCTATTAATTATAAAAATAAATAGTGATTAAAATGTTGCTTCTAATCACTACTTATTTTTGTTTTCCTTACCTTCTTTTTGCATCTAGAACATCTAGATTGTCTAGTGCTTTACCAGTTCCTAGAGCTACACATGAAATGGCATCTTGTGCTATCATTACATTAATTCCGGTTTGTTCTTGCAAAAGTTTATCTAAACCATCAATTAAACAGCCACCACCAGTCATGTAAATACCTCTATCACTAATATCTGCTGCAAGTTCAGGAGGTGTTTTTTCTAACACTCCATGTACTGCATCTACTACCATCATAGCTGGTTCTATTAAAGCCTCTAGCATTTCACTAGAATGAATTGTAATTGTACTTGGAAGTCCTGTTACTAAATCCCTACCTCTAATATCCATTTCCACGTCTTGTATTTTAGGATATACACAACCTATATTTATTTTTAAGTCTTCTGCAGTTCTTTCTCCAATTATAACATTATATTTTTTCTTAATATAACGTACTATTGCTTCGTCAAACTTGTCCCCTGCAACTTTAAGTGAAGAACTAACAACAGAGCCTCCTAATGAAATAACTGCTATATCAGTAGTTCCACCACCGATATCTACTACCATGTTTCCACATGGTCTTGAAATGTCAATTCCTGCACCAATAGCAGCTGCTATTGGTTCTTCTATTAAATATACTTTTCTTGCCCCTGCTTGTGATGCAGCATCTATTACTGCCTTTTTCTCAACTTCTGTTACTTGAGAAGGAATGCAAATCATTACTCTTGGAGCAAAAATAAATTTACCACAAATACGGTTAATGAAATATTTAAGCATTTTTTCTGTTACTGTATAGTTTGATATAACCCCATCTTTAAGTGGTCTTGTTGCAACTATATTTCCTGGTGTTCTTCCTAACATTCTTCTTGCTTCTTTTCCAACTGCTAAAACATCTCCTGTATTGCTATCAACTGCCACAACAGATGGCTCTCTTAAAACAATACCTTTACCTTTTGCATAAGCGATAACGGTTGCTGTTCCTAGGTCAATTCCTATATCTTGGCCATACTTAAACATTTTGCATCTTCCTTTCAGAATTTTCATTTCGTTTTTGTTACAATTATGTTACAATTATATTACAAGTCTGTAAAAATAGCAATCTATTTTATTGATTTTTTTGAAAAATTGAATTGAAATTTACTTTACAAAATTACATTTAATTTTTTGCTTAACGCAAAATTACCTTAAACTTCTTGTCTAAGGTAATTTTTATTGTGAAACAACAAGGTTCTCGGGACCCACCTACAATCTTTGATTGTGATGGTGGGTGAGGTTCTTATTATAATTATATATCTAAATTACATATTTATTCTTTATAAGAAGAAATATCCTAAAATAATTGCACTAAGTAAACCTGCAGGACCAAATGTAGGAAGTATTTCTAACTCTTCCGTAGTAGCACTTGCCACCTCTTCTGCAGTTGCTGTACTTATTTTTACTGTACTAATTTTATCGAACTTAAAGCCAAATTCATATTGCTTTTCTTCTTCTGGGTTTAAAGTACCTACTTCTATGTATTTTGTTCCCATTTTTACATCTCTTGGAGAATAAAATTCAAATTTTATATATTGATTTTCCATTGTTTCATTTGTATTGTTTTTAATAGCTCCCTTTAAGTTTCCATTTACATTTGATGCTTCTGCTAGTGTTACTGTTATTTGTGGTGTAGTTACTAATACTTCATAATTTTCTATTGGTTTATATAATGATTTTGTATAAAAGAAAATCATTACATCTGAAAATATGAAAAATGCTACAAATATTAACAAATAACATAAAAACACTCTCATTCTGGGTCTGCTATTATACATCCATATGTCCATGTAAGGCATAATTTTTTCCCCCATTTTTATTTATTATTTTTTTAATCTATTAGTTTTTACGTAGTTTGTTTTAAACTATACATTATTATATTATTATACAGTTTAAATTTTTCTAAATACACCTGCAACTTTTCCTAGAATATCACAAGTTGGAACTATTATTGGGTCCATTGTGCTATTTTGAGGTTGCAATCTGATGTGATCTTTTTCTTTATAGAATGTTTTTACCGTTGCCTCATCTCCGATTAAAGCAACTACTATTTCTCCGTTGTTTGCTGTATTTTGTTTTTTTACTAAAATATAATCTCCATTTAAAATACCAGCTTCTATCATACTTTCTCCACGAACTGTAAGCATGAAACTTTCACTATTTCCTACAAAATCAATTGGAATTGGGAAAGTATCTGTAATATTTTCTACTGCAAGTATTGGTTCTCCTGCTGTAATTTTTCCTATAACTGGCACTTCTACCATTTCTTTTCCTGTATAATAATTTTTGTTTTCTTGTCTTTTTTCTACTGGCTCTCCGTCTCCACCTTTTAGCAAACGTAAAGTTCTACCTTTTTGATCTTCTTTTTTGATATATCCTTTTTCAGAAAGTTTTGCTAAATAACCATGTACTGTTGCTGTAGATTTTAATCCTACTGCTTTTCCTATTTCTCTAACTGATGGTGCATATCCTTTTTCATTTACTTGTTTTTCAATAAATTTTAATATTGCTTTTTCTCTTTTATTTATTACATTTGGATCCTTTTTTCTAGCCAAAATACATCACTCCTTATTTTTTATATTTTTGATGGTTCTTACAACCATTTGTTTTATCCTTTTTTATAATATCATACAAACAAAAAAATGTCAAACAAATTTTTGACATTTTTTAAATAAATTGCATTTTATTTTTCACTTAATGTGATTTAAGAGAATTCTTCATGTTAATTTTAAAAGCATTAATGTTAATCTAATAAAACATTTCATATTAATTTTAAAAACATTTTATATTAATTTTAAAGATAATTAATACTAATTTAGTAAAAAGTTTTTTCTTTCAAATGTATATATTGGTACTAACCTTCTTTTATGGCTAGAAGCTTTAAATCTTCTTATGATTTCGTCTTGTGCTTTTTTGCTTTCTGTTTTTCCTGTTTCTATAACTTCCGAAATTTGTTTATATGTTATTCCCATTTTTTCTTCATCTGTTTGTCCACCTAGTCCGTCATTTGGTTCTTTATTTAATATTCTTTCTGGAACCCCTAAAATCTTTCCTATTTGTAATACTTCTTCTACTGTAAAATTTCCAATAGGATTAAAGTCAGAACTATTATCTCCCCATTTTGTAGTATAACCAACCATAGCTTCGCATAAGTTACCAGTTCCAATTACTAAATAATTCAAAGTTTGTGCAATTGCATATAAACTACTCATTCTTAATCTAGGCTTAATGTTAATAGTAGCCTCTTTTGACACTTGCATATTTAAACTATCATTTATTTCATTTATTATTTGTTCATATCCAGAAGTCAAATCTACTTTTATTAATTCTACTCCAAAAGCTTCTGATGCTATCTTTGCATCTTCCCAATCGCTTTGTACAGAATGGCATGGCATAAATACAGAAATCACCTTTTCTTTTCCAATAGCTTTTACTGCCATTGCAAGTACTGTAGCTGAATCTTTTCCACCACTATTTCCTATTACAATACCTTTTGCTCCAGAGTTTTGTACATATTCTTTAATCCAATTAATTGCATTTTGTGCTTCTTTTTCTAATATTTCTTTTTCTAGCATAATACTTATATTCCTTTCTATATAAATTTGATTGTAGAATGGCTCTATTTGTATAAATTATTTTTTTCTATGTAGCTAATAATTTCTTCTGGTGCTAAGTAATTAATACTTTTTCCTTCTTTAATACAATTTCTTACATATGTAGAACTTAAATTGGTTCTGATATTAATTTTAGTTTGAATAAAGCTTTGCTTGTTTTCTCTTAAAAACGGATTCTTTTCTATAATTTTTTCTATACTGTCTTCTGCTCTTTGCAAAACATATATTTTGAAATTTTTTAGAAGTAAACTAGCATTTTTCCATGTGTCTATTTCTTTTAAATTATCACTTCCTGTTGTAAAAGCTATTTCATATTCTGGATATTTTTCTTGAAATGCAGTTAAGGTTTCAATAGTATAAAGTGGTCTATCGCTTTCTATTTCCATTGGAGATACTTCAAACTTCTCATTTTTATTGCAAACTAATTGTAACATATTATACCTATGTTCATTACTAATTAAATCTATTTTTTGATATTTGCTATTTACAGGTACAAATATAACTTTTTCAACTTGACTGTATTCATTTACTATTTGTTGTGCTAACGAAAAATGCGAATTAAGTGGCGGATTAAAGCAACCTCCAAATATTACAATTTGTTTTTTATTAGAATATTCTCCCATTATTATTACTTCCTATAAAACTACTTTCTATAATTTTCTTATTATCCTATCACAAATATAAAAGATTAGCAATAAAATAAAAATAAAGATTCTTTTTTATTACAAGAATCTTTATTTTTCTTAGTTATTATTTACTTAGCTATTTTTTAGTTATATATTATTTAATTTTTCTTAGTTGTTTTTTTGCTTTTAAGTTTATGCAGTCTCACTTTTCTTAGTTGTTGTTTCATATTTTAAATTTATGCACTTTCACTTTTTTTAGTTGTTGTTTGTCTTTTAGCTTTAGGTTTTTTTACCGTTGATACTTCTCTATTATTATTTATAGTAATGTTTGGTGCATCACCATTTTCGACTGTTCCTTTTGTTATTATGCATTTTTCTATTTTAGGATTTGAAGGAATTTCAAACATTATATCTCTCATAATATCTTCTATAATAGAACGTAAACCTCTTGCACCTGTCTTTCTTTCTATTGCTTTGTCAACTATTGTTTCTAATGCTTCTTTTTCAAATTCCAAATTTACATTATCTAATTCAAATAATTTTTTGTATTGTTTTACTAATGCATTTTTTGGTTTTGTTACTATATCTATTAAAGCATCTCTGTCTAGTTCTCTCAATGTTGCAATAATTGGAAGTCTTCCTACAAATTCTGGAATTAAACCAAATCTCAATAAATCTTGTGGTAATAATTCTTCAAATACTTTATATTTATTTATGTCTTTACTGCTTTCAATTTGTGCTCCGAATCCAATTGATTTTTTACCAATTCTATCTTTAATTATTTTTTCTAGTCCTTCAAATGCCCCACCACATATAAATAGAATGTTTGATGTATCTATTTGTATAAATTCTTGATGTGGGTGTTTTCTTCCACCTTGTGGTGGTACTGATGCTACTGTTCCTTCTATTATTTTTAATAGAGCTTGTTGTACACCTTCACCACTTACATCTCTTGTTATTGATGGATTTTCTGATTTTCTAGAAATTTTATCTATTTCATCAATATATATAATTCCTTTTTCTGCTTTTTCTACATCATAGTCTGCTGCTTGTATTAGTTTTAGCAAGATATTTTCAACATCTTCTCCTACATATCCAGCTTCTGTTAGTGTAGTTGCATCTGCTATTGCAAAAGGTACATTTAAAATTTTAGCAAGTGTTTGTGCAAGAAGTGTTTTTCCACATCCTGTTGGTCCTAATAATAGGACATTGCTTTTTTGTATTTCTACGTCATCTTTATCTTTTTCTTCTTGACGAATTCTTTTATAATGATTATATACAGCAACAGATAGCGTTTTTTTAGCTTCTTCTTGACCAATAACATATGAATCTAGTACTTCTTTTATCTCTGCTGGCGTTGGTAATTTTTCTTGTGCATTTGTTGTGTAAGTAATTTCACTTTCATCGTAAAGTTCATCTTCTAATATATTATTACAAACTTTAATACATTCATCACAAATATACACACCAGGTCCTGCTATAATTCTGCCTACTGCTTCTTGTGATTTTCCACAAAAGGAGCATTTAACTCCTCTCATTTTATTATTTGCCATATTCAATATACTCCTTTAAATTTAAATTAAGTTTAAAAAGAGAATTTTTCTAATTTTTTGTAGCTTATATTATATGGATTTCATATATTATAAGTTATGATTTTAGTAAAAATTAGAAATAAGATTATTTTTAAGCTCTTTTCTCCATAATTCCATCTATTAGACCATATTTCAATGCTTCTTCTGCTGTCATATAATTGTCTCTTTCTGTATCACGGTTAATTACTTCTAATGGTTGACCTGTTCTATCACTTAAAAATTTATTTAATTTTTCTCTTGTTTTTACCATATGGTCTGCATGAATTTTTATTTCTGTAGTTTGACCAGATAGCCCTCCGCCTGCAATTAGTGGTTGATGAATTAGTATTTCAGCATTTGGTGTGGCAAATCTTTTTCCTTTTTCTCCTGCTGCTAATAAAACTGCTCCCATACTAGCTGCCATTCCTATACAAATAGTAGAAACTGGACATTTGATATAGTTCATTGTATCTACAATTCCCATTCCATCTGTGATAGATCCTCCTGGGCTATTGATGTATAAGTGAATTTCTTTGTCTGGGTCTTCTGATTCTAGGAATAGAAGTTGTGCTATTACCAGGCTAGCTGAAGTTTGATTTACATCTTCTCCTAAGAATATAATTCTATCTTTTAATAATCTTGAGAAAATATCATAAGATCTTTCTCCTTTTGCAGTTTGTTCAATAACGTAAGGAACTAAACTATTTTGTTCTTTCATTCATATACCTCCCATACTAGCTAACATATTTTATTAGCTTTTACATTTATCTTGTGCATGTTTATATAAGTTACAGTATATAAAATGTTTTATACTTTATATACTGTATTATTAGTCTTTTTATGTTCTTAACTAAAATTATATTTTATTATTTAGACTTATTTTTTAATTTTGCTGTTATCTACAATAAACTTAATTGCTTTTTCTACCTTTAAGTTTTCTGTAATATAATTTTTTACAAACTCATTTTTAGACATTTCTTCTTCAGTTTGTTTGTAATTTTTAGCCATTTCTTTTAATTTTTCTTCTACTTCTTTGTCGTCTGGTTTGATGTCTTCAGCTTTTATAATTGCTTCTATTACTAATCTTGCTTTAACATTCTTTTCAGCTTGTTCTTTCATTTCATCTCTTACTTGTGTCTCTGTTTTTCCAGATAAAGTATAGTATTGTGCTAATGTTAATCCTTGATATTGTAATCTTTGTTCAACATCTTTTACCATGTTATCTATTTCAGTTTCTACCATTCCTGATGGAATTTCTAATTCTACATTGTCACAAACAGCTTTTATTGCATTGTCTTCTGTTTCATATTTTGCTTTTTCATCATTTTCTTTTTGTAGTTTTTCTTTAATGCTGTTTTTTAATTCTGCTAATGTGTCGAATTCGCTAACATCTTTTGCAAATTCATCATCCATTTTTGGAAGCTCTTTTTTCTTGATTTCATGTAATTTTACTTTGAATACTGCTGGCTTTCCTGCTAAATCTTTTGAGAAATAGTCCTCTGGGAATGTTACATTAACATCTTTTTCTTCATCTATTTTCATTCCAATTACTTGGTCTTCAAATCCTGGAATGAAAGTATTACTTCCTATTTCTAGTTCATGCTTTTCTGCTTTTCCACCTTCAAATGGAACACCATCAATAGAACCTTCAAAATCAATTACAGTTATATCACCTTTTTCTACTGGTCTATCTTCTACTGTAA
This sequence comes from uncultured Clostridia bacterium, assembly GCA_947632035.1. Classification (GTDB taxonomy): domain Bacteria; phylum Bacillota; class Clostridia; order TANB77; family CAG-508; genus CAG-273. The sequence continues at coordinate 7,214 of CANRNR010000009.1, read as the reverse complement.
TTATTCTTGAGTTATGTTCTGCCATATGTCCTAATTCATGTTCTACGTCTTTGTCAGATACAGTATACTCAACTTTTGGAAGTTCTATACCTTTATATTTTCCTAATGTTACTTCTGGTTTTGTTTGAACTGTTGCTGTAAATATAAGGTCTTTTCCTTTTTCCATTTGTGTAATATCAATATCTGGTTTACTTACTGCTTCTATATTATTTTCTTTGATAGCTGCATCATAAATGTCTGGTACTAATTCATTGAATGTATCCTCATAAAAAATCTCGCTACCATATTGTCTTTCTACCATGTTCATTGGTGCTTTTCCTTTTCTAAAGCCAGGAATTGTAAAGTATTTTGCCGTTTTAGCATATACTTTTTTCATTGCTTCTTCAAATTTTTCTGCTTCTACTGTAAAACTTAATTTTACTTCATTTTTGTTTTGGGTATTTTCTACTTTTACGCTCATTTTAATAATCTTCCTTTCAAAATAATTCGCTTTCATATTATATCACATTTTTTAAGAATTGCAAGTCCTATTTTTGGGACGGGGTTTTTGTCTTAAGCTTTTTAATCATTTTTATTTAAATTTATCTAATTTTTTACTTATACTTCTAATTGTGCTTTTAGATTTATAATTGCATTCTAATATTATATTTGCATCACTAGCATATCTTTTCTAAATTAAAATCCAAATAATCTGCACTTATTAATTTAAGCTCAATACCATATACATTACCTTCAACTGCATCATTATGAGAATTTCCATGAAGATGACCATAATAGCATCTTTTTACATTAAACTCTTTCATAATTTTCATAAAATCTAAATGCTCTTTATTCTGAATACCTCCTAATGTAACTGGTGGATAATGCATAAATGCTATTATTTCTTTATCGTTTCCATATTTTTTTATTCCTTCTTCTATCGAAAGTTTAAGTCTAATTGTTTCTCTGTTTAGCATTTTTCCATCTGCATCTTCAGCTAAATTCCATCCTCTTGTACCAACTATTATTTTATTTTCTATTAAATAACTGTTGTTGTATAAGAACTCAATATTTTTAAAATTATTTTCTTCTAAATATTTCTTCATATTAGTAATGGTTGTCCACCAATAATCATGGTTTCCTTTTAATAAAATCTTATTTCCTGGCAATCTATTTAAGTATTCAAAGTCTTTATATGTTTCTTCTAAATATGTAGCCCATGAAAAATCACCCGGTAATATTATGGTATCACCAGGTTTTACTTTTTCTTCCCAATTTTTTCTTAATTTTTCTTCATGATTTGCCCAATTTTCTCCAAATATACTCATTGGTTTTGGCTGTGCAAATGAAAGATGTAAGTCTGCTATTACATATATTGACAAAATTTTATCTCCTCTTTTTCTGTTAACTTTTTAAATTAATATAGTATTTTTTATATTAAATTTTCATGTTACTTATATATTCTATTTATTAAATCTTATAATTATTTTGCATAAATTATTTGTTTATTACTGATTTAACTATTTTTTACTACTTTCAATAACTGTTAAATTTGGTATTGCATTTAAGCTTAAGTCTGCTACTTCTCCAGTAAGTGATTTATAGTATCCTGCAGATGCTATCATTGCTGCGTTGTCTGTGCATAATATAGGTTCTGGATAATAAATTTTATAACCTTCATTTTCTAATTTTAAAAATTCACCTCTTATATATGAGTTTGCAGATACTCCTCCTGCTAATGCAATTTGCTTTATATTTAACATATTAGCTGCTTTTAATGTATTTGATATTAATTCTTCGGTAATTGTTTTTTCAAAACTACTGCATAAGTCTGCTTTATTTATTTCAGGGTTTTTATGATGTAAATTTATAACTGCAGTTTTTATTCCACTAAAACTGAAATCTAAATTATCAAATTTTGTTTTGGGAAGTTCTATTGTAGGTGCTCCCTCTTTTGCAAGTTTATCTACTTTTGGTCCTCCTGGGTAGCCTAAGCCTATTACTCTTGCTACTTTATCAAAAGCTTCTCCTACTGCATCATCTCTTGTTTTTCCTAATATTTCAAATTCAGTATAACTTTTTATATGTATTAGGTGTGTATGCCCTCCAGAAATAACTAAGCAAAGAAATGGTGGCTCTAAATCTTTGTGTGTAATATAGTTTGCTGCAATGTGTCCATGTATATGATTAGTTGCAATAAGTGGTACATTTAATGAATAGCTTAAAGCTTTTGCATATGATACTCCGACTAATAGAGCACCTACTAATCCAGGTCCATAAGTACAAGCAATATTACTTATTTTTTCCATAGTTATGTTAGCTTGTTTTAATGCTTCTTCTACTACTGTTGAAATTGCTTCTACATGATTTCTTGAAGCTATTTCTGGCACTACACCTCCAAATTGTTCATGTATTGCAATTTGTGAGTGAATAACATTAGAAAGAACTTCCCTTCCATTTTTTACAATGGCAGCAGAAGTTTCATCACAACTCGATTCAATTCCTAAAGTATATATGTCGTCCATTTATTTTCCTCTTATTTTTTTATTTCTTTATATGAATAGTCCAAATATTGCACCAACAGCACTACTTATTCCAGATGTAATTGCTCCAATGATAGGTGAAATAATCATACTTGAAATTGGTGTAATCCATATTATTATAAAGATTATATAAAATACATAAGTATGTTCTTCAAACCATCTTTTTGCATTATATGATAAAAACGCCATTAAAACTTTTGAACCATCTAATGGTGGTAATGGAATTAAGTTAAATACACCTAATCCAACATTTACCATAACTGCATATGTTATCATTGTAGTTATAATAGCACCTACTTGTGTTCCTAATGCAAATGCTGGTGCAAATGTTACAACTGCATAAAAAATTATTGTAAATATTATCGCAAGTACAAAGTTTGTAAGTGGCCCTGCTACTGATACAATTGCCTCTCCAGTTCTTGCTGAAATTTTTCTAGTAAAGTTATTTGGATTTATTTGTACTGGTTTTCCCCAACCTATATTTGCAAATATAAGCATTATAACACCAAATGGATCTAAATGTGCTAATGGATTTAGTGTTAGCCTTCCTTGATTTCTTGGAGTATCGTCTCCAAGCTTATCTGCTGCAAATGCATGTGCATATTCATGGAAAGTAATAGCTATTAGAACACCTGGAACTGTTAATAGTAAGTCTAAAATGCTAATATTTCCACTTAAGATATTGCTTACTGCAATTACAATTAAAATAATATACAAAAATCTGTTATCAAAATACATTAAATAAATACCTCTCATTTTTTATTTTTACAATTTGAATATTTATATTATTTTTAATTTTCATCCTCAAACTTTATGCGGTCACTATAATACTGTTGATATTTTTCTTTAAACGTTTCATAAACTTGCATTATTATATAATTGTTAGTTTCAGCTTTATATAGTGTAGCAGATTTATCTTCTGTGTGTTTCATTCTGTATATTTCTACTTTAGAATCAGTAGAATATTGTGGAAGTAAAACTGCATATTCATTATCATTATAAACAACTATATCAAGTAATATGTATTTATGTGATTGTTTTGACTCATCAAATAATTCTATTATAATCTCATCATTATTTAATTTATTCATAACTCTCCTCTATTCTAATTATTTTTTATAAATAAACCAATATTTTTCTATATTTCTTTTTCATCTACACCTAAAAGATTTTCATCATATCCACTTTTGAAGTCTTCTCTCTTACTTCCCTTAAATTCTTCCCAAACTGTAACATTTTTCCTTTTCTTTGCTTCTAATTCTGATGCTATACGCATTCTCTCACTATTATGCATATAATATCTAATTTTAGATTTATTGTTTCTTTGGAAAGATTTTATTTCTCTTAATTTTTTAACTTTAGTTGGTTTTTGAGGCATGCTACTATTATCTTTTTCTGAATTATTTCCTTTAGATTTAGCTTCTGCTCGTTTTCTGTCATTTTCTGCTTTCATTGCTTCAAGTATTCTTGGTTGTCTTCTTTCTATTGATTCTTGACTTCTTGTAAATCTTAAAAGTTCATTCCAATCAGAAGCTTCTAATACTCCTAATCCTGCTTCTGCAGCTACAATTGCAGGGTTAATTTCACGTGTGTAATATGTAAATTCAGTACCTGGCACAAATTTTATTTGATCTGGTTCTTTTATTGTTTTTGTAATAGTTTCTTGCACTTTTTTTATAGTATCTTTTGGAATTTCATGAGTTCCTTCTTGTATTAATTTTGGAACTACTTCTGAAGCATCTATCCATCCTCTTGGAATTCCATCCATTGATTTTGATCTCCAAATATTAATATTGGTAATTTCACCATCTAATAGCATTTGTTCAAGTTGTTCTCTTTCAAATATTTTTCCTGTTTTATCTTGTAATATTTCTTGCATTATAGATATAACATTAGACTCTCCATTTAATTCTTGGTCAATTTTTGTACCAGTTAAAACTGTTGGATCAAATCCTCTTCCATCAGAACCAGAATATCTTTTACCTTTATAATAAAAAGCTAAACCCCTGAAAAAGTCTGTATTGTCTTTTATTGTTCTTCCACCTTTAACATACTCATATAGTTCTCCACTAGCCTTAGAATATATATTATCTAAAGTAAGCCCTCCTACTCCCTCTTTATCTAATCCTGGAACAGTCTCTGTTCCAGGTTCAACTACTTCTTTTTCAATAGTTTCAGTTATCGTTTTAGTTTCCCCAGGTATTACTTCAGTTCTATCAGGAGTTTTTCCTTTATGTGCAATTTCTCTATATAAGTATTTACTAATATATACTCCAATTGCAACTCTTCCTGCTGTTTTAACTCCTTTTACAATTGATGTTATATTAGCTTTATTAGCTTTATCATGCTGAGACATTGAAATAGCATCTGTTTGAACACTATCTATCTCAGTTCTTATAGCTTCTGCTAATCTGCCTTCCATTATTAATTTAGTTGCCTGTTTTACTTCAATTGCTTTTGAAATTTGTTCTTTTTTTGTTGGGTCTTTTATTACTTTTTGTAATCTTATTAACTCATCAATTTCTTTTTCTGCTTGTTCTATTCTTCTGTTTGCATTATCTATTTGTAATTTTCTTTGTTTCATTTGAGTTCTTCTAGCTTGTGTAGCCTCTTCGATATCATGTAACCCAGCATTTAAAATAGCAACATTTCCCTCTTTATATTGTACAATTGCCTTTACTCTTGGTATAATAGCTAATTTTAATAATGAACCTAATGATACTTTCTTTACAGGTTTTGAATCATCTCCTTTATTTTCCTCATCTTTTTGATCATTTAGTTTTTCTTGAATTTTCATAGATTCTTCTTGTAAAAAATAATCTTTTCTTGCATGATATCTGTGAGATGGTTTATTTTTAAACATACCTGAAGAATGTTTTTGTGATGTAGCTATCATATCTTCCATTGGTGTAATTAAATAGCCATTAACGCTTACAGGCTCTCTGTATTTTGGTTTAATAGCTCTTGCTAGTGTTCTATATATTGGAGCTGCAACATATGTACCAACTGCACGATTCACAGGAGCTGTTGTATGATTTCGTAACTCAATTAAGGCATTCATTGCATGCAATCCCATTTTTTGAAGTTTTGATTGTTCATCTGAAATTTGTGCTCTAACTGATTTTTCTCCATATTTTCCTAATGTTTTTAGGTTTTCTTGTGTGTTTTGTCGTGTATTATATCCATAATTATTTGTTTCAATAAATTCTGTATCTCTATCTATTAAGGCTTGAATTGCTCTTCTTTTCGATTCTTCTTTTTTTAATTCCGTAATTTCAGACATAACACTTGATTTAAATTCTTCTGCCTTTTGTGGATTTACTTGATGCATTTCTTCATATTTTTGCATTATTTCTTTAATTCCATTTGTTAATAATCTACGATATTCTCTTTCATATGGTGTAAAATCTCCTTGATGTGCTCTCGATAATCTTTCTAATCTCATTTGGTATCCATCTAACAATAAATCATCAGAATCTTTTGCTTTAGTATCATAGTCTTCAACAGTATATACCTCTATTGTTCTTGATTTTCCATCTTCGTCATATACTTTTATTGGTTTCTTTACAATATGTGACTTAAATCTATCAAAAACTTTTTTTCTTTTAGACTCAGCTTCTCTATCTCCATAATATTGTTGTAGCATAACTTGTCTTGGTCTCTTTGGTTCTTGTAACTCTTTTTCTTCAAGTTCTACAACTTCTTCTACAATTGGTTCTTTTATTCTTCTATATACATTTCTTACTAGTTTTACAGGAGTGTATGGTCCATCGTCAAATCTTCCGTCAGCACCCTCGTCAAATTCTAAATCTAATTGATCAATAATAGAATCAATTTCTTCTTTTGACATTCCTCTTTTTTCTAACATTCCTCTTTTTATTTTATCTTCTGCTTCTTTAGGATTTTCAGGTAATGGAGCATAAGTTTCTCTATATTCTCCATCCGCAATTAAAATTTTAACTATTTTTTCTTCTTCCATAATTTCTCCTATTTTCATTAGTTTTTTTATTAATTTTAGAATTTAGTGTCTCTTGATTTAATATACTTTCAGCCAGTTTACAATCTATTGACATATATTTCTCCAGTTATTAATAAATTTATATATATTATTTGCAATATTTTTATTATGTTTTAAATTATTTAAATTTCTCCTTTTATACATTTTAAATATATTATATTTTATCAAAAATGTCAATTGTTTGTATGCAATATTAAACAAACCACTCCCATCGGAGTGGTTTATTATTAGTCTCTTTTAAAAAAGGCTTTTATTTTATTGATAATTTTTGTTAAGAAACTCTCATTGTACTTTACTAATGCTTTCTCCTGTACTTGTTCTGTATCTTTAGTTTCTTCTTATTATTATAATATATTATCTATTTTAATTTTGCAAGTAGCTTTTATTAATCTTTCTGTTTTAATTTTGATTATATGTATTTTTTAATCTAATTTATATGGTGATTTTTTTGTCTTTTATGGATTAATATTTCATTAACTATTGCTATTACTATTAAAACTATTGCTGCAACTAATATAATTGGTGACAAATTAGTAACACCTGTTTTTGGTAATTCATGTTGAAATAATTCATCATCTTTTTCTCCACTTGTCTTATTTTCTCGGAAGTTTGACACTTTTATGAAACAAAATTTGATGTAAGCATTAAAAATGCTTAATTTTTTTGTCAATTTT
>CANRNR010000008.1 GCA_947632035.1 uncultured Clostridia bacterium | reverse complement strand
TTATTCTTTATTTCTTTCTTAAATGTATCATCTTCTAAGTCATCTACTGTTACTTCAAATGTTAATGTTACTTGTCCATTTGCTCCTTCTTGCTCTTCGCCTTCTTCATTAGTAGTTCCTTTTGCCTTTCTTGGTACATTTACTGTTATTCCTTCACTTAGGTTGCTTGCACCATAATCTGCTAAATTTACGTCAGATCCATTTATTGAATATAAGCTTTGGTCATTTACTTTTATTGAACCTGGTACAAATGTTGTTCCATCTGGTATAGTATCTTTGATTACTACATCTTTTCCTAGACCACCCTCATTTGTTACTGTAATTGTGTATTTGATTATTTCTCCTTCAACTACATAGTCTTTTCCTTTTGTTCTTTCTGATTTTTTACTTTGAGTTATTTTTGGCTCTACATAAGTATGTGTTACTGGATTTGTATCACCTTCTGGATTTCCTGGTTTTTCACTATTGTTATTTACTTTTGCTGTATTTTCTATCTTATCTAAGTTGTCTCCATCTTTTACTTTTACCTTAAATTCTAATGTCTTTGTCTCATCTTTTTCTACAACTATTGAAATTCCTGGATTTGCTAAGTCTTTATCTGTTTTTGTAGCTAAGCTTTGATTTTCTTCTTCTCTATTTTCATCTATCTTGATAGAACCTTCAACAAATTCTGTTCCTTCTGGAATTGTATCCTTTACTAATGCTGTTCCTACTGCTTCTCCATTATTTGTTAATATTATCTTGTATGTGATTATATCATTCTCTTTTACTTCATCACTTTCTGGGTCTATTACTTTTCCAGACTCTTGATATGATGTCGTTCCTCTTGTTATTTCTGCTTCTTTTCTAAATGATATATTTGGTTTCTTTACTACATCTTTTGTTTCTCCTGTTTGATTATTATCTACTGTTGCAGTATTCTTTATGTCTGTGGTAAATATATTATCTTCTAAGTTGTTTACTGTTACTGCAAAGCTTAATGTTACTTGTCCGTCTTTTCCTTCTTGCATAATTCCATTGTCATTTTGTGTTCCTTTTGCTTTCCTTGGTACATTTACTGTTATTCCATCTTCTAAGTCTTGAACTCCCTTATCTGCTAATGGTATTGTATCTTCTCCTAATTTATATGAGTCTTTTCCATTTACTTTAATTGAACCTTTTACAAATGTTGTTCCGGTTGGTATATTATCTTTTATTACTACATCTTTTGCAAGTCCACCTTTATTGGTTACAGTAATTGTATATGTAATTACCTCTCCTTCAACTACATAGTCTTTCTTATTTGCTGTTTCTGATTTCTTGCTTTGTTCTATTAATGGTTCTACATATGTACTTTCTACTTGGTTTGTTTCTTTTTCTGGATTATTTGGTTTCTCACTATTGTTATTTACTGTTGCTTTGTTTGTTATTTTTTGTAGGTCTGTTATATCTTGTACTGTTACAGTAAATTCTAATGTCTTTGTCTTTCCTTTTTCTACTACTACTGAGATTCCTTCATTTGCTAAGTTGTCTGCTGTCTTTTCAGTTAAGTTTTGTCCATTTTCCTCTGTTTTTCCATCCACCATAATTGAACCTGCAACAAATTCTGTTCCAGTTGGTATACTATCTTTTACTATTGCTGTTCCTACTGCTTCTCCTTTATTTTCTAATTTAATCTTGTATGTTATTCGGTCATTTTCTTTTACTTCATCTTTATTTTCTGGGTCTATTTCTGCCTCAGGCGTTTGCCATGTTGCTACCCCTCTTGTAATAGATAAAGATTTACTTGCTACTATGTTTGGTTTCTTTACTATATTTGTTGTTTCGTCTGTTTCATTCTTGTCTACTGTTGCTTTGTTCTTTATGTCTTGTTTAAATACATTATCCTCTAAGTCATTTACTTTTACATCAAAGCTTAATGTTGTCTTTCCATCATCTTCTCCTGTTTTCTTTGGTACATTTACTGTTATTCCTTGGCTTAGGTTGTCTGCACCATAATCTGCTAAATTTACATCAGCTCCATGTATTGAATATGTATCTTGTCCATTTACTTTGATTGAATTTGGTACAAAAGTTGTTCCAGCTGGTATATTATCTTTTATTACTACGTCTTTTCCTAATCCTCCAGCATTTGTTACTGTTATTGTATATGTAATTATTTCTCCTTCTACTACATACTCTTGTTCTTTTGAACCTACTGATTCTTTAGTTTGACTTATTTTTGGTTCTACGTATGTATGGGTTACTGTGTTTGTATCACTTTCTGGATTTTTTGGCTTCTCACTATTGTTATTTACTTTTGCTGTATTTGTTATCTTATCTAAATTTTCTACGTCTTTTACTATAACTTTAAACTCTAATGTCTTTGTTTCTCCTACTTCTAGAACTATTGAAAATCCGTCTTTTAAGTCTTGTTCTGTTTTTCCAGATAAGTCTTGTTCAGTTTCTCCTGCGCTATTAGTTACTCTGATACTTTTTTCAACAAACTCTGTTCCTTTTGGAATTGTATCTTTTACTATTGCTGTTCCTGATTTTTCTCCACTATTTGTTAATATTATCTTGTATGTGATTGTATCATTTGCCTTTACTTCGTTATCGCTTTCTGGATCTATTTTTGTTTCGTCTGTTTGCCATGATGATAATCCTCTTGTTACTTCTGCTTTCTTTTCAAATAATATATTTGATTTTCTTACTATGTCTGTTGTTTCTTCTGTTTGATTATTATCTACTGTTGCTTTGTTCTTTATGTCTTTTGTAAATACTTTATCACTTAAGTCATTTACTGTTACTTCAAAGCTTAATGTTGTTTGTCCATTATTTTCTCCACTCTTCTTTGGTACATTTACTGTTATTCCTTGGCTTAGGTTATCTTCGTTATATTGTGCTAAATCTACTTGATTACTATGTAGTGTATATAAGCTTTGATCGTTTACTTTAATTGAACCTTGTTTAAATGTTGTTCCATCTGGTACATCATCTTTTATTACTACATCTTTTGCTAATCCTCCAGCATTCGTTACTGTTATTGTGTATTTAATTACTTCTCCTTCAACTACATATCCTTTTTTATTTGTTGGTTCTGATACCTTCGTTTGTTCTATTACTGGTTCTACATATGTATGTGTTACTGTTTCTGTATCAACTTCTGGATTTCCTGGTTTCTCATTATTGTTATTTACTTTTGCTTTGTTTTCTATCTTATCTAAGTTCTTTCCATCTTTTACTTCTACTTTAAACTCTAATACTTTTGTTTCGTTTTTTTCTACTACTACTGGGATTCCTTTTTCTAAGTCATCTGCTACTTTTTGTGATAAGTCTTCTTTAAGTTCTCCTGCACTATTGGTTACTCTGATACTTCCTGTAACCAACTCTGTTCCTGTTGGTATTGTATCTTTTACTAATGCTGTTCCTACTGCTTCTCCACTATTTGTTAATTCTATCTTGTATGTGATTATATCCTTTTCTTTTACTTCACCATCTGCTGGCTCTATTACGTTTTCATGCTCTTGATATGATGCTGTTCCTCTTGTTATTTCTGCTTTTTTCTCAAATGATATGTTTGGTTTCTTTACTGTATCTAACGTTGGGTCTGTTGCTTTTCCATCTACTGTTGCTGTATTTGTTATATCTTTTGTAAATTCATTATTACTTAAGTCTTTTACTATTACATCAAATGATACTGTTGAACTTGAATTTGCTCCTACATTTACTTTTATTCCATCTGCTAAATCTTGTATTCCTTTACCTTCTAACTCAACTGTTTCTCCTTTTAATTCATATGAAGTATTTCCATTTACTTTTATTGAACCTGGTACAAATGTTGTTCCATCTGGTATGTTATCTTGTACTGTTACCTCTTTTTCTACTCCTCCATCATTTGTTACTGTTATTGTATATGTTATTGTTTCTCCTTCTACTACATAGTCTTTTCCATTTTTTCCAGCTGAATCTTTCGTACTGCTTATTACTGGTCCTTTATATGTGTTTGTTACTGTTTTTTGAGCTTGGTCAATAGAGGTATTATAATATAATAATTCCCCTGGTTCTGCTTCTGTCTCTCCTATCTTGTATTCTATTTCATTTCCTTGATCATCATATTTTGGTAAATCTGTAAATGTATAGCTCCATCTATTTGCATCGTCACCTACTTTATTGTCTGCTAAAGTTACAATAGCATCTTTTACAACTTGGTCTTCTCCATCTACAGTTCTTATTGCTTGTAGTTTTACTCTTGATGGTTTTTCATATATGCTATTCTTATGATTCCATACTTTTACTGCTGTTACTTCTGTTGTAAAGTTAGTCTTTGTTGTTGCATCTGTTACAGTTTCACTTTCTTTTTCTGGAGTATATAACTTAATCTTTCCATTTACGTTATTTTCTATTTCTTTTCCAGTATAATTCATAGTGCTAAATACTACTTTTATATTCTTTGTATAAGTTAATGTTATACCCTTTTCTTCGCTTCCATCTATTGGTTCTCCATTTTCATAAGTGTTAATATCTATTACTTCTTGCCATGTAATTGTATGATTTTCTGCATTATATTCTCCTTTATCCAAATCTGATCTTGATAAATCTATTGGATATGGTAATGTATCTACTATTGTTATTTGTGCTCTTCCTATATATTCTGATACTGTTACATTGTAATTTACAGTATAACTTACTTCCGCATCTTTTGTTTCGATGCTTTCTGTACCTGTTTTTTCTATACTTTCATTTGTTATTTGTGGATCTTTTAGTTCATACTCATATGTTACTTCTGTTAACTTATCTGTCATGTCCCCTTCTGCATTACTTGGTATTACTACTAGTTTATAGTTTTCTGGTATGTCTTCTGCTGGATGTGTTTCATAATGATCTCCATATTTTGCTGTATCTCCATCTTCTGGTAATGTTACATCTGCTGATAAGGTATTTTCTGTTCCTTGCTCTTTATGATGTACTAATACACCTGGTGAATCTTTTACGTCATAATAATATGTTACTACTACTTCTTCATATTGGTATGTACCTTCTGCATTTCCTGCTACTTCCTCAAATTCATATTTTGAATTTAATTCCTCTGCTGTTTTCGCCTTTGTTGTATAACCTTCGTTTTCTGTTCCTGAGCTTGTTTCATCTTCTGCTTCACTACCATTTGCTAATGGTACTTTTGTTTCTGTTCCTACTATATAGTGGTGTACAGTTAATGGTATCTTCTTTAAAGTGTAGTAATATGTTACTACTATTTCTGTGTCTTTATATTCTCCACCTGCTTCTTCTGGTGTTATATATGCTCCACTACTATCCTTTTGTAATTCATATTTTTGTAACTCTAAGTGTGGTTTTGTTTGATAAGTATCTCCTGGTTTGCCATATAGGAAGTCATCTGGTGCTACTTCTTGCTTTGTTTCAGTTCCATCTTCTAGTTTTAAATAGTGGTGTACTGTTACTTTTGATAAAAGTGTATTTGATATTATGTATTCTTCATTCTCATATCTTGCATTTTCTGAACCTTCTACTACTGTTTTACTATCTGCTTTAAAATCTATAACTATTGGATTTTCTAATTTTACATAGCCATCTGGGGTTTTTACCTCTGTTATACTGTATTTTCCATATGGTAGTTCTGTTACTATTTTTCCTTCTTTATTTGTTTTTGCTGTTGCATGGTATAGAATGCTCTCATCTACGTCACCTTCATTTACTTGGTCTATTTTGAACCTTACTCCTTCTAGAGGACTTTCAGTTTTACTATCTACTTTTTTAATAACTACCTTATTTGATTTTTTTGCATATGTTACTACTATATGTTTATTTTCTTTTACATTTTGGAATTTATCTAATGTATAACTCCCATCTCCAGATGGTGTAAAGCTTTGCTCTACTCCATTTATTGTTACTTTTATTATTTCATATGTAGAATCTTTAGGTGTCATTTTTATTTCTGCAGTACTGTTATTATTATATTTTACTATTTCATAAGCTGGTAAATCTTCTCCTGAAATACCTCCACCTTTTTCTCCATTTATTTCTTCTACGTCTGTTGTTATCTTAAATTCTTTTAAATAGTTTTTAACTTCTAGCTCTTCTACTTCTGGTACTCCTGTCATATTTGCTATTTTTAATAACATTGCATCCGTATATGAAATCGAACTACTATTATTTTTTAATGTTTTTCCATCTATTTCAATTGTTTGGCTGTCATAATATCCTCCTGCTAATATTGTTCCATCTTGTAGTTCTACTGCTGAGTTAATTTGGTCACTACCTGTTCCTCCTATTGATTTTGCCCAGTCTACTACATATTTAACTGTAGTATTTAGATTCCCATTTGGCTTGTATTTAATTAGTAATCCATCATTAAGTCCGTTATTATTTAATTCATAATTGCTTACTGTTATATTACTGCTTATTAAACCTCCTACTATATATCCTCCATCACTCGTTGCTGATACGGAAGTTACTTCGTTTCTATCACCTTCTCCAAAATTCGTTGCATATTCAACCTGTCCGTTCTTATTGTACTTGATTAGCAATCCAGACTTATCTGCGTAATAATTTTCTAATACAAACTCTCCTATCATTAAATAACTTGAACTGAAATATCCCCCTACTATATATCCTCCATCGCTGGTTTGTGCGACTGAAGTTACTTGGTCTTCCTTATGTCTTCCAAAACTAGTTGCCCATTCGACTTCATTATTACTATTATACTTGATTAGTAGTCCATCAGAATAATATATGTCCATGTTATAACCACCCAATTCATAGTCTGCTACTGTTATAACATCACCAGAAAAATATCCTCCTACTATATATCCTCCATCACTCGTTGCTGATACTGATGTTACCTTATCATCGCCATTTTCTCCAAAACTTGTTGCCCATTCGACCTCATTATAGCTGTTATACTTGATTAGTAGTCCATCATAAGCCCCGTTATTCTTTAATTCATAGTCTCCTACTGTTATACTACTAGAGAAATATCCGCCTATTATATATCCTCCATCACTCGTTGACGATACTGAATTTATAGTTGCACTAGATATAGTAGTATTCCATTCTAATTCTCCTGAACTATTATATTTCTTTAAGGAATTATCTACACCTACCATATAACATTGGTCATTTGTTTCGGCTACTGAATTAACACTTATATCAGATATATACCATTCCAATTCATTTGTAATTCTATATTTTCTTAAACCTACTTCTCCTATTCCTCCTACTATATAGCCTCCATCACTAGTTTGAACTACTGCATTTATTTGATCACTACTACTTTTTCCTATTGATGTAGCAGTTATAGCAACAGGGTTTGTTAATTCTTTCTGTTCGTATTCGATTAGCAATCCAGTATATACACCAGAGTACGACGATTTATTAGTTAATGTGTAATCTTCTACTTTGATAAAATCTGAATCAAAGGATCCTCCTACTATATAACTTTCATCTTTAGTTTGAACAACTGAAACTAACATATCTGAATGATTTCCTCCAAAACTAGTTGTCCACTCTACACTATTGTCTGCGCTATACTTGATTAGTAGTCCATCATAAGCCCCGTTATTCTTTAATTCATAGTCTCCTACCGTTATAATGTCAGAAAAAAATCCTCCTACTATATACCCGCCATCACTAGTTCGTTCTACTGAAGTAATTTGGTCAAGTCCATATCCCCCAATACTCGTTGCCCACTCTACACTATTGTCTGAACTATACTTGATTAGTAGTCCATCATAATCCATTCTACTACCACTTTCAGTATTAAATTTATATTCTCCTACTGTTATACTAATAGAGAAACATCCTCCTACTATATATCCTCCATCACTAGTTGCTGATACTGTATTTATTTGTTCAGAACCACTTCCTCCAATACTTGTTGCATACTTAACTTCACCATTATCACTATACTTAATTAATAATGCATCTGTCAATCCATTATTTGTAAATGTATAGTCTCCTATTTTTATGCTCCCGTCATTACCTTCAATTGATGCCGCATTCTCCCCCCAATATCCTCCAACTATATACTCTCCATCACTAGTTTGTGCAACTGAATTTATCTTGTTTTCGGAATTATCCTCAATACTTGTTGCCCATTCGACCTCATTATAGCTGTTATACTTGATTAGTAGTCCATCATAAGCCCCGTCATTCTTTAATTCATAGCCTCCTACTGTTATTCCGCTAGTAAAGTATCCTCCTACTATATATCCTCCATCACTCGTTTGTGCTACTGAAGTTATTTCGTCATTATAATCTCCTCCAAAACTCGTTACCCATTCGACGCTATTATCTGCTCTATACTTGATTAATAACCCATCTGAATAAAAATTTGTACCATAACTAATATTACTATTATTCTTTAAGTTGTAATGTCCTACTGTTATACTTTCTGAGTTAAAATATCCTCCTACTATATACCCGCCATCACCGGTTTCTGATACTGAAGATATATAGTCATTACTGCTTCCCCCAAAACTTGTTGCCCATTCGACCTCATTATTACTGTTATATTTGATTAGTAGTCCATCAGAAGCCCCGTTATTCTTTAATTCATAGCCTCCTACTGTTATACTATCACCGTCTGAAAAATCCTCCTACTATATATCCTCCATCGTTAGTTGCAAATACTGAATTCATTCTGTAGTCACTATCTTCTCCAAAGCTCGTTGCCCACGTTGGTGCTATTATTTCTTCTGTTTCTCTTGATGTTCCTATTCCAAAGTAATATACATTATTTGTTATTTCATATTTTTCATCTTCTGTTTTTATTTCTACTGCTTTGTATAAGCCTTCTCTTAAGTCTGCTTCTATTTCTCCTTGTTTGTTTGTTGTTAATGTATAGTATGTTTTTCCATTTATTTCTTCTTTTTGTCCTAATATGTTATATTTGCTATCTAATGCTAGTTGTTCTGTTCCATCATCCACATTGTATATTGCAAATTTTGTACCTGGTAGTGGCACATCAGTTTCTCCATCTTTCTTTATTAGTTTAAATGATGGGCTATCTTCTATTGTTACTGTTACTGTATTACTTTCATTTTCTACTGTATAGTCTCTTATTTTTCCTTCTTTTACTTCCATGGTTAATGAACCTTCTGCAGTTTTTGTTACATAGAAGGTTATATCTTTTACTTGTGCATATCCATCTGGTGCTAATAATTCTTTTAGTGTATATGTTTGGTCTACTTTTCTTGTTTCTTCATATTGGTATAAGTTTGGTATTGTTATGTTTCCACCTGCATCTGTTGTGTAGTCTGCTACTTTTTCTGTTCCTTTAAATAGTCTAAATTTTGCTCCTTCTAGTGGTGTATCTTTTCCTTTTACTACTTTCTTTATTTTTAATGTATATTCTGGTATCTTTTCGTTATCTATGTTTAAGATTAATGTTGGAATATTATCTATTTCTTGTATTTCTGCATTTTTTACTAAGTTTTGATTGCCTTCTTCTGTTTTTTCTACTGTATAGCTTGCATCATTTTTATTTATTATAAATGTTATCTTTTTTGCTAAATAATACCCATCTGCTTTTATTTCTTCTAGGGTATATTGCTCTCCTATACTTAATCCTGTTAAAGTTGCCTCTCCATTTGCATTTGTCGTTATGCAATTCTTTCCTGTTATTTTAAATCGTACTCCATTTAAAGGTGTACCTACTCCTTTTGCTGTTTTTACTATTTTTAAATTTGCTTTTACTTCATCTTCTACTTGTAGTTCCACTTTATATTTTCCATCATCTTGTGGCTCTATTACCTTTATTGATTTTGCATTTCCATTAACTGTTATTTCATCTACTAATTTTAATACTCCATCTTCTTCTGTTACTTTAAATTTTATTTCTGATTCATTTAGTTCATAGTTTGCTGGGCTTTTTATTTCTTTTATTACATATGTTTTATCTACATATAAGTCTTCTAATGTTAATGTTCCACTTGTATCTGTTATTCTTGTTTTTCCTTCTTCTGCTCCTTCTTCTTTGATTAAATATGTTGCCCCTGCTACTGTGTTTTCTTTTCCTTTTTGGTATTTTATTAATTCTAAGTCATATTGTTTAGCTATCATTAATCCTACTTTGTTTGGCTCGGTTTGTGTTGGGTATCTTCCTTCTGTAGTATCTAAGCTAAAGTATGCTGCATGGTGGCTATATGATACTTGGTTATAGTTTACCTCTAGTGGTATTGATACTTTATAACTTATTTCATATTTTGCATCTTTCTCTATTTTATTATCTCCTAAATCTATTAAATAGCTTTTTATATTTTCAAAACTAGTTGGGCTTTCTTGCCAGTTATTACTTGATAGTGTTAAATCTTTTGTAGCATCTATATTATCGCTATAATATACTTTTGCTATTGATTTCAAGCCTTCTGGAAGTATTATTGCTCCTTGCATTGTTGTATCAAATTCAGAGCCTAAATTTTCACCATTTATTACATATTTATTTTCTATATGAGGTATTCTTCCTAATATTTTTATTTCACTTATTGTTCTATCATAATTATTTGACATTTGAATATTGATTTTGGCTGTTTTTTGTTTTTTTTCTATAAGGGCTATCTGTGGTGCAACAGTAATGCTTTGTTTACCATCATATTCTGTTATTGTTTCACTTGTAAGTAATGAACTTGGTGATACTAGATTTAAGCTTATACTCGCTGTTCCTATATTTTCTGTTCTATTTAAGTTTCCATTTATATCATTTGTATCTTGTACTTTATTCAAATATGCTACTGCATTTTCATTACTGTATTGTAGTTCTATTTGTTCAGTTTGTGTTGTTGCTGTTGGATTTGGAGTTATATTACAATCTATTATTACATCAAATGTTGTTGGAGTACCATTTTCTGTGTTTATTTTTATATAGCAGTTTTCTCCTTCTTTATATTGCTCAGAACTTAGTATATTTACACTTGTATCTGTACTTTTAACTTCATTTATTTCTACATCTACTATATCTTTTGGTAGCTTTACTAAAAATGCTCCATTTTGCCATTTTACTTGGTTATATGCTGTGTTTGCTTCTGCTTTTAATGTTATTTTAAAGTTCTTTTCTGTTACTTGTGTTGATAATGTATTTTTACTTAAAGTTATTT
Organism: uncultured Clostridia bacterium; assembly: GCA_947632035.1. GTDB lineage: Bacteria > Bacillota > Clostridia > TANB77 > CAG-508 > CAG-273. The sequence continues at coordinate 56,820 of CANRNR010000008.1, read as the reverse complement.
CTGCCATTGTATATGGTGCTTCATATTTTGCACTATGTGTATCTGTATTTATATGGCCACCACCCAAATATCCATTTAATGTTGATTTAATTTCTTGTAAGTTATAAAAAGCTTCTTCTGTATAATGCGTAGTTATATATTCATCATCTAATTTCTTTATATTGTATACATATAATGATGCTTCTGCCTTAGTTGCACTTGTTTCTATTCTTATATGTTTTATAGGTCTATCATAAGTATATGGGTTACTTTCGCTATATTGGTTCCAATTTTCTTTATTAAACGTCATAAGTAATTCATTTAATTCATCATCATATACTTTTATTTCTCCGTTTTCGCCTAATATGCTATTTACATATGAAAAATATATTCCTATGTTAGATGTTACATTTTCCATACTTTCATATTGTCCACCTGTTTTTAAGAATTCATCTGATACTTGTGCTTCATTGTCTTTGGTTTCTTTCATTACCATTATTTTATCTGCACCACCTGAACCTGTGTAGCCTTCCCATCTTACTGTATATAAATCATTATCTTCTTTTTCTGATAATCCATTATATATTTTTAATGGTTTTTCTTTTGATATTATATAGTTGTATGTTGGTTTAGATACATATTTTCCTACTACTACATCAAATCTTGCTACTGTTCCTGATGGATTTTTTATTCTTAATACAAATGTGGCTTTTACTTCATTTGATTTATATGGATGTGGGAATTCATCATGTTCATTATTATATCCTTCATAGTATCCCTTTACTGTCATTTGGTGTTCAATGGTATCTGCCCCTACCTCTTGATATGCTTCTAATGGGTATACTATTTCTATATTGAATTTATTATACCTATGACTTCCATATATTCCATCATATGCTTGTGTTGTTATCACTTTTTTCTCATTTAATACTGCGTTTGATTCTGCTGTTAATTTCCTTGTAGCTGGGTCATAATGAAATTCTACATTACTTCCTGTTACTTTTACTGTATCTGGATTATATCCACTTAGTTGTGGTATTTCAGTTTCTATATATGCTTTTTTTATGTTTAATTCATTATTTACTTCTCGCATTTCTATAACATGTTTTACTGTAAATGTTTCATTTTCTTCATCTATTGCTGTTGATAGGTATTGAGTTCTATTTAATGTACCCATTTGAGCTTTTACTGTTCCGTGCCAGTCTACATCAAATTCTACTTCTTTTGTAAATGGAGTTCCTTCACTTCCATCATCTGGTATGTATGTTCCTTTTAATGTTACTTTTCCTTTTCCTGTATATTTGCTTGTGTCTTTTCCTATTGCTGATGTTTTTGTACTTTCATAGCTGTAGTCTCCTGAACATACTATTCCTGTTAATAATTTTTGTGTTCCACTTTTTATTGTATTTAGTTTTATCTTTTTTATATTATTTCCTATTGCATTTTCTTGTACTTCTTTATCTTTTGGTATAGCTGCTTTTAAGTAAAAGTTATCTCCTTCTATGGTAATTACACCATTTTCTAAACGTCCACTTTTTTGAACGTTTAATTCCATATATAGAATATCTTCTTCTCCTACTTTTCTTGAACTTCCCCTTATTCCATCTGCTATTCCATCATAGTTTAAGTCACGCAAAAAGAACGCATCAAACTCGACATTACCGCCAGTTTCTGATACATCTTCATCTCCTGTATTAACTTTGCCATATGTCATAGACCTTGCAATTTCACCCATATCTTGAGGCTTTATTTGGTTATAGCTTCCTACTAAGGCTATTACTAGCACTATTGCTGTAGCAAGTACACTTGCTCCTATTAGTAGCTTTTGCCTTAGGCCTTTCGCTTGTTTTTCGCCATTTTCTTTATTTGCTTCAGCTTTAGCTTTACGTTTAGCCTTAATAATCTTTGCTTTTTCTCTAATTCTTTTCTTCTTAGCATTTGGCAAAATTGCTTTAGGAATTTTCTCCTTTTCGTTTAAATTTTCATTTTGGTTTTGATTCTCATCCATGTGTAGTTTACCTCCATACAAAAACAATAAAAAATAATATAAAACATAGTTTTAAAGTTTATATTTATATATATAATTATAAATTCTTGTAAAGAGCTTGTAAACAGCAAGAAAGCTGGTAAATTGCACCATTTACCAGCTTTCTTTACGGATTATTTATTTTGGTTTATTATTAAAAATTATTTACATTTTTGTCACATTTTGACTATTTTTTTGCCTTATTTTTCTTCATCTTGTATTTCCGTAAGTTTTTTGTTTGTAATAATTAATATAGATTATCTAAACATCTATATATTACTTCTTCTAATTTTTTGGTATCTATCACAGATTCTATGCTTGCTTCTAAAATTTCCTTAGGTGTGCTTTTGCTTAAGTTTAAGTTGTAGCCATTTTTTAATGCTAATTGTCTAATGAACTCTCTGTTTGCACGTCCATTTCCTTCTCTGAAAGGGTGGAGTACATTTAACTCTGATAAGTAATAACTAAGCCTTTTTGCCATTTCTTCCTTTGATAAATTAGCTAAATAATTTTCTTTTTTTAAGCTTTCTAATAACTTATCTAATTCTTGTTCAATGTATTCCCACATTGCAAATCTGAACTCTCCTTTTGCAATATTTTCTTCTCTAAATTTTCCTGCAAATGGGTAAATATCTTCAAATAAATATTTATGAATTGATAAAAAATGTTCTTTATCAAATTTACCTGTAACTCCTTTTTGCCTTAAGTCTAAAGATTTTGCTGCTGTTATTTTTGCTTCATAAAAGCTTAAATCTTTTGAGTTTCTTATATTTAAATTATTTATTAAAACATTCGTATTTTCATAACAATATTTTGATGCTCTGTCGCTATTAGAATTTATATTATCATTCTTTTTATCATTAGAACTTATATCAAAGTTTTGCATTATATCACCCCTTTTGCATTGTTTTTTATATAATTGCATTTATAACTTTATATTTAATTTACTTTTATATAAATTATTAGGGCTATTTGTAAATAGCCCTAATTTTTTTATAGTATTATAATTTTATAAATTATTTAATGTCTTTATTTTTTCTAAATTGAATAAAGCAAGCTATTACTACAGCAATTGCTAATGCAATTCCTATAACAATAAGTGTTTGATCTATTCCTGTTTGTGGTAATGGTGATTTACTTACATCATTTTTTGATCCTGAACCATTTCCACTTCCTGCTCCATTGCCTGAACCAGATCCATTTCCAGAACCACTACCCGTTCCAGTTCCAGTTCCAGAACCACTACCTGTTCCAGTTCCGCTTCCAGAACCACTACCTGTTCCAGTTCCACTTCCAGAACCTTCGCCTGTTCCAGTTCCGCTTCCTGAACCTTCACCTGTTCCAGTTCCGCTTCCAGAACCTTCGCCTGTTCCTGTTCCGCTTCCTGAACCTTCGCCTGTTCCTGTTCCACTTCCAGAACCTTCACCTGTTCCTGTTCCGCCTTGTCCGCTTCCACTACCTGCGTTTGGATCATTTACTGCTACAGTAAGAACTTTATCTGTTTCAGGGATTTCAACTTCTCCATCATTTGTTGATACTGATGTGAAACTGATTTCTCCGTTTTTTCCTTCTGTTCCTTCTTTTACTTTTAATGTAATTGTTCCAATTTCTTGGTCTTCAGTTACACCTGTTGCTATTAATACTGCTAATAAAGTTCCATATTGTGGATTTCCTTCTTGGTTGTTATAAGTAATAGACCAGTTATTTTTTGAAGATACTGAAACATCTTCAAAAATATCTTTGTTATAAAGGAATGTACATTTAAATGTGTTTATTCCTTTTTCTCCTGCATTAATATCTGATAATTTTAGATTAATGGTAATAGTGCTTCCAGCATCTACCTTTGTTGCACTAATGGTTGGTTCAAATTTAAAGCTTGCTCCCATTGAGATTGGCATTAATGTACATATAATTGCAATTATGCCTAAAATACTTACTACTTTTTTCATTTTATCTACCGTTCCTTTCTTTTTTGTTTTTACAAAAATCTAATTTTAAAATTAATCGACACTCTTCTTTTCTATTATTATGTCATAAGCGTCTGTATAGTCAAAGCTCGTTTTTGAACTTAATGTTGTAGTTTCGCCTGGGTCTAAGCTTTTTACATATACTTCATTTTCTGTTAACTTTTCACCATTTTTATTTACAAAAGTAATAGTTATAAGATAGTCTCCCTTTTTTTCATTTGTTTTATTCGTAATTTTTCCTAATAAACTAGTTAAATTATTACTTTCTGTTAAACTTATGTCTGTAATTTCTAAACCATCTTCTATTTGTTTGGTTTCTGAAAGTTTTGAGCTAGTGTTAACTTTTGTTCCATCTTCTAATTCTTGTGAATAATTTTCTACTTGGTCATTATCTACATCTTGAGGTTGTGCTTTAAAAAAGACAAAATATAGTGTTACACTTAATATTAAAATTAGTATTACCAATATGATGCAACTTATTATAATAATTTTTTTCTTGTCTATTTTAACTCTCTCCTTTCTTTTGTATTTTTATTTTAATCATAATCGTTTAATATTTGTTTATATTGAACGATTACCTTTTAATCTACTATAATTATATTTAATTTTAAAAAATTGTCAATATTTAGTCGAAAAATTATTATATTATTTGATTTTTAAAAAATATTAATATTTTAGAAAAAATTATAATATTATTTATTTTCAAGTATTATAAAAATAATATGCCCTAAATATTAGATTTTTCTAATATTATGAGCATATTATTATTTTTTATTATATCTTAGTCGTTGTGTTTTTCCATTCTGTCGTGTTCACAATATGGGTGAGGACCTAATTGTCCATGCTTACATGGTGCTGATACTGTTTGTACTCCTGTTCCACCACATTGTGGACACTTCATGTTTCCGAAAGGGTGCTCTGATGGAATGGTTGTAGACCAACTACATGCAATGCATCCAGCACCGCCACCAACAATTCTGTTGCAATTTTTACATCTAACTATTGTATAATCAACGACGTTATCTCGTCCGCATCCTCCACTTGCTACGCTAGCACATTGTCCACGATTACCATGTTCATCCGGATATACTACCTCTTCATATGTTCCACCTTTCAAGCAGTCATCTGCAGATATCTCCTTGCTTCCTCCGCAAAGGCTACATGGTACTGTTGTTGTAAATGGCCCTGTACACATAACTTTATGTGGTTCAGTTGAACCATGCTCACATTTTAATCCTTTTCCATTACAAGCATTACAATTTACTAGTTTTTTAGCATGTTCTGTTTTATTTGATCTGTACTCGCTTTCATCTACTGGTCCTCCACCGCTTTGAGTACTCCAAGTTCCAGTTTTTCCTAAGTATGTACCACAATTAGCACAGTATATTTTATATCCTGACTCGTAATATCCTGTACTTTGTTCGGTATATGGTTCTCTTCTTTCACCACCTATGTCGAGACACGAAATTTGTTTATTGCCATTACATCTAGTACATGGTATAGTTTGATTATCGCACCAAATGTAGCCTGGGCAATATGTTCTAAATTCATCAGATTGACGATAATCATATAAACCATCAGGATCAATAACGATTACAACGTATCTATAATAATCATATTGTTTTAAACTACTAGCTTTTAAAGTAATATTGGTATTTTGTACTCCCTTCTGGATCTGTTGCTTCCAACTTGCTGTAACATTAAGATCAGTATCTTCTCCTATATGTTCAGAAATGTATCCTCCATTTATGCTGCCATCTTCATTATATAATCCAGATAAAATATGTTTTACCAATTTTTGAACAAAAGCATCATCAAACACAGCTGTGTGTTCATTTTCAGCATTTATATTTGGTAATGCAAATAAGTAATAAGTTAAGTCATTATTATTTTTATCAGTAGCTAATACATTTACATCAAAAGAATCAACTGATAAATTATTAAGACTATGACTTTTTATTACTGGTGCATGATTACTACTTATCATTCCTTCTGAAGATTTGATATCATATAAATCATACATATCATAAGCAAATACGACGTAATAATATGAATAACCTTTTGTTAGATTATTATAATTGAATGTATATTCAGGATGATTTAATTCAGGATAAGTGAATCCATCAGAATTTAGCTTAATTTGAGCATTTACTCCAAATCGAGTATATACCCATTCTTTTAATCCCTTCTCTCTAGATTCATTATCACCAATTCGGTATTCTAATAATTTAGATTCTATTTCAGATATCGATGGTGGAGTAAATTGTTCTCCAGGTTTTACTTCGAATAATATGTTAATCAAATGAAGTAGACAACCATTATTATCATAAAGATCAGCTTTAATTGATAATGATGTATCAGAGGTAAATTCATAGCTATGATCTGTTATTATTATATAATGGTCATTTGGTAAAACTGTAACATTTACTGTTCCAGTTATTGTAGTTCCATCATAGTTATGTACAGTAATATCAATAACTGTTGATCCTTTTTTTACTCCTTCTACTAATCCTCCTGATAATCCTGTTGTTACTGAAGCGGTTCCGTTGTCTCTACTTGTATAAGTTATTGAGCTTGGTGTTCCATTATAAGTCATTTGTATTTGTGCTGTTTCACCTTCTTTTATTGTTATATCTTTTGTTGTTATATTTAAATTACTTACTGTATCTACTACTCCTGTTACACTTACTGTCGTAGCATTTGATATGTTGCCTGCTTCATCTTTTACATATACATACCATGTTCCATTTGCTTGAGAACCATTTACTGTTTTTACATATCCTGGTCTACCTTTTTCTACATCTTCCCAAGAATATTGACCTGCTACTTTTGAGAAACTTATTTGTGTTACACCACTTTCACCATTTGGTGGTATTGGGTTATCATTAAACTCAAATATTGATATAGTTCCACTATTTGAAGGTGTATTACTTCCTCTACTTGAAACTATTGTTGGTGGTGTATAGTCTATATTATTGACTGTTAGGCTTTTAGCAGTTCCAGGATTTGTTCCATCCGTTAATCTTGCATTTACTGTTGTTCCATTTGTATATACTGTTAAGCTTTCTCCTCTTGTCCACGAACCTCCTGTACTATATTCTATGTAATAATCATCTAATCCAGTACCCACTTTACTAATAGTTACTGTTACTGGTCTATTAGTCCATTGTCCACTTGGTGATTGTACTATATTAAGAGAGGCTTCTCCTGATGGAATTTCTACTGTTGCTATTTCTATAGTGTTACTACTTCGTATCATATTTCCTGCGACATCATATATTTGTGCATATATGCTGTATGTTCCTGATGTTAAGTCTTCAAATACCTGTGGTACTTCTGTATCTATTATAGGTCCTCTATCTGCACTATTCATTTGTGCATAAGTTTTAGTTATAACTTTGTAATCACCACTATCTCCGTTTTTCTTGTAATACCAATCTACTTTTGCTAAACCACTTTCTAAATCTTTTGCTGTTAATTTTACTGATATAGTTGTACTTGTTTTACTAATTTCTGTTATAGCAGTTGATGTTGGGTTATTTGTATCAATATTATTTATAGTATAGTTTTTAATATCTCCTGAGTTTATTCCATCTGTTAGTCTTGCTTGTATAGTTTTGTTTGAATCTACATCTATACTAGTTCCTGTTTGCCATGATGCTCCACCGTTTACACTATATTCTACATCATATCCTACAACATTATTTTGTACTGTTACTGTTACATGGTTCTTTGTCCATATTGTTGGGCTATGTGTTATGTTTAAAGATCCTTCTCCTGCAGGAATTGGCGTTGTTGTTATTTGAATTGTATCACTTGTTCTTATTACGTTTCCTGCCACATCATATATTTGTGCATATATACTATAAGTTCCTGATGTTAAGCTAGTTAAGTTTAATGGTACTACTGTATCTGTTAGAAGTCCTTGGTTTGAACCTTTCATGTCTGCATAATTTACAGGTGTCATTTGATAATCACCATTATCCTCGTTTCTCTTATGGTACCATTCTACTTTTGAAAGTCCACTTTGCTCATCTTTTGCTGTTAATTGTACTGATATGCTCTTACTCGTTACTGCAGTTTGTGTTATTGTAGTTGATGTTGGACTTTGAGTATCAATATTTCCTATTGTTAATTCTTTAGCAGCTCCTGAATTTTCTCCATCTGTTAGTCTAGCTTGTACTGTTCTATTTGAATCTACTTCTACGCTATTTCCTGTTTGCCATGAGCTTCCATTATCTATACTGTATTCTATATTATAGCCTGATACTCCATTTGTTAAATTCATTGTTACTGTTACTTTTCCATTTGTCCATGTTTTAGGAGTATAATCCATATTTATACTTGTTTCTGCTGATGGGATTAGTATTGTTTGTACTGACATTTCATTACTTCTCGCTACATTACCTGCCACATCATATACTTCTGCATATATACTATATAATCCACCTTTTAAGTCTCGTAATTGTACTGGTATATTTTTTTCTGTTGTTATACCATGTTGTGAATCATTTATATTATGCCATGTTTCTGTTTGTTCTTTGTATGCATCTTCAGCTCTCTTATAGAACCATGTTATTTTTGCCAAACCACTTTCTAAATCTTTTGCTGTTAGACTTAAAGTTATATCTCTACTTGTTACATTTACCGTTTGTATACTATTTAAGTTTGGTCCTGTTGTATCTATATTTTCTACTTTTATTTGTTGTGATTCTCCGTGGTTTTCTCCATCTGTTAGTCTTGCTAATACTGTTCCATTTGTAGATAATGCTACTTGTGTTCCTGTGTACCATGTGTTTCCACCATTTGTACTGTATTCTACATCATATTCTTGTGTTTTGTTTTGTATTTTTACTGTTACAGGGTCTTTCGTCCAATATGTTGGCTCTTGTGACATTGTAAATGCACCTTCACCTGATGGCATTTTTATTGTTTCTATTACTGCTGTTCTACTATCTATTACATTTCCTGCCACATCATATACTCTTGCAAATATATTATATGTTCCTGATTTTAAGTTCTTAGCTGACAATGTGCTTACTGTTTGAGCTGTTGAGCCTCCACTTTCTACATTCATATCATGTAATTTTTCTGTTATTAATTCATATTGTTCTTCTCCGCTTCTTCTATAATACCATTCTACCTTTGCTAAACCACTTAATACATCTCTTATAGATATTTGAGCTGATATGCTGTTACTTGTTACATTATTTGTTTGTATTTCTCCTACTTCTGGATTTGTTGTGTCTATGTTATTTATTGGTAATCTCTTTGGCTCACCTTTATTTATACCATCTGATAATCTTGCAAGCACTTCTCCATTTTGTCTTACTGTTACACTATTTCCAGGTATCCAAATTGCTCCGTCTGTGCTATATTCTATGCTATATCCTGTTACTTCACTTGCTAATTGCATATTTACTGTTACTGTTTTATTTGTCCATGTTATTGGATCTTTTGTCATTGTAATTGCTGTTTCTCCTGATGGCATAGATGCTGTCTCTAAGTTTGCTGTTTTACTTTGTTCTACATTTCCTGCAACATCATATACTTTTACATATACTTCATATGTTCCAATACTTAAGTTTTCTATTAATATTTCTTTTGTTACTTGCGTTGTTTCTCCTGGTGTATTTCCGTTTATTTTCTGATATTCTTCTTCTATTTTTTCATAGTTTGATTGTCCTTGTTTTAAGTAATACCATTCTATTTTTGCTATTCCGCTTAAAACATCTTGTACTGTTACTTGTGCTGTTATTGAATTTGGTGTTTTTGCTTTTGTTCCTATACTTCCTACTATTAATGGAAGGTCCTTATCTATATTTGATATTTGTGTAGATGCAGGTGCTCCTGAGTTTATTCCATCTGTTAGTCTTGCTGATATTGTTCCATTTCCTTCTGCCATAACTGGTCCTATATATTCATACCACTTATTTCCGTCTTTACTATATTCTAGTCCATATCCACTTTCTGTAGAGTTTATACTTACTTTTACATTATCATTTGTCCAGTTTATCGGTGTTTGAGTAAATGTTACATTTACATCTTTTGTTAAACTTGGTATTGTTTTTATATTTATGTCTTTTTGTGCTATTTCTCTTTGGTTTCCTGCTATATCATATACATATGCTTTAATATTATATGTTCCTTGTGATAAGTTATCTAATTTTAATTGACTTACTTTTTCTATATTTTCTCCCCTATCGCTTCCCTTCATTACTCTATATTCTTCTATTTTAGTTTTAAATTGGCTTTCATCGCTTTTCTTATATTGCCATTCTATTTTTGCTAAACCACTTAAAGTATCTTGTATAGTTACTTCTGCAGTTAAACTACTACTTGTTACATTTTTTTCTGTAATTGTTCCTGCTTCTGGTAAAACTGTATCTATGTTTTCTACTTTTAAGCTCTTTGATTCACCTGTACTTACATCATCTGTTAATCTTGCATGCACTACTCCATTAGCATTTAGTTTTACTTGAGCGCCTTTGTTCCATTGTCTTCCGTCTTTACTATATTCAATATCATATTCTGATGCACCACTCACTAATTCCATGTTTACAGTTACTTCACTATTTGTCCATGTTGTTGGATTTTGATTCATTGTAAATGCTTCATTTGCTGATGGTATTTGAATAGTTTTTACCATGATAGAATCACTAGTTGTTACATTTCCTGCTACATCATATACTTTTGCATATATGCTATATGTTCCTGCTGGAATTTTAGTTAATTCTAATTGTTTTTTTAATGTGGTTCTATCTCCTGGATCCTCACTATTTATTTCTTTATATTTTTCATCTTTTTGAGTATAGTCATCTACATTTGAATTTTTATAGTACCATTCTATTTTTGAAATTCCACTTAGTGTATCTTGCATTGTTAAGCTTGCTACTATTGATTTACTTGTTACTGATTGTATTTGTATATTTTCTACTCTTGGACCTTCTGTATCTATATTTTCTATTATTGTTCTTAATGGTGTTCCTGTATTTTCTCCATCATATAATCTTGATAATACTGTTCCGTTTTCTTTTACTGATACACTATTTCCTTTTGTCCATGCTTGTCCATCAGTACTATATTGAACACTATATCCTGTTACTCCACTTACAAGACCAAATGTTAATGTTACTTCACCATTTGTCCAATGTGTTGGATTTTTACTTACTGTTATTGAGGTTTCGCCAGATGATACACTACTTGTAGGTAAGTTTTGTATTTTACTTTGTATTACATTTCCTGCTACGTCATATACTTTTACATATATATCATATATTCCTGAGCTTAATTCCTCCATAGTTAATTCTTTTTCTAATGAACTTGTATCTCCAGGTGTTTTTCCGTTTATTTCTTTATAGCTTTCTTCTACTTTTTCATAATTTGCTTGTCCTTGTTTTTTATAGAACCATTCTATTTTAGCTAAACCACTTAATTCATCTCTTACTGTTACTTTTGCAGTTATTGTTTTTGTTGTATTTGATTTTAGTGTAATTTCTCCTACTTCTGGAGCTTTTTTATCAATATTTCCTATATCAATGTGTGTTGGCTCTCCATTATTTTGTCCATCTGTTAACCTTCCATATACTGTTTTATTTGAATCTACTTCTACGCTTGTTCCGATTTTGTATGTTTTTCCATCTAGACTATATTGAGTACTATATCCTCCTACTGCACTATTTGTTAATTTAACTACTACATTATCATTTGTCCAATATGCTGGTCTTGCTAACATTTCTATTGATTCATCTGCTGTTGGTATTGCTTGTGTGTCAATTCTCATTGCTTTTGCATCTACTACGTTTCCTGCTACATCATATACTTTTGCATATATTTCATAATTTCCACTATTTATATTATCTAAGCTTAATTCTTTTGTTTGTTTTTCTGTTTTTCCAGCTTTTGCTCCATATAGAGTTTGATAATTTTGTTCTTCTTGTCTATATCCTTCTTCTGTACTATTTTTATATAACCACTCTATTTTTCCAAGTCCACTATCTATATCTTGCACGTCTAAAGAAGCTACAATTGAATTTGTAGTTGTTTCTTCAACTTTTACTTCTCCTACAACAGCATTTGTTCTATCTATATTAGATATTGTTATACTTTGGCTTTGTCCTTTATTTATTCCATCTGATAGTCTTGCATGTACTGTTGTGTTTTCATCTAATGTTACTTCTGTTCCTTTTTGCCAAGTTCTTCCATCTGTACTGTATTCTACGTCATATCCTCTTGCTTCATCTTCTAAATTAATAGTTACTGTTACTTGTTCTTTTGTCCATGTTGTTGGTGTTTGCTCCATTGTAAATGCAGATGCTCCCATTGGTATTTTTACTGTGTCTATTACTAATGATTCACTATCTATTTCATTTCCTGCTACATCATATACTTTTGCATATATTGTATATTTTCCTGAATCTATATTAGTTAATTCTAATTCATTTGTTACTACATCAGTTCTACCTGCTGTATCTCCATTTATTGTTTGATATGGTACTTCTTTTACTGTATATTGTGATTGATTTGAATTTTTGTAATACCATTCTAATTTTGCAATACCACTTAATTTATCTTGCATTCCTATTTCTGCTGTTATTGCTTTTGTTGTTCTTGATTTTATTTGTATACTTTGTACAATTGGATTATCTGTATCTATTTTAGTTACTGTTGTACTTGTTGGCTGTCCTTTATTTATTCCATCTGATAATCTTGCATATACTGTCTTATTTTCATCTACTTTAGTGCTTGTTCCTAAAGTCCAGTTCATATTATCTGTGCTATATTCTATGCTATATCCTTCCATATTACCTGTTAAGCTCATATTTACAGTTACTTGTCCATTAGTCCAATGATCTGGATCTTTAGTCATTATAATTCCTAGACTTCCTTCTGGCATATTAGAAGTTTTAAGTTTTGATGTACTGCTTTGCTTTACATTTCCTGCTACATCATATACTTTTGCATATATATCATAATTTCCACCACTTAAGTCTTCAAGAACTAGTTCTTTAGTTACTTGTTCTGTTTCGCCTTTATCTTTTACATTTAATTTTTGATATTCTTGTTCTATTAGGCTGTAATTTACATCTCCTTCTTTTGCATAATACCATTCTATTTTGCCTAATCCACTTTCTCCATCTTCTATATTTACTTGTGCTGTTATTGTTTTAGTTGTATTTGTTTTTAATGTAATTTCTCCTACAGTTGGTGCAATTTTATCTATATTGGTTACATCTATATATTTTGGCTCTCCATTATTTACACCATCTGTTAGTCTTCCGTATACTCTTTTATTTATATCTACTTCTACACTTGTACCTGCTAAATATTCTTTTCCATCTGTACTATATTCTACTATATAATCTGGAACTTCACTTGTTAATGTTACTATAACTTTTTTGTTTGTCCAAGTTTCTGGTTTTACTATCATTGTAAGTGCTTCATTTCCTGATGGTACTTGTGTTGTAGTTTGCACTACTTTTTCTGCTGTTACAACATTTCCTGCTACATCATATATTTTGGCGTATATTTCATAATTTCCGCCTTTTATTTTTTCTAATATTAGTTCCTTAGTTTCCTTCTTTACAGATCCTTTATTTTTTTCATTTAAAGTTTGATAAACTTGATCTACTTGAGTATATTTGTCATCATCATTATGTTTATAGAACCATTCTATTTTTCCTAGTCCACTATCTAAATCTTGTACATTTATTTGTGCTGTCATTGAATTTGTTGTTACTGATTTTACTGTTATTGCTTCTGCACTTACTGGCACTTTATCTATATTTGTTAACTTTAAGCTTTGGCTTTCTCCTACGTTTACTCCGTCTGTTAATCTTGCATGTACTGTTTTGTTTTCATCTACTGTTACTTTTGTTCCTTCTGTCCATTTCTTTCCATCTGTGCTGTATTCTATTGTATAGCCTTCTCCTTTTTCTTCTAACTTCATTGTTACTGTTACTTCGCCATTTGTCCATGTTGTTGGATCTTGTGACATTGTAAATGCTTCGTCTCCTGTTGGTATTTCTGTTGTATTTGCTATTATTTCTTGAGCCTTAAACATATTTCCTGCTACATCATATACTTCTGCATATATGCTATACATACCTGCTTTTTTCTCTGTTAAATCTAATTCTCCTGTTATTTGATCTAAGCTTCCTCTTTCATTTCCTTTTAATTCTGTATATACTTTTTCTTCTTGCTTATAATCTTTATCTTCTACATGTTTGTAATACCAAACTATCTTTCCTAATCCACTTAATTTATCTTGCATATTGATAGTTGTTTTTATTCTTTTACTTGTTACTTCCGCTATTTGTATTCCTTCTACTTCTGGTAAATCTTTATCTATGTTTGTTATCTCTTTACTTGTTTCTTTTCCTACGTTCACCCCATCTGTTAGTCTTGCATATACTTTTCCGTTTTTACTTACTTCTACTCCTATATCTGCAATGTAGCTTTCATATTTTTTTCCGTCTAAACTATACTCTATGCTATAGCCTCCATCTTCTAGGTCTACATCTGTTTCTATTGTTACTTTTACATCTTCATTTGTCCATGTGCTTGGTTCTACTATTATTCTTGTATTTTCCTCATTTAATTCTTGTACTGGTATTAATGTTACTTCTTGTACTTCTGTTTCTACTTTATTTCCAGACACATCAAATACTTGAGCATATATTTCATATGTTCCTGTTCTTAATCCTTTATATAGTTTTTGTTTTGTTACATCTGTTTCTCCTGCTTTTAACCCTTCTTGTACTGTTAAAGTTTCTTTTGCTTGTGTATACTGTTTTGTTCCCTTCTCTCTAATATACCATGTTATATTTGATATACCACTTAAATTATCTGTTAAATGTATTTCTTCTATAAATCCATCACTATTTATTCTTGGTACTTGATAATCTACTACTACTGGATTTACTTTATCTATGTTTGTTATTTTTATACTTGTTGGTACACCTACATTTCTTCCGTCTGTTAATCTTGCTAATACTGTTGTATTTTCTTCTATTATTATTCTTTCTCCACTATTTGTGCTTCTCTTCCAGTTCTCTCCATCTATTGAATATTCTACATAATATACTGTTTCTTTATATGTTATTGTTACTGTTACATTTCCATTTGTCCATTCTTCTCTGTCTTTTTCTAATGTTATTATTTCTGAGCCATCTGGTATTCTTAATGTTTTTTCTTCTGCTAATGCTTCTCCTACGTTTCCTACATTGTCTACTACTTCTACTTTTATGTAATAATCTGTATCTTGATCTAAGTCTTCATATCTATATGTATTTTCCTTTGATTCTGCATATTTTTCGTATTCTATCTCTCCATTTTCATTTTTCTTTCCTAGGTAATATACATATTTATCTATTCCACTTTGGTCATCTGTTGCTTCTACTTCTACTTCTATTGTTCCACTTGTTGATTTGTTTTCTTTTATTTCTACTTTTGGAGCTGTTTTATCTATATTGTCTACTGTTATATCAGTTCCTTCTCCTCCATTATCTCCATCTGATAATCTTACTTCTACATCTGTATTTTCTTCTACCACTATTCCTGTTTCTGGATCATATTCATGCCATGTTTTTCCTCCATCTGTTGTGTATTCTACATGAAATTCATCCATGTCTACATCTTCATCTACTTCTACTTTTATTATTACGTCTTCTTTTGTCCAGTCTTCTTCTGATTTTTCATATGTCATGTTTTGTTCATTTAATGCTGGTACTTTTTGTGTTTTCCTTGTTTCTACTAGTTCTATCTTATTTCCTGCTTGGTCTTCTATTTCTACTTTTACATAGTATTCTGTTTCTTTTGTTAATTTGCTATATACATAGCTTTCTTGTCCTTTTTCTCTTGGCTTTAAATTTCTTTCTTCATATCCTACTTTTGTATATTTTACTTCTCCTGCATCATCTTTTGTTCCTATATAATAGCTGTATGCCTTTACTCCTGATATTTCATCCATTCCTTCTACTTCTACTGCTATTCTATTGCTTCTTGTCTCTTTTACCTTTAGGCTTCCTTGTGGGTTTTCTTTATCTATGTTACTTACTTTTCCTGATGCTACTTCTAATTCATTTACTCCATCTGTTAATCTTACTATTATGTTTGTATTTTCTGTTATCTCTACTTCTACATCGTCTTCATATTTTTGCCATGTCTTGCCTCCATCTAAGCTGTATTCTAATATACAATCTTGTGTGTCTACTCCGTCTCTTACTTTTATTGTTACTGTTACATTTTCATTTGTCCATTCAGTATTAGAGTACCCTATTTCTATATCGGCTACTCCTATCTCTGGCATTTTTTTAGTTCTTACTGTTTCTTCTATTCTGTTTACATTTCCTGCTTTGTCTTTTATTTCTACTACTACTCTATATTCTTCATCTTGTCTTAATCTCTCATATGTGCAGTTTAATTTTTCGTCTGCTCCTTCTTCTTCTCCTTCTTCGTATTTTTTTACTTCTCTATATTGGAATTCCCCTTCGTCATTTTTTATTCCTATATAATATGTATAACTCTCTATTCCACTTTGCTCATCTTTTGCATCTTTTACTTCTATTTTTATTTCTTTTGTTGTTGTCTCTTTTACTTCTATTCTTCCTTCTGGTGCTGTCTTGTCTATATTTTCTATACTCTTTGTTACTTCTTCACTATAGTTGTTTCCATCTGTTAGTCTTACTGTTATGTCTGTATTTTCTTCTACTTCTATTGGTCCTGTGTATTTCTCCCAGTCTCCTTCTCCTTTTTTGTACTCTACTTCATATTTGCCTTCTGGGTTTGCTTCTTCACTTACCTTTATTTCTACTTCTATATTTTCATTTGTCCATTCATCTGTGCTTTTTACTATTTCTACATTTTCTTCTGTTAGTGTGCTTATTTTTAATGTCTTTTCTTCTTTTTCTTCTACTTTTTCATTTCCTGCTATGCTTTTTACTTCTACTTTTACTCCATATTCTGTATCATCTTCTAATACTTTAAATACATACTCTGGCTCGCTTGTTACTATTCCTTCTCCATATTCTATTGTTTTTTCTTCTACGTCTTCTTCTGTTTCTTCATCATGTCTTGTACTTCTTACTATTTTTCCTATATAGTATGTGTATTCTTTTATTCCTGAAAATGCCTCTGCTTCTACTTTTACTCCTATTTCATTTGTTGTTACTTTTGTTACTTCTAATTCTAGTTTCTTTATTCCTGTTTCTAATTTTATCTCTCTTTTATTTTCTATACTTCTTTTTCCTGCTTTTGAATAACTATATGTTTTTATTGTATATTTGCCGTCTTCTTTTAGCTCTATTTTTTCTCCATCTTCTACTTCTATTTCTGTTACTTCATTCTCAGTATCTTCTGTGGTTTCTTCTTGATCTGTTCCTTGTTGGTTATTTCCTCCTTCTACATTTCCTTCTGACTCTGCAACTTCTTCTTTTTCTAAAACATATGTCATTTTTTCTATTTCTACTTCGTCTTCTTCTGGTGCCTTTATTTCTACTGTTACATTTCCTTTATACCAGCCATTTTCTCCTTCTTCTCCCTCTAATATCTTTATTGTTGGTGCTTCTGGTATTGTTATTTCTGGTAATTCTAATTCACGGTATACTACCCATCTTATTAATACTGTTATATCTATTTGATTTATTTTTCCATCATTTGTTAAGTCTGCACTCTTAAAGGCTATTCCTTCTAAATTGTCTTGTGCTCCCATTCCTGATACATACTTGATTAGAAGATTTAACTCTATGTCTCCCATGATTCCATCTTTATTTAAGTCGCCTATTACTGATGTAGTATACATTTTGCCACCTTCTTCATGCATCATTACCATTCCTGTTCCTACATTCTCTTCATCTGCTACTTCTGTTAAATCTTCTTCGCTTTTATATACTTTGACATCACTTTTAGGCATATTAAATTTTCCTTTAAATATGCCTACTGTGGTTTCTGGTAATACCCTGGTTATTGTATTTTCTTCTTCTGAAACAATATATTTAGTGCTAGAAATTTTGTTTTTAGCAACTTCTGTAGTGTCACTATTTCTAATGATTTCTTGCCCATATACTATGAGCATTGATAAGTCATTTAATAGTATCAAAGCTATTAATATTGTTGCTAACATTTTCTTAACAATACCCATGTCTTTTCTGTTTTCCCTCCTAAATATATCTTTGTTTTCATTATAAATTTTATATAATATTAGTTTTTATACTTTATTATAGTTCTTTTATTCTGCAACTGGTGGTTCGATAACTCCGTCTACTATTAGTTTTATTCCGTCTCCATCTATTGCTTTTCCTTGTGCATGGTTAGTAATTCTTCCTGCTGATATCGTTAAATATGCGTTTGTTTCATTTAATATAGTTGCATAATCTTTAGAATTACTGTGTATATATGTATCACTATTTGTAATAGTCAAAGAGCCTTTATTTTTAATTGCAGTATTATATTCTGAACGTACTTCTCCACCTAATATGTTCATTCTTCCTTCGCTTGCATTAAATACTGTTGGAGATCCTTCAGCAGTTCCTTTTACTGTAGCTTTAGTAATTGTTAATATTCCTTCATTGTATATTGCTCCTTGTTCATCGTGTTCAACTTTCCCTGAAGTTATAGTTAATGTTCCTTTGTTGCTTATTCTTCCTGTAACTGTATAATTTCCTATGTCTAGAATTATTTTTGTTTTGTCTGGAATTACTACTGATTCTTTTATATCTCTTAGTATTTCAATTGTTAATTCTGTTACAGCTCCTTCTTGTGCTGTTTGTTTTTCTTCCGCTTTTTTTATAGCTTCTTCTAGTGAGCCATATACATCCTCTCCAATTTTTGCAACATTGTTAATTGGTATTAGTATTGCTACTTGGTATGTTCCAGATTTTGAATTATAATTTTTAGTATAAACTGAATATTGATCTAATGGATTAGTTACATTACTTTGAATAGCTACTCCAGCTGTTACTTTTCCATCATAGTAATTTAAAGTTCCTTGTGTATTTATACCATATTGTTTTCCAGTAATTTCTGGAAGTTCTATTGCTGTTAATTTATCTTCATTATTTCCTATAGTAATAGTTGAGTTTGTTTCTCCTTGAATTGCTGTATATTTTTCTGATTTTATACTTCCATCTTTAATTATAGTTGTTGCTTCAGAATTTGTTACTATACAGCTATTAGTTTCTGATTGATTTACGATTTCTCCATCTTCGACTTCTAATGTTCCACAATTTATAACTGCATTATAATTTACAGATATAATTTTTCCATTTCTCATAGTCATGTTTGCTTTTGCTTCATTGTATATTGTTGCAGAATGAGGTGCTACTGATTCTATTGTTCCTCCATCTACATATAATTTGTTTGAATTATATATTGTTGTACTGTCACTATTTGCAAGCTTACCATTTGCTATAGTTAATGTTCCTTTATTAAGAATTTTTCCTGTTAAAGTATATTCTCCCATTGCTAATGTTATATTAGCTGTTTCTGGTATTGTAAGGTCTTCTGTTATATTTCTCATAAAGCTAATTGTTGAATTTAATTTTTGTGCATCTGCATAGCTTATTGCTTCTTTAATACTTCTATAATATTCTTCTGAACCTTCTCTTCTTATATATACTTTAAATTCTGAATTAGATATTAGTGTAGATGTATAATATTCATTTTCTACAGTAGTTGTAATTATATATCCTTCTCTAAATGTTGTTGCTTTTTTTATATAATATCCTGGATTTGTTTTTCCTTGTAATTTACCACTATAATAATTAACTTGAGTTTTTTCATCAGCATATATTGCAAACTCTTCTCCTATTATAATTGGGTCTTCTAATTTAATTGCATTTGAATTATCTCCTAATATAATTGTGTTTTCTTGTGTCATGCTTTTTATTCCATATTTTGTTCCTATTACAGTTCCACTAATTATATGTGTTGTAGAATTTGTAGATTGAGATATTGCAGATTCTTTACCAGTTATAACTGCATCTTGTACTTGTATTCTTCCCATATATGCTGTTATTGCAATACTTTCTGGTGCTTCAAGTGTACCATTTTTTACTAATAAATTTCCACTTTCCTTAACTTTAATTTCTTTATTTCTTGTAAGTGTAAATTCATTTAAATCTAATACTACTTGTTTATTAATTTCTACAGTTGAAGAATCTACTGCGTCTTGTAATAAAGTAACTGTTCCTCCTATTGGTGTAACTTGTATAGCTTCTGATAATAATACATATTTTTTACCATTTGCACCAAATTTTGGTGTTACTAATGTTCCTGTTCGTGTACCATCTTCTTTTATCTCTTCATTTATTAAGTATTCTTCTGGTAATTTAGTTGGCTTTCCATACATAATTTCGTTTGCTGTGATGTTTCCATCAAACCAATTAAATGTTCCTGTTGTGTAAACTCCAAAGTCCTTTCCTGTTATAACTGGTGTAGTTACATCTACATTATCATCTTCTGTTCCTATAGTTAATGCTCCTTCGTTTTTAATTGCTATATTATTTTTAGCTTCTACTGTTCCATTTAGTATTGTTAAGTTTGCTTCTCCACGATTTAAAATTGCTTCTTCTAATGGTGCATCAGTTTTTATATTAGCATTTTTTACTATAATATCTCCATAATTTAAAATAGCATTATTTGTTTGTGAAGTAATTTCACCATTTTCTATTGTTACAGAAGCATGTGCTAAGTTGTGGATTGCTATATTATTAGTAGATGATACTGTTCCATTTTGCATTAAAACTGTTCCTTCATTGTATATAGTTTCATCTGTATTAGTTACACTTCCTGATGCTATTGTTAGGTTTCCGTCGTTATTTATTCTTCCTGTTATTAAAAATTCTCCTATTTCTAATGTAATTATCTTTTCTGCCGGTATAGAGAAGCTTTCTGCTACACTTTTTAGAATTATTACTGTTCCTTCTTTATCTATACTTTCTATTGCAGAAGTTATTGTTGGATAATACATCTTTCCTACTAATGCTACACTATTTTCTTTATCTACTACTATTATATTGTAGTTTTTAGTTAATTTAGTTCCATCATAATCTTCTATAACTATTTCTAGTTCTACAGTTCCTTGCTTTACACCCTTTATTCCATAAACTTTTTTATATCCAATAACTCTTTCACTTTCATCTTTTACTTCTTCTGATCTATTAGAATCTGAATCTAATACTAAATATTGTGTATCTTCAATGTTTAGGGTAATTGATTTTGGTTCTCCTAAATAGTTTATATTTATTGGTAAAATTTCGTTTATACCTATGATTTCTTGTAATCTTATTTCTACATTATTTACTTTTTCTTTTACATTTGTTACTTCTGTAGTTTGAGATGCTATATTTCCTGCTTTATCTTTAACTGCAACATACCATATTCCATTTTTTCCTACTGCTTTTGTAAAGGTTTTTTCTATTAAATTTTCTTCTGTTAAATCTTCCCACTCATAATCTTGCTCACTTTGTGTAATACTAATTTGACTTACACCACTTAAAGCATCTTGTATATTTGGTACTACTATATTTACTGTATTAGCTTCTTCTCCTTCTACTCTTATTTCATCCATTGTTGGAACTTGTTTGTCTATTCTAACTTTCTCTACAGTATTTTCTGATTTAATTCCATATGCAGAATATGAGTAAGCTGTTATTTCAGATATTCCTTCTGTTGTTAATTTAACTTTTTCGCCTTCAGCTAATTCTTGATTTTCTTGAACTATGGCACCTGTTATTCCATATATGTTCTTTAATATTGCAACTGGGCTAGTTTTATCTGATTCTAAGCTTAATAAAACATCACTCTTATACCATTTTTCTTCTTCTGTTTCTTCTACTACATCATCTTGTAATGCTTCATCTGCATTATCTATATGGTCTTGAACATCTTCAACTTCATTTTCTACTACTTCTTCAAGATGTATAATTGGTTTTTTAGGTAATTTTTCTTCTACCTTTTCCATTGTATCAAATGTGATATATCTAATCATTATAGTTATATCTATTATATCAAGCTTTCCATCCATATTCATATCTACTGATAGGAATGATAAAGTTGGTAGATCATAATTAGTTCTATCTACAACATATCTAATTAATTTTATTAATTCTAGTTGTTCAATTATTCCATCACCATTTGTGTCTCCAATTACGCTGATTATGTATTTATCACTTTCTATTGTTTCTACATCATCATCTTCCATTACTTCATCTTGTCTTTGAAGTTCATGAGGTTCCTGTGATGGTTCTAGACTAGGTTCTACATCATCATCCTCTGGTACTTTTGGCACCTGTTTTTCATAAGTTAATGCCATTCCAGTTCCAATGTTTCCAGAAGATACTTCTTCTTGTAAAGTATCATCTTTATATATATGTATTAAATCACTACCAATATTGAATTTTTGTTTAAATTCCTCAATATCAGTTTCTGGATCAACTCTACATATAAGATTATATAGTTCAGAAATTGTATATTCTTCGCTAGTTAACTCTCTTTCTAAACTAGCTTCTGGCAAGTCGCTTTCTCCTTCTCTTGACTGACCTGTCAAGCCTATACTCTTGGCTCCTTGTAAAAATACTGACATTCCTAAAATCATTGTCGTTAATAGTCCAATACTTAAAATTAATTTTTTCTTTTTTAATAAGTTCATAATACTTCTACCTCCATACCTATCTAATATTAGCTTAGCACATGAATTTTACTTTGACAATAGTCCATTTTTTACCTTTTTTTTAATGTCTGAAATATATTTACGGAAGCTCATATTTGTTTTATTAATGAAAATTATTACATTTTTTTTACTTTTTTGTTACAAATGGCTATATTTTTCCTTGAAACCACTACGCATTCTTTGTTTTTAAAGCATATAAAAAGAGTAAATTATTTTATAATTTACTCTTGACTTTGATTAAATTCTTATCATATTTTTTCTTTAACAGCCATTTTCTAATACTTTTTATTGCATATTATTATTTATTGTTTATTATTATTTATCCTATTTATTATTGGATTGGTTGCTCCTTTATCATTTGGATTAACTCTGGCATAGCTATTTCATCATTTGCAAACATTTTAAACATATTTATATCATTTTGTGTAATCTCTAATCCTTCTATTGCTAAATCACTTTGTATATTTTCTATATTAAAATTAAATTTTTCTTCATTAAACATTTTTATTCTCCATTTCTATTTTAATAATTTATTTAATAATTTAATAATTTATTTAATAATTTAATAATTATGTATTTTTATTTCTTATATATAATTTTATACATTTTTTATTACTCACTACATTTCTATTATACCACAAAATCGTCAAAAAGTACAGCTTTTTGACGATTTTTTTATGATATTTATCTATAATTTTTATTTAAATGTTTTTCTTTTATGTTTACATAATTTGTGCAATGTTTATATAAATAACAAAACTTTAATCAAAATAACTACTTATTTCTTCTAACTTTTCAAATCCTACTTGTCTTAATACTTCATATGCAACAATGGCTACAGAATTTGATAAATTCAAAGAACGTAAATGTTCTCTCATTGGTATTCTAATTGTTTGTGATATGTATTTTTTTAGCAAATCTTCTGGTAAGCCTTTAGTTTCTTTTCCAAATAAAATGAATATTTCATTTGATTTTGCATAATCTACATCTGAATAGCAGTTCTTTCCTTTTGTTGTAGAAAAATACATTGTATTTTCTTCTGGTGGATATTTTTCTAAAAATGCTTTTAATGACTCATGCATTTCTATTTCTAGTTTATCCCAATAGTCAAGCCCTGCTCTTTTTAAATATTTATCTGTTATTTCAAAACCTAATGGTTTTACTAAATGTAATTTAGCACCTATTGCTGCACAAGTTCTTGCAATGTTTCCTGTATTCTGTGGTATCTCTGGTTCTACCATAACAATATTAAGTTTCATTTAATTTATCTTAAACCTCTCTTAGTTTTACCATCAATCTTTGTTTTCCATGATTTGTACAAGTTACTAAAGTAAGCTCTCTTATTCCATTATCTCTAGCATATTTTTGATTTGTACATTCTACATCTGTTGGTTCTATAACTTTTTTATCAATTACTTCATATTCTACTGTTTCTCCATCTTTTGTAGTTAAATCAGTTAATGTTGCTCTGTCACCATTTTGTAATTTATGTAAATATCCAAACATTTTATTACTTGAATAATAATGTCCTGCAATACAATAGTTTCCTATTTGATTTGGTTTTGGTCCAAAGAATTTATTAAGTGAGACAAATAATAAATCTGGGGATGTAGCTGAAAGTACTTTATAATCTAGTCCTATTTTAGGTATTTTCAATCTAGCTTCTATTGTATATTTAACACCATCAGAAGATGTATATGTTTTAAGATTCTTTTCTTCTTTAGGTTTTTCTTCTACTACAGGTAAAACATTTAGCATTTCATTAATGTGTTCTTGTTCTTCCTCCTGGCTTAAAACTACAAGAATTATATTGTCATTTTTCTCTTTTGTTATAGTCATATTGTCGTCTTCTTGATATTCTAATTGAGACTCTATCTGTTGCATTATTTGCTCACCTTTAGTTATTTCATATTGTGCATATATGTAATGAGAAAATAGAAGGCAAATTAAAAAAATCGAAATAAAAAATTCTAATTTGTATATGTGTTTTCTTCTTTTTAGCTCTGGTGTTACATATAATTTTTCTGTTATTAGTATTTGATTCATATACTTGCCTCCTTTCTTTTTTCATTTTATTATCAAGTTATTATTCTATCAAATTATTATATTTTATTGTATTAAACTTATATTCTATTATATTATTTAAATTTATATTTTATTATATTATTTAAACTTATATTTTACTATATTATTAAACTGTTATACTATTTGTTATATTAATTTGTCGTCCAGCTATAATCCAGTTTATCTTATTATAACATTTATATTTTTATTTTTAAATAGTTTTTATGAATTTTTTTATTTGTATTTTTTACCTTTAAATAATTCTATTAGTATAATGATTTTATTACTTATTTTTCGGCTTTATTCTAGCTTTATGTTAACTTGAATTATCTTTGTGTGATTGCTTTAAATATTTATGTCTACCATTTTAAACTGTTATATTTTCTTATATAATTAAAATCTTTAGCTATTAAATACAAATTTCTTTTTAATGACTTGTCCTTTTTATATTTAAGTGGATTTACCATTTTCTTTTCTTTTATAAGTTTTAGTGCTTCATCTCTTAACATTGTACTTGAGACATGTTTCTTTACTACTGCTTTTGGTACAAAGCTTAGCAAAATTTTATCTTTCATTAATGTAAATGGTTTTTCTTTTTTATAAATTAAGTCATCTATTAAGTATTGTACCAAATTATGTCCACCAGCTGTTAAGTAATAACTACTTCTTGCTTGTCTTGGATTTATTTCTAAAACCTTGTAACTTCCATCTCTATTATCGTATTTCAAATCAAATTCTGCAAATCCTTGGTATCCTATTTCTTCCATAAATTCTTTTAGTGGTTTTATAATTTCTTCATTATACCCATGTTCATTAAATCCATTTATAAGTAATGTACAATTTCCTATTCCTCCAGGATTTCGTTCTTGTAATCCTATTTGAGCAAATGTCATTAATTGTACTTTTTTTGCTTTGTTACAGTAAACTACAACATCAAATAGAGCACAATCATCACCTGGTATAAATTCTTGTATAATTAAATTACTTGTATAACCAGATGCTTTTATTTTATTTACTACTTCTTTTAGTTCATCCATTGTATGAATTTTGTATACTTTATACATACCTTCAAATTTATGATTATGATAATCAATATTATTTCCTGGCTTTACTATTATAGGAAATTTTAATTCTTCTACTTTTTTTTCATCAATTTGTTCATCTTTGTTGCATGGATAGATATAAGTTTTAGGAATGTTTAATTTGCTATTTTCAAAGGTTTTATAAAACACATCTTTAACTGCAATCTGATTCAATATCTCTAAACTAGGATAATTATGTAAATATTTTTTATCTAATTTTTCTTTGTTTTCGATGATTAATCTTACTAGTTCATCGCTTGTTCCTATTAGAATTATGTGCTCTTCTGATTTATTTTTAGCATACTTATTTAAAGCTTTAACAAAACCTTCATTAGTTTCTAATTCTGGTTCTTCTATAAAGTTGACTATTTTGCTATATGACACTACTCCTAAAGCTCTTTTTCCAATTATGTCTACTTTCTTTTGGTAAATTTCATGGTAGCATCTTGCCATATAATAAGTATTAAAGTCACTTCCTAAAATTACTACATCAAAGTTTTGTTCCATTATTTTTCTACCTTTCGTAATTCAACATTTTATGCAATTATCATATTTTATGTTGATTAATTATTCTTTATGCTAATTAATCAAATAATATGCATGCTTATTTTTCGTCTATTTCTACAGTTTTTCCATTTACTTTTAAAACTCTTGGAATCCAGTTATTTAACATACATGAGCCTTCATATACACTTGTACCCATTGCTCTTGCAACCTCTGTCATTGGAATTTCATCACCTATTAATGTTACTTTATCATTTTCATGTACTGTTTCATCTACTTTTGCAATAATCATTCCCATATTTATATCGCCTACTAAATCATATCTCTTTCCATTTATTACGATTTGTCTTCCTTTATTTCTTCTGCTAAATCCGTCTGCATAACCTACTGGAATAATTGCTACATACATATCTTCTTTTGCTTCATATATTCTACCATAACCTACAAAACTACCTTTTGAAATTTTCTTTACTTGCATTACTTCACTATATAGTGAAAATGCTGTTTTTAATTCAATATCAACATCTGTAATTGTTGGACTTATATTGTTTTTCTTATGATAATATTGTCTTTTCCATCTTCTTAATGTATTTAAAAATCCCTTTGGTAGTGGTTTTGGTGTTGTATTATATCCATATAAAATGATACCTAAACGAATACCATTTGCGAATGGTATTTTATCGTGATTTAATAATGTCTGGCTTCTTCCCAAATGTACTATTGGAATTTCGTTTAAATCAATTTCTGAAGTTAATTCTTTAAATTTTTTCATTTGGTTATCCCAAGATGTGTCATAAATTCCGTCTGTTGCAAAATGAGTAAAAATTCCTTCTACTATAATATTTTCTTTTTGTTTTAAATTTTCTACTACTTCTTTTACTTGTTCTTTCTTATTAAAGCCTAGTCTGCAAAGCCCTGAATCTATTTTAATATGTACTTTTAAAGGCTTTTCTATATTTTTTTCCATTAGTTTTTTATAATATTCATAACTATGTACTGTAATTGTAATATTATTTTCTATACATTCTTCTATATACTCTATATCTATTGGCTCTAAGCATAGTATTGGTATTGTAACTCCATCTTTTCTTAAAGATATTCCTTCTTCTAATGATGCTATTGCAAAATAGTTGATTCCACTATCAACTAGATATTTTGCAATTTTATCACTATGTCCATAAGCATTACCCTTTACTACTCCAAAATAATACTTATATTCTGGATACTTTTTTATAATAGTTTCGACATTGTGTTTTAAGTTGTCTACATTTACCTCGATATATGTATTTCTGTACATTTTTACATCTTCTTTCTTAAAAATTTTCTTCATTATATCATAGCTTTTAGCTTTTTTGTATAATTTTATTAATATTTTTTAGTTGTTATCACAAATTTTAATAAAAAAAGAGATATAGATTAAATTTCTATATCTCTTGATATGAATTCATATAATTTATATAAATTATATTATTTTTTGTTTACTAAATCTTTTAAAGCTTTTCCTGCTTTGAATACAGGTGCTTTAGATGCAGGTATTTTGATTTCTTCTTTAGTTTGTGGGTTTCTTCCTTTTCTAGCTGCTCTCTTTCTAACTTCGAAAGATCCAAATCCAACTAATTGAACTTTATCTCCTTTTACTAATGCGTTTGTTACAACGCTTGTGAATGCGTTTAATGCTGCTTCAGCATCTTTTTTTGTTTCTCCTGTTTTTGCTGCCATAGCTGCGATTAATTCTGACTTGTTCATTTAACATTACCTCCTATAAGATTTTTGAATATGTAGATTGTTATCTACTAATATCATTATTCGTCATTCTTTTCTAAAATCCTTCTTTTTTTGATTTATTTTTTCTTATAAAGTTTACTTTGCCGTAAGTTTGCACCATTTTCAAGCCTTGAAAGTCTTGTGCACGTTGCGGTTTGGCTTCTTGTGTACAGTACCAGGTTCTTTAAAATTTTTTATATTTTATTTATAATTTTTTTAATTTTGTTTAAACTTCTTATTTCATTTTTAGTTTTGATTTCTCGTTTTACTTTCCTATTCTATTTTTTAGTTTGCTTTTTTGTCTTACTTTCTTATTCTATTTTTTTGGCTTTTTACCTTATTTTAGTTTCGTCTTTTTAATTTACTTAGTTCTTCTTTTGAAAATACTTTTAATATAAAAATGAAAGCAATATAAATTATTATAGCTATTCCTAGTGAAAATACTAAAGCAATATTTCTTCCTATATTTTTCTTTATGCTTTCATATAATATTTTAGAACTAATTCCCATAATTATTGTTGAAATTGCTGGTTTAATTATATATTTTTTAAAATCTAAGTTTAGATTGATTTCTTTTTTTAAGATACAAAATTCAATTACAACAGCTATTAAATGACAAATTACTGTTGCAAATGCCGCTCCTGCTGTTCCACCTAATATAAATTTTTGAGGATTTATTGGAACTAAATAGCTATTAATTATAAATTTAACCAAAACACCCACTAATAATGCAAATCCAGGAACTAGCATTTTTCCCAACCCATGTAAAGCCCCACTAATTGTTTGTTCTAAGATTATAAATATTATTCCTAATGAACTAATTTGATATATAAAACTTCCTGAGCTTGCATTTGGAAATAAGAGTTGTAAAATTGGTTTTGCAAATAAGATCATTCCTACCATACAAGGCAAGCCTATTAAAATTGTAAGTAATAGTGAAAATTCTATCTTACTTTTTGCTAACTTTTCATTTCCTATTGCTTTAGCTGATGAAATAGTTGTAATTAGAGTTGTTGCAAATGCCATATTAAGTGACATTGGAAGTGTAACTAAAGTGTCTACTTTTCCGCTTAAAATTCCGTACTCTACTTTAGCTTCATCTTCGCTCAAAAACTTTTTAAGCCCTCTTACCACAGTCATAGAATCGATATTTTTATTTATAGTTCCTAATATAGCAGACATCGACATTGGTATAGATACCGAAAAAATCTGCTTAATTGTTTTTCTGATTCTAGTAGGTTTATGGTTTATTGTATTTTTTATTTCTAATTTTATTTCTTTTTTCATTACTGCGTAATATCTATATAAATAAAAGAAACAAAGGAATGTAGAAATAGTTGTTGCTAAATTTGCACCTGCTGCCATTACTGTAGTATCTACTCCTGATATTATCGCTGTTAATTCTACTAAAATAACTGATAGAGCAGTTTTAAAAAGTTGTTCTAAACTTTGTGCATTTGCAGTTACCTTTAAATTGTTTCTCCCATTAAAATATCCTTTAATTACACATGAAATAGAAACTAAGAATATTGATGGCGAAAGTGCAATTAATGTTAGCTCTGCTTCAGGTATTTGTAAGAAATAATTAGATATGTATTTTGCTCCTAAAAATAATATTGTACTGCATAAAAAACCTATTGTTCCAAAAGCAATAAGTGCGATTTTAAATGTCCTATGTGCACCTTTATAGTCTCCTATTGCTACTCTTTCTGATACAAGCTTTGCAACTGCTCCTGGTACACCTACTGAAGAAATAGTTAAAAATAAGGCATATATTTGGAAGCCACTACTATATACTGCGTTTCCTTTGTCTCCAAACCCTTCTCTATTTGTTAAGTATAATTTATATATAACTCCCAATATTTTTATTAATACTTGTGAAAACATTAATATTAAGACACTTTGCATAAAATTTTCTTTTTGTAATTTTCTCTTTTTCATCTTTACCTTCTTTTAAATTATTCATTTAATACATACGATTTAAATAATAATTTTATGCTAATTTAAGTATTTTTTCGCAAAAACCCTTGTTTTTTTCTTGATTTTATTAGATAATATAAAGAGATATATTATAAATTGGATGTGATAAATTTGTTAAAATTATTCGATAAATTTTTGAAATTTTTAAAAACAGATAGAAATACGTTTGCGACTTATATTTTGACTTTAATATCTGCTTATATTTTAATAGATAGAATAGTGGAATTATTGTTCCTTATCTTTACTGGCGTAGGATTTTCATATTGGGGACCAATTCAATACACGATTGCTTTTGCTTGCTTAACTTTTGCATTTTTATTTTCTGGTCCTTCTAAGTTTGCTAGTTCAGATGTGGCTAAGTATAGAATATTCCACACATTTTTTGTTTCATTCTATATTTTGATTGTATCGGCAGCTGTTCAATGGTTAAATCAATTAGCTTGGGTTAGTATACTTTCACTTCCAAACTATGTTGACCTTGCTACAAACTTCTACTATTTATTTAGACCAGCCTTTACAGCTATCGCTTTATATATACCTTTAGTTACATTCTATAGGGTATTTAAATGGTTATTATTCACAGTACATGATACTAAGGATATTCGTGATTCTATTTTTGATTACCCTGGAATATCTTTAAGCTCTGATAAAGAGTTACATGGTATTTACACTTGTGAAATAAAGGTTTGTACAGACTCTGAAAGTGGTGCCGATGTTTGTATTCCAGAATCTAAACGTTTTGAATCATTCTTAATCGTTGGTGTTTCTGGTTCTGGTAAAACAACAATGGTTTATGAACCAATGCTTGCTAGAGATATTGAAAGAAAATCATTCTTTAAAGAAGTTTCTAAAGAAATGGGATTTACTGCTTTAAAAACTGGACTTGCCACATTAACTTGCCCTTATGATAATAATTATATTAATGAACACTTTTCTTTAGATATGTTAGTTCCTAATCCTGATAAAATATCTACTTATAAGAATTATATGAAAAAGATGATTATTTCTAACTCAGGGGATAAATTTGTTTATCGTAATATGGGTATTACTTATGTATCTGCTGAGCATGAATCAGTAGAAAAAATAGAGAAAGTTGCTCAAAACTTTCATTTACCAGTAAATGTTGTAGACCCTAATAGAGTAGATTCACCTGGATTAAACCCATTTGTTTATAAAGACCCTATTAAGACTGGTTTAGCTATTTCTTCAGTACTGAAAGGATTATTCATTCACAGTAGACCTGATACAGAACTTGCTTTTAGGCAAAATGAAGCTATTCAAATTTTAGAGAATGTAGCTATTTTACTTAAAGAAATGTATCCATTAGAGCATGAAGGCTTACTTCCAAACTTAGAGGATATGTTAAGCTTACTTACAGACTTTGACCTAGTTGTAGACATGGTTGAAAGAATGAAACAAATTCCAGAGCTTGCTGAGAAATATCGTATTTTAATTCGTTACTTTGAAAATAACTTTTATCCAGATTCTAGTAACTTAATCAATGCAAAGCGTTCTGTTACTACAGCTTCAACTGAACTTGACAATTTACTTAGATACCCTGGTGTTAAAAATATTTTATGTAAGCGTACTAATAATTTAGATTATGATCAAATTTTAGAAAATGGTGAAATTACTTTAGTATGTACACGTAGAGGAGATTTAGGTGAAGTTGCACATAAAGCATTCGGATTATTCTTCATATTACTAATGCAACAATCTATTCTTTCTAGACCTGGAAATGATAGTACACGTATTCCTCATTTCTTATATATTGACGATTTTCCAACTTATATTTGCAAAGCAACTGAGCCAATCTACACAATATATCGTAAATATAAAGTTGCAACTGTATTAGATTCACAAAACTTAACACAGCTTAAAGGTGATTATTCTGCTGATAATAGAGGAGATTATTTCAAATCACTTATTCTTTCTAACACGGTTAATAAATTCATCTTTGGTAATGCACTTCCAGAAGATGTTGAGTGGTGGCAAACTGAAATGCAAGATAAGAGAGAATGGACTTGGAAAAATGATTATAATACTGATCCTGATAAAAAGAGTTATGATCAAAAATATGGTGGAATTGAGTTTAAATGGAAACCAAACTATGCAGCTGGTAAGATTATGGCATTAAAGGCAAAACAAGTTATTTATAAAGTTAAGGATACCAAGGGTAAGAGCGTAGTTGAAAAAGGTAAAGTAGACTTTATGGAAGCTAAATATAAAGAGCCTCAGAAAGTTAAAACTTATGACTTTGCTAAATTTACAAGTGGTATTGCTGATGCATCAGCTGCTACTAAAAAAACTTTAAGGAAAAATCAAGGAAATTATGTTGGTGCAACAAAAAGTAATGATAATTACGACATGAATCGTGAAACAGACCCTATTAAGATGGATGATTCTGATTCTAGTTTCTTATTTGATAATGATAGTGCTATTGTAGTTAATTTAAAAAGAAATAAAAATGGAGAGTAAATTATAATTACAAAAAAATAATATAACTTTTGTTTGCACATTGTTGTCGCAACCTAATTATAAAAGATTCCTATTAAAAAATACTAAATACTAAAGAACAATAGAGCTTTTGTGCAATGTTGCGCAGCGTTCAAGCGAAGCGCGTTTGGAGCTAGCAATCGACAGATTGCTTAGCGACAGCAAGACATAAACAAAAGCTCTATTGTTCTTTTATTATTCTCAATTACTTCTTTTTGAATTTTTATAAATATTTAATTTGTAATTTTTTATCATAATCTACATTTTAAATTCCAAGTAGTTTTACTTCTATGTTTTCCATTTTGTATTTTTTAGTTTCTTCGTCTAGTTTAAATTCTACTAATGTTTTTGCAAGCGTTTCTTCATTTTGTCTTAAATCTGTTGTATAGTATATTTTAACATTATTTATTTCTACTTGGTTCATAACTATTGCTTTGAAAGTTTCTGCCATGTGTTTTTCATCTTCACAAACAAGTATTATTTGTGGTATGTTCATGAATCCAGAATCTCCTAATTGGAAGTTTTCGTAAAAGTCTTTATATAGTCTCATTTTTTCAATTAGCTTCTTTTCCCAGTCAGGTTCTCTACGAACTACTTCAAATACAAATTCAATAGATTTATTGTTTTTAGTTAATTTTACACTACCACCACTTGCTTTAAATAGCTTTCCACTTTGTTTTGCAGTAAATGCTGGCTTTGGTTTATATGAATCAAATGCTTTTACTTTTCTTAAATATGCAATTAGTGTTTGGTTACCTGCTAATCTTTTCTTTATCATTGCTACTGGTTTAGTGTTATCTGTTGGTTGCCATTTACATTCTGTACCTCTTGAGTTTAAAAGGTATTTTCCCATTTTCTCTAAGCAGTATATACGATATATTCCTTTTCCATCTTCTGAATCAAAGTAATATCTTGTTAATATTTTTGTTTTTACTAATTGTTCTAGCTTATTATTTAATTTATCTTGTGAGCCTACTTCTATGTGCTTCCATTCTAACATTTGAAGTAATTGCCTTGATGTTATAAATTCAAACTCATTTACTAATTCTAGTATTGCAAAATGAATATCTGTAATATGTCCTATGTTTATCCTATGTATAATTTGGTTCATGGATACATATCCATCTTTTCCGTCAAATACTTTTACTTCACCTTCGCGAATCGCAAATGGTGATACAGTTGCTTTAATTGCATTATCTTCTACCATTCTTTATTTCCTCCTCTAATCTTGAATCAAAGATTAAAATATTCTATTATTCCTCTTGTTTCTTTCTTGATGACATATACTATGTTAACATATTATTTGCTAAAAAGCAAATTTTTGACTTCACTTTCAGTTAAGTATCTCCATGTTCCTAGTTTTAAATCCTTTACAGAAATATTACCTATCTTACTTCTATGTAATGCCAATACTTTTTTTCCTATTGCTTCGCACATACGCCTTACTTGTCTATTTTTTCCTTCATGTATGGTTATTTCTACCCTTGAAATTTGCTTTTCTTTATCTATTTTCATTATTCTTACATTTGCTTCTTTGGTTATATAATCTCCTATATCTACTCCGCTTCTTAAACTTTCTACTTCTTTTTCCGTTATTTCACCTTTTAATGTAACTTGATAAGTTTTATCTATTTCATGTTTTGGATGGGTTATTTGATATACAAAATCCCCATCATTGCTTAAAAGTAATGCACCTGATGTGTACATATCTAGCCTTCCTACTGGCACTACACTTGCCTTTATTGACCTTCCTTTTTCTTTTAAAAGTTCCATTACAGTAGGTCTTCCAAATTGGTCTTTTACTGTTGTAACATAGCCTATTGGTTTATTTAGTAAAATATATATTTTGGTAGTTTGATTTTTAACCACTCTACCTTCAAATTCTATTTCATCTTTTTCAGTATCTATTTTAGTTCCAAGTGTATTTACTATTTTACCATTTACTTTAACTTTGCCATCTAAAATATATTCTTCTGCTTTCCTTCTAGAGCATATTCCTTGATTTGCTAAAAATTTTTGTAATCGTTCTTCCATTATAACTTTTAATTATTTACTAATTATTTTTTATAAAATATAGTAACTTTGAGTAGCGATGCGCAGCGTTCAAGCGAAGCGCGTTTGGAGCACCTTTATGGTGCGACAGCAAATCGCACGAAAAGTCACTATATTTTATTAAATAAATTTAAGCAAATTATTTCTCCTTTCTTAGCAAATTTAAAACATCTTCGAAATATTCTGGTAAAGGTGCTTCTAAGTTTAAAAGTTTACCAGTTGTAGGATGTTTAAATGTTAAGCTTTTAGCATGTAACATTTGCCCTTCTACACCAAATTCGTTTTTTCCATTTGAATAAACCATATCTCCTACAACAGGGTGTCCTATTTCTGACATATGTACTCTAATTTGATGTGTTCTACCAGTTTCTATTCTAACTTCTAAAAATGTATAATTTCCAAATCGTTCTAATACTTTAAAATGTGTAATCGCATTTTTACCATTTTTAGTAACTGCCATTTTCTTTCTATCTTTTGTACTTCTTCCTATTGGCATATTAATAGTTGCCTCATCTTCAGGTACATTTCCTCTTACTAATGCTAGATATACTTTTTTAACTTCTCTATTTTGTATTTGATTACTTATCGCAATATGTGCCTTATCGTTTTTGGCTACAATTAAAAGGCCTGAGGTGTCTTTATCTAATCTATGTACTATTCCTGGCCTTAGCTCTCCGCCTATTCCTGATAAATTCTCTTTACAATGTGCCATAATTGCATTTACTAAAGTTCCATCTGGATTTCCAACTGCAGGGTGTACTACCATTCCCTTTGGCTTATTTACTACTATTATGTCATTATCTTCATATACAATGCTAAGTGGTATATCTTGTGCTTCTAGTTTTGTTTCTTTAGCTTCTGGCACTACTATTTTTATAATATCACCTACTTGTACTGTATATGATGTTTTTACATTTTTTCCGTTTACAGTAATTAGCTTCTCTTCTATTAATTTTTTAATCATAGTACGAGATAGGTCACTTTTATTTTGTGCTATATATTGGTCTAATCTTTTTTGGTTTCCTATCTCTACTACTTTTATTTCTTGCTCGATCATTTTATTTTATTTTTTCCTTTTTACTTTATTCATTCTGATTTACTATGCTTTTTATTTATTTTTATAATTTATTTCTACTACTTTATTATTTTGATTTATCTTTCTTATTTAGTTTCTGATTTTTTTCACTTCATTGTTTTATCTATTTCTTTGATATATTACAAAATCATTATCTGCATATAGTTCCATATAATTAGTATCTCTTGATAAGAATATATTTAACTTTGATTTCTTTCCAATAATAACATGTGTAATATTATATTTTTCCATTTCATCTTCATAATAATTTCCTATTGTTGATGTATTTATATAATCTGTAAATATATCTCTACCATCATATTTTCCTTCTGCATTTTTTACACCATTAAATTCTGGTGAGTATAAGTCTGCTCTAGAATCTATAAATACTGGTATTCCTCTAAATAATAAATAACTTCCATAATTATATTCATTAAATAATCTTATGTTTTCTATATCCAAATTTTCTAAAATGTAGTCTGCTGCTTCTACTGGATATGAACTAGTATTTACATATTTATTGCCTATTTTATTTTTATACATTAAAATACTTAATAAAATTACAATTAAAACAGTTAAAACTTTTCCTAAAAACATCGTAGTAAATTTCATTAAGTTTTCTGTTCCTTCTTTATCGTATTTTTCAACTAGGCTTGTAGCTAACTTTGCAAATATAAGTCCACCAAAAATTGCAAATAATGCTGTATGACGTATAGACATAAATGCTAATAAAGTAAGCCCTGCAATCATGAAGAAATCTCTTAACCTTGCTTTTGTATCTGTAAAAATAAATAATAATAAATATATTGCAAATACAAATAATATCGTAGTATTTCTTATTAAAACTAATGGTTGATGCTCACTTATATTATCAACTGTGTTTCCTTGCATTGTTTTTATTAAATATGTGTATGGAACTGTTCCAAGTGGTGTAAGTAATCCTGTTAATATAGAAATTATTACTACTATAATAAGCCATTTAACTGCTGGTTCTTTTTTGAAAATTACTTTGTAGGCCTTTTCTCTTCTCTTTTCTGTCATCTTAATTGCATTTTCTTTGTCTAATTGTAGATGTGCAATTTCTTCTTGTTTTTTACCTATTTCCTCTAAATCACCTTTTTTGGTAATCTTTTTTAATCTCCATTCTTTCCATTTAATTCTAAGTGTATAATACAAATATGCATCATTTATAGTTACAAGTAAATATTCTGCTATATAAGGTAAGAATAGTATAAAGTAAAATGGCCATACTGCACAATGAAGGTTTGCAATTAATATTGGAATTATTAATAAATAGACTATATATCTCTTCTTCTTTGTTTTTATAAATTGTTCAATAAATAGTACCGTTAATACAAATAAAATGTAAGTTACTAACTGTGCCCTAGCTGTAATGAAGTCTTTTAGTAAATACATTATTGCAAATGTAATTAAAAACGATACTACAGGATTTTTGCATAATTTATTTGCTGTATAATATATAGTTAGTCCTAAAATCATCGCAAATAAAATAGTACTAATGTATAATGCACAAAATCCACCTATGCCTATAGTTTCACCTAAGTTATATATTAAATACGTACCTACATCATATAGCCAATGTGGATATGTGTATGGTAAATTTTCATGCCATGAAAACGAATCTTGCATATCAATTGTTTTTGTTTCCACTATATGTTCACCTATTGCAATGCTATAATACGTATCATTTTGGAAGGTTATTGGCGTTAGCGAAAAGCAAAATATTAAAATACAAAAAAATGCTAAAATATGAAATTTCATTTTAGTTTCTTTTTTCTTTTTTTCTCTTTTCTCTTTTATTTCCTTTATAGTTATATCTTTTTCATTAATATTATTTTTGTTTGCTTCTTTCATGACTTCCACTTTCCTATTTTTATATAAATTATATAATTAACTTAATAATTTTTTTGCAACTTCATTTATTGTTTTACCATCAGCACTTGCACCTAGCTCTTCTTTGGCTTTTTTCATAACCATTCCCATGTCTTTCATAGTGCTTGCACCTAAGCTAGCTATAATTGCTTTTACTTTTTCTTCAATTTCCTCTGGTGATAATTGCTCTGGCAAATATTCTTCTAGAATGGCAATTTCATCTTTTATTTGACTTAATAAATCTTCTCTTCCACTTTTTTCATAATCTGGTATAGAGTCTTTTCTTTTTTTAGCTTCTTTTGCAATTATATCTATAATTTGATCATCTGTAACCTCTATTTGCTTATCTTTTTCTACTTGTAAAATTGCTGCTCTTACCATTTGTATTACATTTTTTCTTAAATTGTTTTTGTCCTTCATTGAATTTTTTAAATCTTCTAATAATTTTTCTTTTAACATATGGTTTTCCTCCTTTATAAAATATTAAAACAAAAAGGATTAAAAATTATTTTACATAACTTTTAATCCCTCCAATTTCTTAGAATTTTCTCTTTCTAGCTGCCTCTGATTTTTTCTTTCTTCTTACGCTTGGTTTTTCATAATGTTCTCTTTTTCTAACTTCTTGTAGTACGCCGTTTCTAGCACATTGTCTTTTAAATCTTTTTAAGGCATCTTCTATATTTCCATTATTAACTTTAACTTCTGACATTTTTTGTTCCCCTCCCTTCAGTAGTTACACTCTAACGTGTGGGATTTTCTAAATATATGTATTTTTTAATACATAAAGTATTATACTCGATATTAGTGTAGTTTGTCAATATTTAAAGTAAATTTTTCCATCTATTTATCAAACTCAAATAAATCTCCTAATGGTTTTGCTTCATTTACACGTTTTATTGCTTCTGCAAATAATGGTGCTATTGATACAACTTTTATCTTTTCTATTTGTTTTTCTTTAGGAAGTGGTACTGTGTTTGTAATTACTAATTCTTTTATGGGAGAATTTTTTATTCTTTCAATAGCTGGTCCACATAGTATTCCATGTGTGCATCCTGCATAAATTTCTTTTACTCCATGTTCTTCTAGTATTTTAGCTGCCTCTACCATAGTTCCTGCTGTGCTTACTTCATCATCAAAGATAAGGGCAGTTTTTCCTTTTACATCTCCTATAATGTTTGCTGCTTTTGCATTGTCATCATTTCCAGTTCTTCTTTTGTCTATTAATGCCATTGGGCAATTAAAATATGTAGAGTATTTATATGCTTTTTTTGAACTTCCTGCATCTGTTGCAACTACTACTTTGTCTTTAATTTGTTTTTCATCAAAGTATGCCTGCAAAATGTGTTGTCCTGTTAGCCTATCACATGGTATGTTAAAATATGCTTGAATTGCTGGGTTATGTAAGTCGCATGTGATTACTCTACTTGCTCCGTGCTGCTTCTAAAAGTTCTGCAAGTAGTCTTGCTGTTACTGGTACACGTGGTTGGTCTTTTTTGTCTGACCTTGAATAGATAAAGTATGGAAATACAATGTTTATTCTTCTAGCAGATGCTCTTTTAGCTGCATCTATCATTATTAATAGTTCCATAATTCTTTCATTTACTGGTGGTTCTGTTGTCTGCACTATGTAAATGTCTTGCTCTCTTACAGTTTCTTTAAACTGTACAAAATTGTTATCATTTGCAAACTTATAGCTTTCTACCTTTCCCATTGGCAAATCTAAAGTTTCACAAATTTCTTTTGTAAAATTCTCAGCTGTAGGACATGCAAAAATTTTAATACTATTCATTTTTTCCCCCTTTAATTTTTATTTTTATTTGATATTTCTACTATTTCATTTGTATTTAAACTTTTTTGTACATCTATTACTCTCTGATTTGATGAACCGCTATATTTTAGTCTTGGGTCTTTTTGTGCTTCAACAAATTGACCATCTACTAAAACATCTATGTAGTTTAACACATCTTTACCTTTTAAATCTTTATCAAATAAAAAGCCTGTCCATACCCAAATATTTTTATTTGGATATCTTTCTTTGAAGGCTCTTGCAAGTTTAGTTGTTCCATCTATATTGGTTGGATGCATTGGTTCTCCACCAAGTATTGATAATCCCTTAATATTATCATCATTTGCTAAATCTAATACTTCATTTATTGTTTCACCTGTAAATTCTTTTCCCCCATTAAAGTCATGAGTTTCAGGATTAAAGCAACCTTTACAGTTAAATGTACATCCTTGCATAAAAATTGAAACTCTTACTCCTGGTCCATTTGAAATATCCATTTTTCTTATTTTATTGTATCTCATTTTCGTTTTCCCCTCTTTTTATATCTACGTAATTTTTAGCTCTTAAAAGTTATGATTTATAACTGCATTTAAAATCAGCCAAAAATGTTATTTTTATATTTATAAGTCATTATAACTTTTAAAATGCAAATATAATGTTAAGGCTTTAAGCTTAATTATATTTGCATTTTATTTTATCTTTTTTATATTACTTTTAGTTTGTCGTTTGTGATTATCATTTAGTATTTTTTAGATACATTAATTTCTTATTTACATTTTTCATTTGTATCTATCAAATCTCTTATTTATACTTTTGTTTATAAAGAAATCATTTGTTATTTTTCTAATGTGCTTTAAATGGCTTCTTTAGTTTCTTTGTATTTTAAAGTTTCTTGTGTGTTTTAAACTGCTTTTTTAGTCTCTTGTATATCTGGAACTTCAGCATCTTTGTTATCAACATGTAGTACTCTTTCCTTAATCTCTTGTGTTCTTCCTTTGTTCCAGAATTGACTTCCTATGTATCCACATGTTCTTCTTGCTACATTTAATGTGTCATGGTCTCTGTTTCCACAGTTTGGACAATACCATTCTAGATTTTCATCGATTAGTATCTCTCCATCAAATCCACATTTTTGGCAATAATCTGATTTTGTATTTAATTCTGCATACATGATATTGTCATAAATGAACTTAATAATTTGTATTACTGCTTCTAAGTTGTTTTGTAAGTTAGGTGTTTCTACATATGATATAGCTCCACCTGGGCTTAATCTTTGGAATTCACTTTCTATTTTTAATTTAGAAAATGCGTCTATTTCTTCGAATACAGGGATGTGGTAAGAGTTTGTAATATAGTTTCTATCTGTAATTCCCTCTATTACTCCGAATCTCTTCTTTAAGCATTTTGCAAATTTGTATGTTGTAGATTCGATTGGTGTTCCATAAACACTATAATCAATTTTTTCTGCTTCTTTCCATTCTTTGCATTTGTCATTTAATTTTTGCATTACTTTTAATGCAAAATCTTTTCCTTCTCCATTATCTGTATGGCTATTTCCTGTCATGTATTTTACGCATTCATATAATCCTGCATATCCAAGTGAAATTGTTGAATATCCATTATGTAATAATTCATGAATGCTTGCGCCCTTTGGTAATCTAGCAAGTGCTCCATGTTGCCATAGTATTGGGGCAACATCACTTGTTACTTTGCTTAGTCTTTCATGTCTTGCTTGTAATGCTCTATGGCATAACTCTAATCTTTCTTCATAAATCTTCCAGAATTTATCCATATCTTGTTTTGAAGATAATGCAACATCTACTAAGTTGATTGTTACAACACCTTGATTAAATCTTCCATAGTATTTTGGTTTATTTGTTTCTGGATCAACATATGGTGTTAGGAATGAACGGCATCCCATGCATGGGTAGCAATTTCCGTTTCCATTTTTATCTATCTTGAATTCTAACATTTTCTTTTCAGAGATATAGTCTGGTACTAATCTTTTTGCAGTACATTTTGCTGCAAGCTCTGTTAAGTACCAATATTTGCTGTCTTCTGTGATGTTATCTGGTTCTAGTACATATAGTAGTTTTGGGAATGCTGGTGTAATATATACACCTTTTTCATTTTTGAAGCCTTCTATTCTTTGTTTTAAGAATTCTTCAATTATCATTGCTAATTCTTCTTTGTATTCTTCTGTTTCACCTAAGTACATACAAACTGATAGGAATGGGGCTTGTCCATTTGTGTTTGTCATAGAATTTACTTGATAATTGAAAGTTTGTACACCATCAGATACTTCTTTTTTAGTATCTTGTTTTGCGTATTCTATACATTGAAGTTCTGATAAACCTCTATCTTTGTATTTTTTATAATATCTTTCATAACTGCTTCTTACAAATGGTGCTACGTGAGTAAGTGATACTGTAGCTCCACCATAAGTAGATGAAGTAACACCTAAGATTATTTGTGTTGCTATTGTCATAGCTGTTAAAAATCTATGTGGTTTTTCTATCATTACACCATTCATGATTGTTCCATTTTGTAGCATATCATCTAGGTTGATAAGCTCGCAGTTTGTTAGGGCATTTTGTGCAAAATAGTCTGCATCATGGAAGTGGATAATTCCTTCATCATGTGCTTCTACAATAT
Source organism: uncultured Clostridia bacterium (assembly GCA_947632035.1). Taxonomy (GTDB): domain Bacteria; phylum Bacillota; class Clostridia; order TANB77; family CAG-508; genus CAG-273. The sequence continues at coordinate 14,827 of CANRNR010000008.1, read as the reverse complement.
CTTTATCTAATAAGAATCTTCTTGTAATATCTGTACTTGTAATTCCTGCTAAATAATCTCTTTGAGTTGTAACAACTTTAGCATTTTTATTAGAATTTTCATTATTCCAATATTCACTTTCTCCATCAATCAATTCTTTGATAGATTGATCTGTCGTATTAGCTTTTCTAACTAATGCTCTTGTATAACGATATGTGATATATTTCTTAGCTAATGCATATCTATCTATTTCCATTAATTTTTCTTCTATAATATCTTGGATATCTTCTACTAAAATTCTCTTTTTATCTAGACCTAATATATAATCAATAATATCGTCAATCTCTTCTTTTGTTGCTCTTTCTTTTGGTCTTACTTCTGCATTTGCTTTTCCAATAGCTGCAGATATTTTTGTTCTGTCAAAATCTACTTTTCTTCCATCCCTCTTTATTACTTCCATATTTTTGTACCCCCCTATTTGCATGTAATTTTATAATCTATTTTTTAGATTACTTACATTATCATTTTCATTTGAAATTACTTAAATGGCTTTTGATTTGCCACATCGCAATTGTTTTATGATATAATCTTAATCTAAGATTTTAATATTGTCAAGCATCTACTTTTTATGTATCTATTGCCAGTTTTGGTTTATATCAAGCCTGTTTCAAGTTGTTGGCAAAAAGTTTATGTGTTGCTTTTCAGTCAATTTTTGATGGCTTTTTTACCTGTTTTATGACTTTCATTTTTGTATAAAAGAAATATTACAATTTTGTTACATTTTTGTTAAAAATACGTTAATTTAAGTATTTTCTCCTGTTTTTTGTTCGCCCTTTGTTCTTATTTTTGTTGATAATACTAGAAAAAGTCAAATATTTTTTAAAGAAAATGACATAAATAATTTTTGTTTTAAAATTTAGTGTTTTTTAAAAAATGATTTTTTTATTTTTTTCATTTTTAAGGTAAAATTTTTATTGTTATTTTTTCGTTTTTATTTTGTTTTCAATGTTTTTATGTGTTTTACCATTTCATTTTTTGTGTTAATTTTTGAGTTTTTTGAAAAAATAATTATTTTAAAATTGCTATTTTTTAATGTTGTTTTTTCAAAAAAATAATTTTATTTTTCTTTTATTTTTTGTCGTTGTCATTTTGGTTTGGTTTTTCTTCGTGTTTTTAGTTATATGTCTTCTTTAAAAATTTAAATTTTTCATGATTTACTATTCTTATATAACTTTATTTTTGTATAGACTTTTAAGTTTTATTTCTGTATATATTCATTTTTGTCAATTTTTAAGGTTTTGCTTTTTTCTATTAATTATGTTATAATATGTTTATTACATCAAAGGAGGTACAACCTATGTTTAAAATTTTGGAGGTCAAAGAATCTGACCTTTCAAAAATGTCTTTGGAGGAACTTGAAGATCTTCGGGATAAAAAAGTAAGAGAATTATCTCGAATCAAGCACCAGATTGCAACTATTCTGCAGTCTCGCAGGCTTGCGCCTGAAAAGGTCGATTCTTCAAAGTAACTTAAAAGAGCCCCTACTTTATTTAAAAGTAGGGGGCTTTATTTTTTGCTAAATACGTCAAATAAAAAGTTAAATGCATTTTTGTATAAGTAAATGCGATTTGTATGATTATTACTATATAGTTGTTATTTTATGTTAATCTATTGTAAAATAACAAATATTATGATAAAATACCTACATACATACATTTTGCAAGTATTGGGCTTTAAGTTGCAAAGGTATATTAAGAATTTTTACATTATAAAGGAGGACATTTATATGCCAAGCAAAACTGTACAAAAAATTTATGAGAAAATTCGGTCAATCACAGATGAGCTTAAAAGGTTAAATACTTCTGAAGAGTTTCTCGAAGTTGCCAAAAGTGGCAATGCAGATGAACTTAATGAACTTTTTGATTCTTTTAAGCAAAAAAATCCTGAGCTTATTTCTCGTATTTCAGAATTAGGTGATGATCTTGCTTCTGACATTTACTGGCAAATATTCATAAGTGGTAATGAAGAACCTGACGAAGTAGAAGATTTAATTACATACAATCCAAGGGAAATTGACCCTGTTGATTTATGTATTTTATCTTCGATGCTTTGCGAGTTAGAAGGTATTTGTATTTTAGGTTCTCTGTTTGAAGATTATGAATGCATTCTAATTTCTAAGTATCTTACTGAAGCTGGTAAACCTGAGCTTGCTTCTTATGTTCAAAGGTTTAGATTGGTAGGAATGTATTCACTTGTGGCTGTCTACCGGTTTAATAATTGGTCAGACAGAGAAATAGCAATGTATTTCTTTAATGAAGTGAAGGAACTATCTGAGGAAATTGGCAACCTTAATTTACCCATGAGGTACTTACAAATTGCAAGTAATCTTGCTAACGAGTTGAAGCTTCCAGAAAATGAAGGTAAATTTAATGAAATTCATGAAAAGATTACAAATGAGTTAAGAGAAGATTTTGAAAGTTTCATGAGTGAAAATGCCCCTAGGCTCAAGAAAAGAATGATAAATTTCTATATGGATTATCATTACTTAGATTCTCCTAAGGTGTTTTCTTCAATTGGAATACCTTCTAACTTTTGTACTGGTTTCTTTAACTACAATCCTAATGGCATAAACCCGCTAAATTTGCTCTTTCTTTTCATTTTTAGTAATGGGATTATTGGAATTATTGATATGTTTGTAGATGTGAGGGATTTTGAGGCACACCTACTTTCTTATTTATTAATGCATCATAAATCTCCATCAACAGAGCAATTGATAGCATGTTTAAAAAATAATAATTATTTTCCAATTTCGTTCGGGACTTTATTAATGTTATACTCTAAGGATTAATCTAAATTAGTGATTATCGAGTTATTCTTAAAATGCCTAATACGAAAATGTGCAGACACAATATCTGCACATTTTTTTATTGACATATGCTTTTCATTTATTGTATAATTATGTCAATTATTTATCTTTTAAAAAATTGCTATGTCTTGCAATTTATTTTCCAAAAATATACTTTACATTTATAGTTTATATGTATATAATAAAGGAGGTGGAACTATTTGCCAGTCATTTCACAATTTTATGGTATTGTAATTCAAATGTTTTTTAAAGAACAAGGAAAACATCACTTACCACATATTCATGTAATGTATAACGAATATAATTCTGTTTATGATTTTAATGCTAATAAGTTAGAAGGAGAAATACCAGCTAAACAAGCTAAATTAGTAGAAGCTTGGATTTTGTTGCATTCAGAAGAATTATCTTCATTATGGAATTTAATGAAAAATGGTGAAGATTATTTCAAAATAGAACCTTTAAAATAAAAAGAAAAATGAGGGGGCTTATTTTTATGTATATAACACCCAAAATTTTACAAGTACGCACGTTAGATGATTATAAAATATACTTAATATATGAAACAGGGGAAGAAAAAATTTATGATATGTCTAAACTGTTAAATACAAGTAAATTTTACGAAAAATTAAAAGATAAAGAAAAATTTAAAAAAGTTAAAATAATGGGCTTATCATTACAATGGGAAGATGGTGAAGATATCGCACCAGAAATACTTTATAATGATAGCATTTTAGCTTCAAAAAAATAAAAACGAGGATTTCATAATACTAAGTAAACTTAAATAGTTTAAATCAAATGAAATTCTCGTTTTTCTTATATTTTATTTAATACTTTCAATTATTTTATATTTTGAACTGCTTTTTCTGCAAAGCTATTATTTATTACTTTGTCATAGTCTGCTTCTTTTTCTAATTCTCCCGCTTCCTTCATAACTGTTTGAAGTAAATTAAATGATTCTTGTTTTAATACAGGTGTATCGCTCCATGCATCAATATCCATATAGCTTTGTATAGATGCTGTAAGCATATCTAAATCTGTATCTGGGAAGAAGCTTGCAATTGACTCTGCTATTTCACTTGCAGTATGGCTTTTTACCCATTTTTGTCCTTTATAGATTGCATTTGTAAATCCTTGTATTATGTCTGGATTTTCTTCAATATAGCTTTTGTTTGCAAAATATGCAGTATAAGGTATCTCTCCTGCCGCTTCACCTACAGATGCTACTATATAGCCTGCGCCTGCTTTTGCTGTCATAGATGCTGTTGGTTCAAATAGAGTTACATATTCTGCATTACCACCAGCAAATGCACCTGCCATTAAGTCGAAGCTAATGCTGTCATCTAATACTAAATCTTTTTGTGGGTCAAGACCATTTTGTTTTAATACATATTCAAATGTCATGTATGGAACTCCACCTTTTCTACCTGGTATTACAGTTTTTCCTTTTAAGTCTTGCCAACTAAAATTATCTGTCTTGTCTCTACTTACTAAGAATGAGCCATCTCTTTGTGTCATTTGTGCAAAAACTTGAGCGTAATTTGCTCTACCCTCATTATACACATAAATAGATGCTTCTGGTCCTGCAAAGCCAATATCACTTTGACCAGATATTACAGCTGTCATTACTTTATCTGCTCCTTGACCTGTTGTTAATTCTATGTTTAGACCTTCTTCTGCAAAGAAACCTTTGCTAATTGCCACATATTGTGGTGCATAAAAAACAGAACGAGTTACTTCATTTACTTGTATTGTTTTTAATGCTTGAGGCTCATCTTTTTGCTTATTTAATAGTATATAGGTGGTAATTCCTACTGCCACTACAACTATTGCTAATATAACGATTAAATACTTTTTCAATGTTATTCCTCCTAAAATTATTTAAAGATTTTAATGTGCTTTTAATGTATAGCATTTTATTTACTAACGATACTTCTAAAATGTATAATCATGTCAAAGGAGATTTTGCAATTTTTAAGTATTTTGACATGTTATATTTTCTTTTTTCCAACTGCTAAGATACTTATTTTTCTCCCTTAACAGCGTTTTTATCTAATTGCTTACTCTATTGTTATTTAACTTCTTTATTATTTCGCTTTTATTTATAATTTTTGGCATTATAAATATGCTTTTTCGCTTTTATAAATATTCTTATTACTATTTTATAAAGTATTATTTTAATATTTATTTTTTAGTTTATTTTTAATATTTATTTTTAAATTTACTTTGCTCTTGAAATTTTTTTCATAACAATTTTCTCTAATAGTACAATGGCTTCATATATTACAGCTGCTACAATGGCTAGAATAATAACCCCTGTCATAACAAGATCTAATTGGAATACCTGACCACCATATACAATTAAATATCCGAAGCCCTGCTTTTGATACTAAAAATTCGCCTGTAATAACACCTACTAAAGATAAACCAATATTAACTTTTAGTGAGTTAAAAAAGGTTGATATATTAGCAGGAATTACTATTTTGGTTAATATTTGAAATCTACTAGCATTAAATGTTTGTGCCATTTTTATTAGCTCTTTATCCGTATTTAAGAAACCATTTAAAATTTCTAGAATGGTTACTATAAGTGAGATTGCAAGCCCCATTGTAATAATAGCTCCCATTCCTGCTCCTACCCATATTATTATTACAGGTCCTAAAGCTACTTTTGGAAGGCTATTTAGTACAACTAAAAATGGCTCTGATACTTTCGCTAAAAATTTTGACCACCATAGTAGAATTGCAATGAATACTCCTAATACTACTCCTGATACAAATCCTATCAGCGTTTCTGTTAGAGTTACACCAAGGTGCATTAAAAGTCCATTAGATGATAAATTTAAAAAGGTATTTAAAATTCTTGATGGTTTGCTTGTAATAAAATCATCTATTATTCCTTTGTTTGCAAGTATTTCCCATCCTATTATGAATATAATTAGAATTGAAAGTCTTGTTAAAATAATAGCTATCTTATTTTTTCTTATTTTTCTTAAGTATTTTTTTCTATCATCCGATATATTTTTCTCATACATGTATATCCAGCTCCTTCCAAATGGTGTCAAAATATTTACTAAATTTAGGGCTTTCTCTGCAATTTAGAGGATCTCTATTTTCCATTTCAAACTCTATTTTGTGTATATTCTTTATAGTTGCTGGTCTTTTGGTAAGAACTATTATCCTGTCTGACATACTTATTGCTTCTGATATATCATGCGTTACAATTAACGCCGTGATATTTTCTTCTTTTAATATATGAAATATGTCATTTGTAACCATAATTCTTGTTTGATAATCCAATGCTGAAAAAGCTTCATCCAATAGTAAAATTTTTGGGTTGATAGCAAGTGTTCTAATCAAAGCCGCCCTTTGCCTCATTCCTCCGGAAAGTTGATTTGGATATTTGTCTTTAAACTCATACAGTCCATATTTTTTCAATAATTCTATAACATACTCTTCACTTTCTTTTGTTTTTTTGCGTCTGATTTCCAAGCCGAACATCACATTGTCATAGATGCTTCTCCATTCTAAAAGGCTATCTTTTTGTAGCATATATCCTAGTCCGCCTGTTATTGTTATTTCACCTTCTGTTTTTGGTTCTAAGCCTGCAATTATTGAAAGTAATGTAGATTTTCCACATCCGCTTGGTCCAATAATGCTGACAAACTCTCCTTCGTTTACATCAAAGCTAATATTTGTTAGTGCTTCTATCTCCCCATTTTTTGCTTGGTACTTTTTGCTTACATTTTTTAGTTCTAATACTTTTTTCATAAGTACCTCCTAACTTAAATTTATCATAATATAGTTTATGAAAGTGTACATAATTGTGTGTCAATAAGTTATCTAATTCTAAGCATTTGGCTGATTTTAAGCATTTTATTAGTTCTAATATTTTAAGCACTTTACTTTGCCGTGGTATTTCATTTTTAGTATTTACCTGATTCTAAGCATTTGGCCAGGATAAATTAGATTTGGATTTTTAATACTTTTATTTAGCTTAACTATGCTTGCTACTGTAGTATTAAACATTTGAGCTATTTCTGAAAGTGTATCTCCTGGTAATACTTCATAAATCTTGTGTCCACAATCATATCTACAATGCATTGGTATAATAAGTTTTTGACCCGGATAAATTAAGTTTACATTAGAAATGTTATTGTCTTTTGCTATTTTTTGTACTGTTGTATCAAATCTTTGAGCTATTTCTGAAAGCGTATCTCCTCTTTTTACCGTATATACTTCTGTATCAATTGGAAGACTACTATTATTTACTGGTACTATTAGCTTATTTCCAGCATAAATCAAGTTTGGATTTTTAATATTATTTAGCTCTACAAGTTTTGCTACTGTTGTATTATATTTAATTGCAAGAGCTGATAAAGTGTCTCCTCTTTTTATTGTAATTGTAGTAGTTTTTTGTGGTGTATCTGGATTGCTTGGTTTATCTGGTTCATCCGGCTTATCCGGATCATCTGGCATAGGTTCAGTTGGTTTTGGAATTTCTGAAGTATTAGAAAGCAATATTCCTTTTGTAAATTGGTTTCTATCTACATAATTAGAAATCCCACTCACATCACCCATATCTGTATATTGCCATCCTACCCATGTTTGCCAGTTTCCATTGTTTTCTGGAACTCTTACACCATATTGTGCAACCCATAATGGATATTTAGTAATTTCACCTGTCCATGTGTTGTTTGCAGTAGAAGCATTGCTGTATAAAACCATTTCTAAACCTGTTAATTCTTCTACTTTTCGCATGAAGGTTAAACCTATTTTATTTATTTCTGTTTTGCTTAAAGAGCCGAAACTTTCAAAATCCATTGCAAGCCTGCAATCTGGCACCTTGTTTGCTATTACAGAAACAAAGAAAATTGCTTCTCTTACTGCCTGAGTTTCTGTTCTTGCTGTTACATAATGATAAAAGCCTACTTTTAGTCCGTTTGCTTTTGCTTCTTTATAATTCCTTTCAAACTTGCTATCTATATAGTTAGGTCCTTCACTTGTTTTCATATATACAATATCTATTCCTGCTTTTTTTACTTTTGCAAAATCAATGTTGCCTTGATATCCACTAACATCAATGCCTTGATAAATCACATCATCAGATGGTCCAAATGCAAAAATAATAGTTGGCATAGCATATGAAAGTATTAGAAATAAAATTAAAAATACACTTAATTTCTTTATTCCATTTTTGAACATGTTAAAAAAACTCCTTTCTTTTTAGTTTACTATATTTTATGAAAAGAGTTTTTTTATGTTATTATTTTGGTTTTAGTTTTATTTTAGAATATTTTAAAACTTTATTTACTGTAATTATAGTTTATTTTTATTCGAGTTTGTTTTAATATAACTTTTATAGTGGCACTACATTATTTGCTTAATATGATTTACACAAAATCCTTCTTTGCTTTTATATACTTCTACAACATCAAACCTAACATAGCTATTTTCTAAATGATGCAAGTACAAATAATATTTACTAGAATTCCAAATATGTTTTTGTTTATATTCTGTTACAGCTTCTATGGGCCTTCCATAATTAAAGTTTTGTCTTGTCTTTACTTCAATAAATACAAATTCTTCTTTATCTTTTGCAATAATATCTATTTCGCCCTGCTTGCATTTAAAATTCCTATCAATTATTTTATAACCTAGTTTGCTTAGGTATTCTGCCACAAAGTCTTCTCCCTGCTTTCCAGTTTCATGCCTTTCATACATTGTTTTTTACCTCTACTTTATAAATGTTACTTTTTCTATTTCACTTACCCATCATATGTTGTTATTTCTCGTTACTTTTTTCTATTTCACTTACACATCATTTGTCGTTCTTTCTCATTACTTTTATGAATTTTATTCTTTCTATCTTATCTAGCTATCATACCTCATTCTTTACATTATTTTTACAAATTTATTTCCTGCCACATGTTTAATTAAGCCTTCTAATTCTAGCATACATAGAGCTTCTTCTATTTCTGCTAGAGGCTTATGTGCAAGCTTTGATAATTCATCTGCTGAAATCGGAAGCATTCCGATTAACTCATAGATTTCTTCATATTCCTTTGCTGTTTTAATGAAGTCATCATCACATATATTATAAAAATCTAAAATATCTTTTGGGCAAGTAACCAAATTTGCTCCATTTTTAATGAAATAATTGCCACTATATCCTGTTGGCTCATCTAATTTATTAGGTATGCAAAAGACTTGCCTTCCTTGCTTTATAGCATACCTTGCAGTTATAGTGCTTCCGCTTCTATACCTTGCCTCTACTAGCAAAACACCCATCGCTAATCCACTAATAATTCTATTTCTTTTAGGAAAATTTTGCTTATATGCTGGCGTATCTGGGGAATATTCGGATACAATGCAACCTCCATTTTCAATAATTTGTTTATATAAATATATATTTTCCTTTGGAAATATATTGTTAAATCCGCCTCCTAAAACTGCAATAGTTCTACCTTTTTCCTTCATTGAATAAATGTGTGCCACAGTATCAATTCCAACTGCCATACCACTTACAATTGTTATTCCTTCTTTTGCTATTCTTTTGGCAAATATACTAGCGTACCTTTTTCCATAGTCAGTTAAATTCCTTGTTCCTACAATCGCAATAGAATCTTGCAAAAGTAAATCGCAATTTCCTTCAACATAAAGCTGTTTTGGTGCATCTTGCACATCAAGTAATTTTAAAGGGTATCTTTTATCATTTTGATTTATAATTTCTATTTTTATCAGTCCTTCCTGATTCTTATAATTTAAAATTTTATATTCTTTACGTTTTTTATAATTATAAATAATTTTAAACTTTTATTTAAAGATTTTTAATATTTTTAAGATATATGCTACTAAATGCAGTAATTATTAAATATTATTATAGATTCAATTTTTCCAGTATTTCTTATCTAAACTTCTATATTGTATGGCTTCTGCTATATGAACCTTTTTTATTTGCTCACTTCCTTCTAAGTCCGCAATTGTTCGTGCTACCTTTAAAATTCTACCGTAAGCTCTGGCACTAAGTCCTAATTTATTAAAAGCTTTTTCTAATAAAGCTTTACTATCTTCCTCCAATTTGCAATATTTTGAAATCAGTTTAGGCGTTAAGCTTGAATTTGCATATATATTTTCTTTTTTGTAGCGCTCTATCTGTATTTGTTTTGCCCTGTTTACACGTTCTTTTATTTGACTAGAAGTTTCTGGAAGTTCTTCATTGCCTAATTTTTCATATTTCACTTGGCTCACTTCTATTTGAATATCTATTCTATCTAAAAGCGGACCACTTATTTTTCCCATATACTTAGAAATTGCCTGTGGTGTGCAAGTACATTCTTTATCACTTGAACCATAGTAACCACAAGGGCATGGGTTCATTGATGCTACAAACATAAAATCACAAGGATAGGTAAGGCTTGAATTAAGCCTACTAATAGTTACAGATTTGTCCTCTAATGGACCTCTTAATACTTCTAATGTGTGCTGATTAAATTCTGGAAGTTCGTCTAAGAATAACACACCATAGTGTGCTAGGCTAATTTCGCCTGGTTTTGGAATAATTCCACCTCCAACTAATGAAGTGGCAGAAATTGTATGATGTGGAGAACGAAAAGGTCTTGTCGTAATTATCGGTGTATCAGGCTTTAATGTGCCTGAAATACTGTGAATTTTAGTTATCTCTAAAGCTTCTTCAAAGCTTAAATCCGGCAAAATTGATGGAATTCTTCTAGCAAGCATCGTTTTGCCGTGAGCCGTGGACTTCCTATTAATAGGCAATTATGGCTACCAGCTGCTGCAACCTCTATTGCTCTTTTTACACTCTCTTGTCCTTTCACTTCTGAAAAATCTAACAAATAATTATTGCCCTCTCGTAAGCATTGCTCCCAGTCAGTAGTAGTATTTTTTATTTTAACATCTCCATTTAAGTAATGCACCACTTCTTCTAAATCATATGCGCCTAAAATTTCTATTCCTTTTATAATTGAAGCTTCCTTCGCATTTGCATTAGGTAAAATCACCTTTTTAATTCCAAGCTTTTTCGCCTCTATACATATTGGAAGTGCACCATTTATCGGATTTAAATTTCCATTTAAAGATAGTTCACCTATCAGTATAGTATCTCCTAAATCTTTTCCATAGATTACATCCAAACTTTTTAAAATGCCAACTGCCATAGGCAAATCATATATTGAACCCTCTTTTTTTACATTTGCAGGTGCTAGATTTACTACTATTTTTCTGCTTAAAAGTTCATAACCCGAATTTTTAATTGCCGTTCTAACTCTTTCTTTTGCTTCTTTGATACTGGTATCAGGTAAACCCACAATATCCCATGATGGCATACCACTAGAAACATCAACTTGTACATCGATTAAAAAGCCTTCTAATCCATGTAAGGCTATACTTTTTGTAATTGATAACATTTTTTATTTTGTATGATATGTTTAAAAAAACTTAAATTATCATACTCTCCTTTCTGCAATTTTTAATTAATTTTTGGAATTTTTTTAGAATTGTTAATTGATTTTTAGATTAGCTATTTAAACTTGATTTTAAATCATTTTTTCAACTTGAATTTTAAATGTTTGTTAACTTAATTTTAAATTGTTTTTTGACTTGATTTTAAATTATTTGTTTTACTTAATTTTTTTGACTTGATTTTAAATTCGCTAATTAATCTTTAGATTTTTAAATAAAAAAATTGAATATTAAAAATAACTGATATAAATATATAACATCTTATTATATTTTGCAAGTGTTTTTCCTATTTTTGGAAATTTTCCATGATTTTTTCTCAATAATTTTAAGATTTTTTACATTTTTTTACATTAAAGACAGGTTTCTACAACATTCGACATTTTAAAGTGCTATAATTATGTTAAGTTGAGAATAATCATATTCCTCCGGAATTGCTCTTCTATGGTAATTCCTTAATCTAATTTGATTCTTGTTATATGGTTTTTGAAATTTTTATTTATTTCTGTTATGTTCTAAAATTAAGATTATTCTCAACTATATTTATTATAACTATCATATGATTGCTATAATAAATGCATAGTAGCTAATATATAATAAAATGGCTAATATATAAGATAATGTATAAAATATTTAGCATATAAATCTTGGCTAATTTTTTTAGTCTTCGCTAATTTCTTTCTAAAAAATAGCAATGAATATATTTATTTTTCTATCATTGCTATTTTTTAACTTTTTTATTTATAATTCTTTCTTTATTCCTTGGTGATTTTCTTCCAATAACTTTAGCTTTCCGCCACATTTTCCGCACCTATACCTTTTAAGTAATTTTGTATTTAACCTTTTCCTATATATAACTTGTCCACAACCTTCACAAATAATTTTATATGAATAATTTTCATTTTCCATATATGTAAGATTGCTTTTTTCGTAATCTTCTTTTTTATTTCCTCTTGCTTTAATATTATAACCTAATTTTTTATTTATGTAATTTGCATATTTTTTAAATTCTTCACCATGATTATTGCAAAATGGAATACAATGAATTAGCTCATGGATAATTGTATTTTTAATAATTTCATCATTTAAGTCTAATACCCATTTACTAATTTCAATATGATGAGTTTTAAATTTTTCATATCGTATACTCTTTCGTCTTCCAAGTTTTTCCACAACTTTATATTGTTTATCTGGATTTTCCTGTTTACAGCAACCATATCTTTTAGTAGATCTAGTAGAAATTTTTATGTCTATATCTCCTACTGCATCTTTATTTCTCATATCTATCCCTATGCTTGCTAGTTCTTGTAGGACTTGAGTATATAAATTGTTTAATTTTTGTGTAAAAATTTCTTTTTCTATATTTTTCATGTTTTTTATTTCCTTCACCTATTTTATTACTCAAATTATACTATGTTTATTTTTAATTATCAAATATATATTATTTATCATTGATATCAAATTTTTATATGTTATAATAACGGACAATAAATTTAAAGCTATAAATAAAGTTATAGTTTTCTATTAAACTTTTATATGACATAATCCTTTCAAGCATAATACAAGCACCAGTATCTTTACTGATGCTTGTATTTTATATTTTAAAACAATTATTAATTTTAGTATCCTACAGATTTTGCTCCATATTCCGCTTCACTTGAGCTAAATCCGTCATATTCTAGTTGTCCGATTAATCCACTTTTTGAAAATGACATTATGTCCATATATGATTTTGCTTTTTTTGCTGCTTGCTCATTCCAGTTTGCACCACAATTATTTGAACCATAAGTTGCTTCATCTCTTGTAAATTTATCGTATTCTAATTGTTCCTTAAGTCCCTTTTTAGAAAAAGCCATTACTCTTAAATATTCTTTGGCTTTTTTCAAAGACTGCTCTTTCCAATCTGCTCCACACTGATTTATAGCATAACTTGATTCCTTATCTGTGAAACCATCATATTTTAGTTGTTCTTTTAATCCATTTTTTGAAAAAGCCATTATGCTCAAATAACTTTTTGCTTTTGATAATGCATTTTTTTCTCCTAAAGTTACTGTACTACTAGTATCTTCTTTTTGTGTTTGTGCTGTTGGTTGCTTCTTATCTTCATTATTGTTTTGAGTATTGCTTTGTGTTGTTACTTTGTTTTCTGTCTGATTATTGTTATCCTGTTGTTTATTGTTTTGGTTTGTTGTAGAATTATTCTTTGTAGTTGTTTGTTCTATAGATGTTTGTTTACTTGTTGAATTATTTTGTTTTGTTTTTTGTTCTACAGTATTGTTACTTGAAGTAGGCTCTGCATTGTTTGTATTTTTATTTTCAGAATTAATTATATTTGTTTTTGCTTCTGCATTTTCTGATTCTGTATTTTGTATATTATCTAAGTTACCAGCTAATGCACTGCCTAAAATTGTATTTTTTTCATAATTTTCTGACATTTTAAATGCAAGGCAAATTATAATTATTCCAAACAAAACAATCCAAAAAACAGGTCTTTCGAAAAAATTTTTCTTCTTGCTTACATCAGTTTTATTATCTTCCATTTTTATCCCCCTTCCTGTAAATATATTACAATATTTTACAAAATATTACAATGGTAGATTTAATTTTTATTACATTCTAAGACTTGCTGGACCTTTGTTTACATTTTCTAGTCCTGGTACATTTTGAGCTATAAAAATCAATATTTTTTCTATATCTTCTAGTTTCACAAGTCTCACCGCTTGTCTATATGTTAAATTTGAACTATAATTAGATGCAATTGCAGAATAAATTAGATGGTTAGTTGCTCGCATTTTTCTATTATATCCATTACTGTCTAATTGTCCTTGTACATCTTTTTTTAATTGTTTTTGTCCAAATTCATATTTTTTAACATATTCTAAAATTGGTGATGATACTTCTAAAGTTATTATTTATCCATTTTTTAATTCTATTTCCATGTCTTTCTCCATATAATTTGTTTAATAAAAATCCCCCGGCTAAGCCTGGGGTATTTTAATTATTGTGCTTAAAAAGTTATGTTACAAGCAGAGTCTTAAGGCTCATAGCTGTCCCGACGCACGTGTCTCTTATGAATCGTTAAACTAGTTCTTATATTTTTCTATACTTATCTGGTCATACATCATATCTTCTTGCAATTAATTCTTTTATTGCTGTAAAAGAATCTGAAATTCCAACAATACCAGATGCTTTTGTTATAGTACCTAATGTTTCTTCAGTTTCATTAAGAACTCTATCATTTTTTGATTTCTTCATCTTCAACTATTTGCACATAATCTGTTATTGATTCTTCATCAGAGTAAATTATTTTTGTATTTTGTTTTTCTATTATCCATTTTATAAATTATCAAACATATATCATCTATATTTAGTTTTTATATTCCTCATATTTATAATAGTGAGTACCAAAATCTACCATTATCATCACAGTTTTATAGGTTTAAAATAGATATGACACAGTAGATGATAAAAATAAATATAGGAAATACCAAAAATATGATAAAATGT
>CANRNR010000007.1 GCA_947632035.1 uncultured Clostridia bacterium | reverse complement strand
GGTCTTCTATGATACATAGAACCATGTCCCATTGGTCCTCTTGATTGTCCATGACGTTTAATAACACCTTGGAAACCTTTACCTTTTGATGTTCCTTGAATATCTAATTTATCTCCTACTGAGAAAGTATCAACTTTTAATTCATCACCTACATTTACATTTTCTATAGAATCTACTCTAAATTCTCTTAAATGTTTTTTTGGTGTTAAATTAACTTTTGTGTAATGACCTTTTATTGGTTTAATTACTTTATTTTCTTTTACGTCACCATATCCTAATTGAATAGCTTGGTATCCGTCTTTTTCAGCTGTTTTAACTTGTACTACTGTACATGGACCAGCTTCGATAACTGTAACTGGAATAACTTTTCCTTGTTCATCAAAGATTTGTGTCATTCCAACTTTTTTTCCGATTAATCCTTTATTCATTTTATTTCCTCCTAACTATTGGCTGATATTTTAAATTTCATAATAATATGCTGTTTTAAATTGCAAAATTAATATGCTGTATCAGCTTGGTTTTTTAAAGAATTCCTAATCTTTTATGTTTTGATATGCTACTTATAATATGTAACAATTCAAAATCATTTCATTTGTTATAATTTAATTTCAATATCAACACCAGCTGGTAAGTCTATTTTCATAAGACTATCTACTGTTTTTTGTGTTGGATAAAGAATATCGATTACTCTTTTATGTGTTCTCATTTCAAATTGTTCTCTTGAATCTTTGTCTTTGTGTGGAGAACGTAATATAGTAATAATCTCCTTTTCTGTTGGTAATGGAATAGGACCTGATACTTTAGCTCCTGTTTTTTTAGCAGTATCTACTATTTTCTCAGCAGACTGTTCTAAAACAACATGATCATAAGCTTTAAGTCTTATTCTAATTTTTTCGCTTGTTACTGCATTTTCTTTCTTTGTTGCCATTTTGAATTTCCCTCCTTCTAAATTTTTTAGAGCTTTTTGCTCTTTTTTTGTACTGCTAGACTTATTTAGCAGCAATTTATTTGGTCGGAAGTTATAACGCACCCTGGTGTTTCTTTTTTTACCAATATAAAAACCCAAGTTTGCATGATAAATTCTTGGGATAAGTGCTTAATTTTTAACTTACCGCCCTGGTCATAGCCAAGACATACTCCATAAGAGTTCCCTCCAAATACACATTTAAAGCGTATTTGTAGCCACATCTTACTTCATCGCCAAACACATGCTTAAATATTATATCGTACTTATTGTATAATGTCAACCACTTTTTTGAATTATTTTTTACTTTTGCATTTACTTTTTCATAATTACATTTAATACCTCAATTTATAATTGATTTTTTACTTGATTCTTTACTTGATTTTTACTTAATGTTTTACTCGATTTTTTAAAGTTCGTTTTCTCTTAAAACACTCCTTCCTCCCATTGTCTTGAAAAATAAAATCTTTTGTGCTATAATAGAAAACGATGGCGTAAATGCCAAATAATAAAAAAAGAGGTTGATAAACTAAAATGGAAAATAAGATCTACACATACACTCTTCATATAGTTAAAAACAATTTGAAGGTGTTATTAGAGGATTTTACCCTTATTCCGGAAAGCACTCTTGGTGCTCATATACTACGGGATCCTGGACATTTAGGTAAAATAACTCTCAGTATTTCCCATCCACAACCGAAGAAATTTGAGTTCATTGTGTCTGATGACCCAAAAGAGCTCTTCAAGATTTCTTCATTTTACAACTTAGCAGCATCTCTTCAAAAATGTTTTATCCATCACTATTTCAAATATGAAGAAGATGAAAATTCTTCTTTATTGTTAATAGAGTTCATTGTTACTGATACAGTAGCAATCGAGCTTTTGGATAAATATCGGAAGAGACTTGAGGTTATTGCTCCTAAACGTGTCTAACCTCTTACACACTCAAAACTATAAACTATGGTTTTGAGTGTTTTTTTTTATAAAAATCTATACAATAAAATTATTTTTCTTATAAAACAAAAAAGAGATACTATTTTTTAAGTATCTCTTTTGCTTTTTAATTATTTATTATTCTGCTGATTCTGTATCTGTAGTCTCCTCAGTTTCAGGAGCTTCATAAGCATCTAAAATTGCTTTTTGAATTTTCTCTCTAGTTTCAGCATTAATTGGATGTGCTATATCCTTGAATTCTCCGTTTGGAGTTTTTCTGCTTGGCATAGCAATAAATAATCCATTTTGACTTTCGATAACTTTAATGTCATGAACAACAAATTCGTTATCAAATGTCACAGAAGCAACAGCTTTCATTCTGTTTTCTGAATTTACTTTTCTTAAACGTACATCTGTAATTTGCATTTTGTGTACCACCTTCCGCGTAAAATTTTGTACATCTTTTTATCTATGTACATTTATATTATTCGCCACCTTTTTATTTTTTCCTTCTTTATTTTACAATTTTTTTTATTTTTTATATAATCTATCACCTTTGCTCATTTTATTCATATAATACTATATAACATTATATATCTATACTTAGTATGCTCATATAATAATTATATATTCATATTTTGGGCTAAAATTTTTTATTTAAAATAAATCTTTAATTATTTCAATTATATATTATGTAAAATATTATGTAAAAAAGTATTAAAAATGTTGAAATTTACTATAAAAGAGTATATAATATAAAAAGCGTTGTATAATTAAATATATTAAACTATTCGTATTGTTCACATATTTTATAAATTTATTATACAAATTCATGTTGTATAATTTAAAAGATTAAGGGAGTGTTTTTTCTTGGCAAATATAGAAGAATTGAAACAATATAAAAATATACATATGATTGGAATCGGTGGAATAAGTATGAGTGGAATCGCCGAAATTTTAAAATATTGGGGTTTTAGAGTTACAGGTTCTGATACAACAGCATCTGAAGTAACTGAAAAACTTATAAGCACCGGCATTCCAGTTACGATAGGTCACGATTTAGTTAATTTAATAAGAGCTGATGTTGTTGTTTATAGTGCTGCTATTAAAGAAGATGATTTAGAACTAGTAAAAGCTCGCGAACTACATATTCCAACAATTGATAGAGGAACTTTTTTAGGAAAAATCACAAAGGCTTTTCATAATAGTATTTGCATTTCTGGTACTCATGGAAAAACCACAACAACTTCTATGATTTCTATGTGTTTTTTAGAAGCTCATAGAGATCCATCTATTCAAGTTGGTGCATATTTAAAACCTATCAATGGAAACTATCGTGTTGGCTCAAGTGAATATTTTATTATTGAAGCTTGTGAATATACAGATAGCTATTTAAAATTATTCCCAAAGACTGAAATTATTTTAAATATTGATAATGACCATTTAGATTACTTTGGAACATTTGACAATATAGTAGCTTCTTTCCAAAAATATGTTAAATTATTACCTGAAGATGGTTTATTAGTATTTAATTTTGATGATGTAAATTGTAGAAAGATTGCTAAAGATGCAAAATGTAAAACAATTTCCTATTCCCTTGAAAATAACAATGCAAATTTTATAGCTAGAAATATTACTTTTGACAATAATGGATTTGCAAGTTTTGATGTTTATTATAACAATTATTTCTATAAAACATTTAAGCTTTCAGTTCCTGGAATTCACAATGTTGCAAATGCTTTAGCTTGCATTGCTACATGTTATGAATATGGATTGGAAAAAGAAGAAATTAAAAATGCTTTATTAAAATTTACAGGTTCACATAGAAGATTTGAATATGTTGGCTCATTTAATCAAGGTGTTAGTGTTTATGATGATTACGGTCACCATCCAACTGAAATTTTAGCTACGAGTCATGCTTTAAGTCAAAAACAATGTAGGCAGTCATGGGTTGTTTTTCAACCTCATACTTATAGTAGAACAAAATTATTATTAAATGATTTTGCAAAAGCTTTACTTGATTTTAATCATGTAATTATAACTGATATTTATGCTGCTAGAGAAGATAATACATTTAATATCTCTTCTAAAGATTTAGTTGATGTTTTAAATAATGTATATCATAAAAAAGCCCTTTATATCTCTGACTTTGATGAAATAGTAAAATATTTAAAAGATCATACTATTAATGGTGATATTGTTCTTACTCTTGGTGCTGGAACTGTAACAAATATTGGTCCTATGCTTTGTGATTAATAATTTAAAAATTAGCCTCTGCTAAACTAAAGTTTAACAGAGGCTTTTATTGTGAAGCAACAAGGTTCTCGGGTACCCACCCACAATCTCTGATTGTGTTGGTGGGTGAGGTTCTTATTGTGAAACAACAAGGTTCTCGGGTACCCACCCACAATCTTTGATTGTGTTGGTGGGTGAGGTTCTTATAATCTTTAATAATCTTGTTCGCTTATAACTGGGAATTTAAATTCCATGCCTTTTTCTGAAAAAACACCATTTTCCTTATGTGTTTGTGTTAATGTTGTAGAACCCTTTAAGAAATATTTAACCATTCTATCTTCCGTTAATACTTCTCCTTCTTCCAAAATTGGATCATCTAATGCAATATCTACAGCATACCATTGACTATTTAATTGTAAATAGTTCCACATATGATTTTCTTGAGCTCCTTGGGAATTAGTAACAGTTCCTGGAACCAATACACAAGACACTCCGATTTTTTCTAATACATATTTAAATATCTTAGAATAGCCTTCGTAATTTGCTTTTTGTTCTAGTAATGCTCCATAAGGATTAGAAGCATTCTTACTGGTCTCATCGTATTCAATATGTCTTATTAACCACTCATGTACTTTTCTTACTTTTTGAAATATACTATTATCTTGAGTTTGATCAATAACTTGATCTACCATATATTTTACATAGTACTGTGCTCTCTCTACATCTTCCTGTGTTGGGAACTCAGCATTTAAATAATTTCCTTCTTCTCTAGGTTCAATAGTAACTGTGTAAGTATTTATGCCTCCGATATTTGTGTACTGAGTTATTAAATTAACTTTTGATGGATCTACATAAAACAAATCTACTTGATCATACATAAAAGCATCCCATGCTGCTTGAAAAGCTTTATTTAATTCATCATTTCCTGAATCAGTATGCAAAAGTGTATTAAATTGAGTTCCAAAATTAAAAATATAAGTTCCAGTCTTAAATTTATCTTTGTTTTGTTTCAAGCCATCATAAATAGTTTTTCCTATATTGTTTAATTGACCATAATAATATGTTGTTGAAGTTGGTTCAAGAATATTAGGTGTTGGAGTAGTGCTACTGCCACCTCCTATATCATTGCCACCTGGCATAAATGTATTTAAATCTGGTGGTTCTACTGATATTGAATTTTGTTCATTTGTCTGTGAATTTTCCTCTTGGTTATTTGATACTTCTTTACCTTCTCCATTTCTTAATAAGAATAATTCTGTCATTATTGCTGCCAAAATAACAGCAGCTATAATTATAATAACAATTATTATTTTTTTTGATTTTCCCATATCTTTTTCCTCACTTTATTTCTTTTGCTTTACTTTTTCTTTTTGCCTTAATTTTTTGCTTTTTTCTTTTTTCCTTTTTTACTTTGCTTTTTTCTTTTTGCCTTAATTTTTGGCTTTTTTCTTTTTTTCCTTTTTTACTTTACTTTTTTCTTTTTGCTTTTTTACTTTACTTATATTTTTTTACCATTTATTTCACTTATTTCATTTTACCTCTTTCATTTGCTTTAGCATCATATCAGCAAATACTCCATACCCTAAAGTAGGATCATTTACTAATACATGAGTTACAGCACCTATAAATTTTCCATTTTGAATAATTGGAGCTCCACTCATTCCTTGTATTATGCCTCCTGTTTTATCTAGCAAATTTTTATCTGTTACTTTAATTAGCATACTTTTATTATCTTGATTATTATTTACAAATACTTTTTGAATTTCTATATCATAATGTTCTCTTTTTCCGTTTTCTAATTCACAAATAATTTCTGCTTTTCCAGTTTTAATTTCATTCCTTAAGGCTACTTCCGTTTCATCTTCTTGTGAAACTGAAATATATGAAGGTTTATTCAAAATTCCAAACACACCAAAACTTGTATTCTTTGAAATATCGCCAATATCCATTCCTGTTTCTATAGTACCCCTTATTTCGCCAGGTTCACCTTTTTTTCCTTTGGTAATAGACAATATGTTGGTAGTTACTAATTCCCCATTTTCAATTTTTATTAGAGAAGATGTATCTACATCTAATATTCCATGTCCTAGACTTGCAAACATTTTAGAATTAGGTTCATAAAATGTAAGGGTTCCTACACCAGCTGCTGCATCTCTTACCCAAAGGCCAAGTTTATATTCATTATCTTGATTTTTTACTGGTGTAATACTTGTTGTAATTGTTTCTTCATTGTGTACATATTGAATTGATACTGAGTTTCCTTTACTATTATTTACTACATCAATTAATTCTTCTGTTGAATCTATTTCATTTTGGTCTATTTGAATTATTCTATCTCCTTCTTGTATTCCAGAATTTTCATATGGTCTTTTTCCTTCAATTTCTGACATTCCAACAACTAATACACCATCTGTATATAACTTCATTCCTATTGCCGAGCCTACTGGAACTACTGTAGTTTTTGGTATTACATTTACGCTAATATTTTTTACTGAAAATAAATCAAATAATTTTAAGCTTAAATCTACTTTTCCTACTTCATAGCTTTGATTTATCGTACTTACTGCTTGAAGTGTATCTTTTTTGCTTTGAAGTGAAAGCCCAATTAATGTATAAATATTTAGGCTTTCACCTTGCATAATAATATAACTATCTGGTAATAATGTAATATTACAAACATATGAATACAATATTAATAGAAAAAGAAGAAGTAATATTTTTGCTAATTTTTTCATAAATATGGTCTCCTTTTATAACTTTTTTATATTAGGTTAACCATATTTTCTGATTTTAAACTTTTTGCATTAAGTAATTTAATCTATTTTTTATATTAAATATATTTATTTTTTATATTAAGTATATTTTTTTATATTTATTAAATATCTATTTCAATTTGCTTTTAAAGCTATATTTATTTTATACTTTTACGTATTAAAACCGCTCATATTGGCTTGATATAAATTAAATCTTTCTCTTCCTAAAGCTGTAAGATAATACTCTCTAATTTTCTCTAAAGCTTTTTGCTCTACTGTTGTTCCTTTATCATTTACCACACTAATCATAACTTCCTCTTGTTCTTGTTCATTTAGCTCCACTATTTCTCCTTTTATAATGTCATCTGCTGAATATACATTTGTAGCATTTACCATACAATAATAACAAGCTGTAATATTTTTAGTATCTTTAGATGGATGTCCTCCTATCATATTTACTCTTGTTTGTGGATAAAAATAAATATTATTATCCTCTGAAATTCTAACTGTTTGCCTTAAAAAGTCTATACTTGAATATCCTCTTTCTATTTCAATATCAGAATCATCATCAAACTCACACTCCATTAAATGAGTACAGCCTGGTAAATGATATTCTCTATTATTTTCCGTACCTCTATCTTTTGTAATAATATAAATATTATCTTTTTTCACAACTTCTTCATTATCATTATTAGTAATTACACAATAGCTATTGTAAAATTTATATCCTATTGGAATTCCTTGTAAAAATGAAATTACAGAAACTTCATTTGTTATTTTTCCCCAATCAACTTCATCCAACTCTGGAAAAGAATATTGATACGAATTTGTACTATATCTATTATAATTTCCAATTGCTACTGCTAAATTTGTCTTTATTGAATTGCGAATTACTTGCATACGATTCTCATCAAATATTGATTTACTAAGTAATGGGTCATTTGGATTACTTGAATCATTTGTTACAAAAATGTCTCTATCTCCTGTTGCTACATCAAATTCGATATTATTACCTTGTAAGTCTACAGCATCTTTTTGGCTTATCCCATCAGTTAACTTTGATATGATTTCACTAAATCTTTTTGCATCTCTATAATATTCAAATGCATTTGTACTATATAAATGATGACTACCATCTGCTTCAGTTGATAATCTTGCATTCAAATAACTAAGTACGTCTTTATTGTGCTCAGCATTTGAAATAAATGATTTACCATAATTATTATAATAGAAATATGGCGTTGGTTTAGTAGTTTCATTCTTGTCATAATATATTTTTTGTCCATTATATACAATATATTCATAATCCCCATTATCATAAATTGGATTTCCAGATGTATCATAAATTAAATTTCCAGAAGCATCCTGTAAATAATTAGTAAAAAGCAAATGCTCAGTTAGAATTTCACTTTTAATCAAAGAAGCTTCAGTTCCACTTTCAGTATACTTATATTTCAATTTCCAATTAATAGGATTTGCACCATTATCTATAATTTCTACATAGTTTGGATTTATTAAATACCCAGATAAAGTTTGATAAGAATAACCAGATTTAAGATTACAAGTATTTCCAGCCCACTCCCAGTTTCTTAAAGTTCCATAAATAGTAATTGCATTATCTAAAGTATAATTTACCACAAAGTCGCTACCACCATCTTTATAGCGACAAGAATAAAATACATATGGTTTTAAGCCATCAGTATTATAGGCATCACCTGTATCTAATTCTGTTTCGTCTGTAATTATCTTCATATTTAAATTACTTATTTCATCACCATCTGCATTTTCTTTTGGAACAACATTGTCATATTTACTATATATATAATAACCATCATATAATGTAAAAAGAAGTGCTGGAACATAAGCATCTATGTCTCTTTTAGATAAATCTCCAGTACTAGTTAATGTATTGAAAAATGTACTTACTGCTGCTTCAATATCCCTTATTTTTGAATCACTAATACTAGAATATCTATTGTTTACTGTATTTATTCTAAATGCTTTTATTGCATCATAAGTAGCATCAGTTAATTTAGTATTATATTTATTCTGTAAGGTTATTGTAGTTATCTGTGAATTTATATATGTAGTTGTTATTATTACAATTGGAACAATTATAATAATAAATATTACTGCTATATACTGTAGTTTCATGATCCATCCTTTCTTTCTTTTGTAATAATTTATTATAAAAAAAAGCCATTCTAAAAAAATCTTTTATAAATTTTCATTTATAAAAAGTACAATTTAGGACAGCCCTTATTTTTACTATATGTATTGTTAAATTCTTATAAAATATTTTAATTGCTTCCATTTACTGCAACTATAGCAGATTTTTCTGCCATGATTTGATATGTTTGGCTACCTGTCAATTGATAGAAAAAGTTTCTTAATAATTGTGCTATAGTTTGGTTTGTATTTTTAACAGAAACTGAAACTAAATCTCCTTCTCCTAGTCTCATTCTTCCATATTTATTTAATTCTTCTTCTACTTGAGTTGTATACTTAGCATAATACAAATTCTCGCCAATCTTAGTTGGTTCAGCCTGTGTTACCTTTACACCTGGGTTTTCATCTAGTTGATATATTGTGATATCTACATCAAAAGAATTTCCAGTAGCATTAATTGTTTGTAAATATTGATCATATTCTGCCCATGTAAGTTTTCCGGTTGTTCTTATGTTATCTACAAACTCATCAGTTGCAGTTGTTACAGACAATTCTGCAATATCATCTGTTCTTTCTGCTAAAGACATAAGAGGAAAAACAAACATTAGGATTGCCGCTAAAAATATTGCAACAATTGTAATTAGTGAATCTCCCATAATAATACTCCTTTCGTTTTATAAGTTATTATTTTTTATAATTATATGATTTAATCCTTTTTTTCTAATTTGTATACAATAACTCTTTTCTTTTGAGTAACTTTTCCATCTCTGATTTTATTGTTATATTCACCTAGCATTTCTTTAAAAATATTACCATTGTCAAATTGCTTTTGTGCATATTTTATAAAACCACCATTTGTAATTTTTAAGCCATCTCCTGAACCTTCAAAATCATAATAAGAATTATGTCCTTCTCCATCTTCTGGTAGATTTGAAGAACCATTTTTATACCCATATTTTTTTCCACTTAAAAAACAAGCTATGAATTTTTTATTTTCTTCTAGTGTTGTAAATGGTTCATATCTTATTTGAGATTCTGAATCTAAATCAAAAAAGAAAATTTTTTGATCTGCAAGTGAGTAAGTTGTTCCATCTATAGTATAGTTTTCTGTACCTGTCCAATTGTCAGTTGACATATTACTACTGTATAGATAAAGTGGCTTTACATCTGTTCCTGTTCCATCTAAAAATACAATAGTAAACTGTTCTTTGTAATATTTATATAAGGTAGGGATTATAGTTTCAAGCCCTACCTCTCTAAATCTTGAATTTTGATCAGCTAAACTATACTGATAATAATTCGTAGTATCTGTAGAACTAATTACTATTCTAGATACATCATTAACTTGAGAAAACATAAATATAGAAATTGTTAATGCCATTACAAATATCAAAACCGCAAAGGCAATCCATAAAGCATCTAATGCATTCTCCATATTTTCACTCTCCTAAATTAATCACCTGTAGTTGCGCCTTGTACTGCAATATTTATGTTTATAATTTCTCCTGATTTTCCATAATCAAAACTAACTACATATCTTTGTGATGAAAGAATAGAAGTTCTTAAATTTCCAACACTATCAGCTGATATAGCGTTTCCTAAAGTATCAAGAGTCTTTTGGCAAGTAGTATTACCAGGTATCACTACACCTATTTGTAAAGAAGCATCACTTTCATTTGCACGGTTATGTGATGCAACCGTGTTAATTAAACTTTTTACTGAAATACCAGTTTGAGCACCTTCATAAGATACAAAATCTGCATTATATGCTTGTACCCTTGTAGCATCCATACTTGTACCTTGTAGTACATCAGATGCCTGTGTAAAAATAAACATACCTAAACCTATAATTAAAATTGATAATAAAATAGCTCCTGCTATAATTAATGCTTTTGACGCATTCTCCATAATAAAATTCCTCCTTTGTCTATTACAATAATTTTTTTATATTTTTAATTAGAGATTGCTCTAATATTAAAATCTTTTTTACATTTGTGCCACTTCTTCAAATTGCATACTTTTTATTTGATTTGTTTGTTCATGGTATTCTATACTTGTACATTTAAAGTTTGCACCTAAATATGCATTAATAAAACTTTCTGATGTACCTCTTGCTATATCCTCCATACGATATATATTATCACTTTGTAAAAATTTAACTGTTATTATTATGGAATTTTTTCCATTATCTTCATATAAAATACCATTTTCTACTTTTTCTACTCCATTTTTCTCATTGTCATCTATAGCTTTGTTTATTATGCTAATTAAAGAAGTTGCCTCAATTTCTGCACTTCCATATGCTTCATAAGTTTCATTTATTTGCTTTGATAAACTTGCTATACGTCTAGTATTGTACACATAATATCCAATAATTGCAAGTATTATTGCAAAAATAATTAAAATAATTATCAAACTTTTTTTCATTTTAGTATTTCCTTTATTATATCACTATTTGATTTAATATGCAATTTTTTGTCGCAATTTAGATAAGATAAATTAGTAAATTATATTCTAAAAATCTTCATAATATTTTTTATCTGCTTCTATAAAATGCATATAACAAACTTTTTGTGTAATATTACTTATTATTATCTTATCACATTTATAATATTGTATGTATTTTTTTTCGTTACCAGCCACTATTTCACTTCTATTGGCAGATTTTATAAAGTCCAAGCTTTTGCTGTTGTTTTCTGGCCATTGCTCTAAATGTTTTAATTCATCTACTCCGAAAAGAAAGATTTCGTAAGTAATCACTTCTCTGTACTGAAATTTGAATATAATCAATACTTTCATTATATTCTTCTCCTGCCATATAATCTTGACTTCCTTGATTTATATTGTTTTGTCTTGCTAAATTGGCTAATGAAATAATATCATGTGTTGTGCATAAAACTTCTACTGTTTTTTCATTACCCCAATCGTCTATTTGTAGTGTACTTCCTGTATATTGTAAAAATTTTATATTAAACTGATCTATTTGTGCTTGTTCTATTTTACTATATGTTGTAGAACTAAAGTTACCAAAGTTCATAAATAAGTATACCATCGTACTTAAAAGCATAACACCTATTAGTACAGCAGCTGCTATAAGAAGTGCCTTTGATGCATTTTCCATTTGTAACTTCAGCTCCTTTCTTATTTATCAATTTTATTTGTTTTTACATATTTTATCTATATATTATTCTTATTATTTATTTTCTATATCTATATAATTTTTCACCTTACTTTGAAAATTTTACAGATATTACTCTACCATTTGCATCATATTTAAATGAATCCCTTTTAAATTTAGTATTTCTGAAAGTTACCATTTCTTCATTTAAATTTACATATCTTATTACACTCTCATTGTTGGTTAATTCATCAACTAAAATATCCACTCTCTCACGCTGATCATTATAGCGTAAATCATATCCAAACTTTTCTGCAATTAATGATTCTTTTGCCTCGAATCTCATACCACTAATTTCTTGTGCAGTTTTTCCAAGATTTTTTCCATTAAAAGTCACTTTATCTAATTTCAATTGCTTTACTTCTTTTTCTAACTCATCAAATGCTTTTTTCAACTCAGAACCTGAATAATTATTCTTTTTTATATAGACATTAGTTGCTGTATAACTTTCATCTTTTATATCTACTTCAAACGTAATTGCTGTATAACCTTTAAGCCCTGCTTGTCTTGCATTATAATCTTCTATTAAATTAGAAAGGGATAATAATTCTGGTCCATATATTTCATCTTCATTAAAAGTTTCTATTTGCCTATTATAATCGGCTAATTTTTGAATTTCATCTGAAGAAGCTTCTTCTTGCCTTAAGCCTACTATAGAATTATACATAAGTACTAGTGCAGTAATTATTAACATTGCTAAAAGTACAGAGCCTGCCATAAGGAGTGCTTTTGATGCATTTTCCATAATTTTTCCCTTTCTTTATTTTAATGATTTTGAGATGCTTGCATATAATCGAATGATTTTGTCATACTTGTTAATCCGATAAATACAAGTGGTACTATTAAGTAACCAACAAATAATATTACCATTGGTGCAAATCCTATTACTCTACCAATTCTACCTTTTCTTTCAATTAGTCTTTCATTTGATTCTTTACGTTTTGCTTGATAGTAATCTCTTTCTGTGTCTAATTCGTCAAAAGCATCTGCAATAGGAATTTTTTCTACTGCTGCTTGAAGGCTTTCAACTATTCTAATAAATTGTTGGAAGGTTACCTCTTCTTTTAATTGTTCTAGTGCCTCCCATGCACCACTTTCATAGTTGTTTACACATCTTGTAATTGGTTCTTTGAAAATATTTGCATAACGCTCTAACCATTCTAGTATAATTTCTACACTTACTCTCTCTATTTTCATTAGCATTAGAATAATTGTATTAAATTGCATTACTTCATCTTCCATCTCTAGCTGTCTCATTTTTGCTTGGAATTTTAATAGCCATATTGGTCCTTGATATGCAACAATTGCAAGTACCATTCCTATTAAAACTTCAAACCATTGCATTTGTTCTGTGTTTATAATTTGTAACTTACCTAATACTCTTTCTGCAGCATCTGCAACATCTGCATCTTTACTATCTATGTAATCTTTATTTATTCTTCCTCTTCTCATTTCTTTTTGTATTTCTTCTTGAGTTACATGTATATTTCCTTTAAAGTGGTCAATATATTGATTGTCTGATTCTGTCGTTTTCATAGCATCTTTTTCTGCCTTTTCAGTCATCTGCCCTATTATGTTATAATCAGTAGTTGGGTCGTGATAAACATTATATATAGTAATTTGGTGTAATTGCATTATAAGAAAAATTGATGCTATAAACGTTACAATACATAAAGTAATTCTGTTTATATATATCCATTCCATTTTGTCTTTTGTAGCTGCGTCCTTCATTGTTTTTTGTAGACGCATATACTCTTTTGTTCCATCCTTTGGAATAAATAAATCTACTATCTTTTTTATAAATTTAATTCTATATAATTTTTCTTGCCATGGATTATCAGTATTTTTTGTGTTCATTGCTGTTGAACCATTATCTTTTAATTTTCTTGTAAGTACATAGCAAATAAATGTAACTACTAAAAGTAGTATTTGTACAAGCATACCATTTCTACCATTATAAAAGCCTGCTGTAAAAGAGAATTGTGATACTGCCCAATTTTTGATTGGTTCTATTGCAAGCATTGGTAATATTGAAATAACTGATAAACTTTGGAAAGTATAATCTAGCTTGTCTCTTTTTAAAATTTCAAGTTGCATTTCTTGTGTAATGTTATTTAAATTTTTCAAGTATAATGATGCACCATTTATTTTACGATCACCAAATTCTTTTGTTAAATATGAAATTCCTGCAAATTCCTTCAAATAACTATTTGGTGCTATATCATAATATTTTTCAAGTTCTGATTCTGGATCATCTGAAATTAAAACTTCATAAATTTTCTCTGCTTGTCTTGATACTTCTGGCTTATCATCATCTTGTGCTACCTGATATATTGCTTCCTCTACCATATTAAATTCATGATAAGCGTGTCTTATTTCAGCAAAGAAGTCTATTTGTTCTCTTAATAATTTATTGTCTAGTTTATCTACCATTCCATCTATAAATGTATCTACCATAAATAGTTCGAATATAAGTAACATTCCCATCAATAAAGTATTTTCATGTGTTATAACAATAATAATAATTGCTAAAGGAATTACAATACATAATGTACGAGTTAAAATTTTTGATGCTTGCTTTCTTGTTAGGTACTCATCATCCATATGGATAATAGATAATCTTCTTCTTAGCTTTAATATGTATCTTTTTAAGAAAGGAATTTTAAGATATATAACATATAGCTTTTGATACATTACTTCTGTTGAAAAAGATTTTTCTTTTGTACCTTCTCTTAATCTTCTAATTTGCTTTGCTTCATCTGTATCGCTCTTCTTTTTCAATATTACATAAGCAATTACAATTATAGCTAAAAGTACTCCAACTCCACCCATCAAGTATAATAACATATCGCTTGTCATATCTTAAAATTCACCTCTATTCTGTTTGTATGTTTTTAGTTTTCTTATTTCTTACTAATTATTTTTTATCTACTATTACTAAATATTTAAATTCTTTTTGTTTTTTGTAGTATTCTTTGTTTTTCTACTTTTTAAACTTGTGTAGCATTCTTTGGTTTTCTACCTCTTTTTTTAGGACCTTCTGTTTGTGAACCTACACTTGTAGTTTCTACTTCGCCATCTTCTCCATAATATATTTCTTTAGGTGCTTTAATTCCCCAGTTTCTTTCTAGAAAATCATTAAATCCATCTATATCGCTGTCATCCATATTATTTCTCATCTCTCTAATGTTCTTATCTGAAATTGGATTTGTTAATACATAATTTCCATCTTGATACTCTAATATGTTTCTATATTTATATAACTCTCTATTTGTAGTTTTTGTAAAATATATCGTTGCATTATCAATGAATTTATCCATTTTGCCTTCCATTGTTTTTTCTTTTCTATGGTCAAATGTATATTCATTTTTTTCTTCAACTGGTATACATTCTGTTACTCTTTCTATGTATCTTCTTCCTCTAAAGTCTTTTACTAAGTGAATGTCAAAGTTAAGTACAGAAACAACCTGCTCTTCTGCTGTTCTTTCATCTTTGAATACTCCAGCTCTTAACATTGAGTTACGAAGAGCTGTTACTAAGTCAGGGAATGTTTTAGCGTGGTGAGTAAATAATGTAAATTTAGATGCAACCTGTGCTGATTGAATCATCCAAGATGCTACGGGGTCTGTTGCAACCTCACCGATGATATTAACAGAACCATCAGTTTTTTTCTGAACGTCCAAGCAGTCCTGTCCAGAAACTGTTTCTGTTTCTCTCATTGATAAGATGTTTCTTGTTGGATAAATTTTTCTTAAGTGAAGCTCGAATGCAGTTTCTGTAATACGAAGGTTCATAGTTTCGTATATATTTTCAATCATAGCCATAAGCATTGTTGTTTTTCCGGCATCCCTGTTCACCAGTTAGTGATATAATTCTTGCACCTTTTACTAAATATTTTAAAAGGTCAATTGCTTCATCTTTACCAGGAAAACGAATAATTTGCTCTAGCGTTGCACGCTTTACGTCGAACTTTCTTACGAAGAATGCCCATGTCTCTGACATACTTGGTCTTACAACAACGACACGAGAACCATCCTTCATTTCATTGATTTTGTAACCATTTGTGTCTGATAACTGTCCTGGGTTATTATATTTATAAATGTTTTGACATACTCTCTTAAGTTCTGCTTCTGTTCCAAATGATAAGAATGCTAAACGAATTGATTTACCATGGAACATTATCCAAATACTATCACAAGCACGTGGTACTTTATGTTCTACAATTTGGTCTAAGTAATCGCCATCTGTTTGTGCTACTTGGCTTAAGAATGATTCTGGAAGTCCTGATACACCACCAGAAATACCATCTATGTTCATATCTCTTATTTCATCTATACTACTGTAACCTTTATAATGTTGATAAATTCTTTGCACTACTACGTTTAATTTATCTGCAAATGTTAATACAAAATTTTCTTTTTCAAAAATATCATTTATTTCTTCTTCAGTAATTACATAAGAAGGTTTTGCTTCTCCTGCTACATATTTAAGTTCATCTAATTTATATTTTTTAATAATTTCTGGTAAAGCTTCATATCCAAATTCGTTTTTATACATATATATAATAATGTCAAACTTATCTTGTGCAGTTAAAAGTGAAGGAATGTCAAAAGGAATTGCTTTTGATATATTTGTTTCATCTACACCATATTCACGATATAACAAGTCGTAAATTAATTCTTTTACATACTTCTTATCGTTAACATCTCCATATGTACAACCTTTTAATGCTTTTTTAAGTTCATACTTCTTACGTTTTCTTCTTTTTAATTCTTCCTCTGAAAGCCCAATATCGTAAAGGTTAATTTTTGTAATTTCGTCTAATCTTCTCTTAATAAATGCCGTCATTTTTTCTATTGTATAAGTTTTATCATCTACTTGCTCTTGATTTTCAGTCGCATCTTCACTTTGTCTTTTTTTAACAAATCTTAAAATTAGAAAAAAGGCTATTAAAACTACTATTACAATTAAAAGTGTATTAAGCATTTTTCTTTTTCCTTCCTTTCAAAGTAAATTCTAAAGTTTCATTTGTATTTCTTGTAATCTTTCAACAATTTTTTCACTTGTATTTTTTACTTGTTCATAAAAATATTTATTATAATCAAATTCATCTTGTATATTTCTTATTTTTAGTATATAGTCAATTATTGTCCCTTCTGAACATGATTCCAAAAATAACATATTATAAGGTACTACAGCTACTTCTTTTTTTTCTTTTAAATATCTTGTGATATTTTTTATATTATATTTTGAATTTCTTTCATACCTTCCAACAAGTAAGAATATATTTTTTCTTTTATAAAATTCATTTTGTGACTGTAATTCCATAAAATCATTTAATGTTTTCAATTTTTGTACTAAATTCATTACCACAATATCAGATATTCTTAATATTGCTTCAACCACATCTTTTGGTAAGCTTTTAGCTATATCAACAAAAACAAAATCATAATATCTATTTGCTAATGTAATAATATCTGAATAGTATTGAGCAACTGCTTTATATTCATCATAAGTTTTTGCAGTTGGTGACAACAAAATATCTAATCTTTCTTTTAGTATTGTTTTAGCATAATTTCCTACTATTTCTGTACTACTTTTATTACTACTCAAAATTTTAATTAAGCCTTCAATACCAGAATCTAGTCCCATTCCAGTACCATTAGTCACTAGTCCTGATGATCTTATCTTGTCATATTCCCAAAAGCAATTTTCAAGAGTAAGGTCATTGAATTGAGTGGAAATAATTAGTATTTTCTGATTATGTTCTATTGACATCTGAGTAGTAATTGCTGCTAATGACAAGGTTTGTCCAGTTTCTTTTC
Organism: uncultured Clostridia bacterium; assembly: GCA_947632035.1. Lineage (GTDB taxonomy): Bacteria > Bacillota > Clostridia > TANB77 > CAG-508 > CAG-273. The sequence continues at coordinate 50,629 of CANRNR010000007.1, read as the reverse complement.
TCTGATTACTATAGAAGCTAATAACTGCCATTTACTTCAACTCCCTTTCTAACAATTTAAATGCCTTTTTTAAATTAACATCTTGTTTTGGATCATCGACTATTTTTTGTGAAATATATAATAAACTTTCTTTGTAAAACTTTGTTAGTCTCTTAAATTTTATTTTAGAAACTCTTTGATTTTCCATGATAATTGTTTGGTCACCTTGTTCAAAAGGGAAATAAACAATTTCTTCATTCCATATTGCTTTATAGCCTAAAGATATAAAGTTGAAATAGTCTTCCTCTTCTTTATAAGCATTTCTAGAGAAAAATACTTTTGTAAGTTGTATTGGCTCTGTAAGTCCTGCTAAAATTTCCATTCCTCTTTTTATTGAATATACATCAAAACCAGTTACAAAGAAGTTTTTATCTGCTGATTTTATATCAAATCCATCAAAATCTTCAGGAGAGTCAATATCTATGAAGATGTAGTCATATTGTAATATAGCACTTTCAGGCATTCCCAAATATTCTTTGATTGAGCTATAATCATAGAATCCTACTGCAATATCTATTCCTTCATAATTTGTAACATAAGATTTTGCAGGAGATATATTTGGTACAATATATTTTGTTTTTTGCAAAGTAGAGGCATCAATTATTAATACCTTGTAACTCGCTACAGTTAGAAGCTTGGCAATATATATAATTAAATCTGTTTTATCGTATGCCCCTATAAAGCCTACAGTCTTCATATTTACCTCCTAAATCTATTTTAAATGCCTAATGATTCTAAATATTTTTGTCTTTCTTCTTGAGTTTTTGTAATTTCTTCTTGTACTTTATCTATAATTTGATCTTGTGCTTCTTCTTGGTCTAATCCATTTAATGCATTATTAATTGGTTGTCTTTGTTGTGAAGCACTTTCTAAGAAATCTCCAGAATAACTACCATCAGAATTTTTTGCATATAATCTATCATATAGTGCATTTTTTGCTATCTCTACACAGTTTGGATCTCTTTCAATTAAAGCTCTAATTGTATTGCTTGGTACGTAAGTTTCTTTAGCAGCTTCTTGCATTCCAGGCTCTACATATTGTGTAACATATAATTTTGATCCTTCAATTTGGTATGCTTCTACTATTGCACTATTTATTTGTAGTATTTCTAATTCATTAACATTTAATATCATAGTAGATACTGCATCTACTCCTTCTACTTGAGGAATTGTTATCTTTTTATGAGTAGCTACTATATAATCAGATCCATCTGGTAATCTTAAACGAAGATCTACATATTGTTCGTTTTCTATTTGTTGAGAAATAGTAAACATATTATATTCTATTGCTCTAACATCATCTGTAATTTTTTCACTACTTTTAACAATCAAACTATCTGTTAGTATTGTATTTGGCTTCATATCCACTTTTGCAATTATTGGTGATGTTATAAAATCTATTTTTACTCCAGTATCTTGATAGAAATAATCCTCTCCATTTGTATTTATAACTCTAAATTTTGGCTGATTAGTTACAGGATCAATTTTTTGTTGACCAGTTTGCTCATCAATATCTGGAATTACCAATTCACCATTTTCATTTGTTGTAACTTGCAAACCATTTGCAGTTTCTAATGAATAAGTTGCAAGTGAACTAGCTGTTCCTATTGCATTAGCTGGTATTGTAGTTTTATCTACTTCTATTGTTTTTACCAAGTTATCAGTAATTACATGTCCTGATTGTACCTCATTTTTTAGTACACATATTGATACTCTATTAGCCTTAAATTCTTTCAATTGATTATTTACTTTATTTAATTGAACGAATAAAAAAGCTATTACTATTCCTGTAATTAATACAGTTAAAAGCATTCCTAAAAGGAATGAATTTTGTGCCTTTCTTTGCATTGGATTTCTTGCCATTGCTTGTTCCCCCTTATAATTTGATTTAATATCACTATTTAGTTCATTGTACAACATTTTTTTATCAAAAACAACATATTTTTTCAGTTGTAACATAAACTTAATAGTTGTGTAATATTTCTGTAATATTTCAGGTAAAATGCTGATTTACCAGCATTTTCAAGCGATGTAAAAATATGTATTTATACTATAAATTATATTTTTAAAAACAATAATAAATATAAAGAACCTTGTTGTTTCACAAAAAAAACTACTTTAAAGTAGTTTTTTCTTACTGTTTTCTAATTTCTTCTATTACAGCAACAATTATTTCTTCTTATTGTATTGTTATTCGTAATATTTGCATTTTCTGCAAGCTCAATTATTGCTTGTGAATTAGTATTATTTAAATTTATATTTCTAAATGTATGTATAAGATTACATACCAATTTTGTTAATACTGCCGTTACATAAGCAAGAATTGTATATAAAATTGCATAAACTAAAAAGCTTATATCAAATGCTGAAAATGTTACAATCAAGTATATTGCAAAAAAAGTTGCAGCAACCAATAATGGACTTCTTAGTATTTTTTGTAATACTATTGCTAATATAACAGTAGCTACAGGTAATGCAAAAAATATCAATAAAACATTCATATTATTTCCTCACATGATATGTTATATTTTTTTATAAACATATCCTTTCTTTTTGTATTTTGTTTTTTGATATATTTTATGTTTTTACCTATATAATTGTGAAAAAATCTATTATTAATTTTTATATATTAATTATAATTTGCATGGCTTACATTTAATAATCATAGTTTATTTTTTTATAATTATAATTTACTTTTAATAATCATAGTTTACATTTAGCAAAAATAGCCCTTGTGCTGGAAGTGTTTTTCCAGCTTTCTTTCTATCTTTGGCTTCTAAAATTTCTTTCATTTCTTCAGGCTTTCTATCTCCTTTTCCGATTTCTACTAGAGTACCTGAAATAATACGTACCATATTATATAAAAATCCATTTCCTGTAAGCTGAATTATTACTTTTTCTTCTTCTTTTAAAACTTTAGCATCATAAATTATTCTTACACTACTTTTACTACTTGTTCCACTTGATTTAAAACTAGTAAAATCATGTTCACCTATTAAATACTTTACTGCTTCTTGCATTGCTTGTACATTTAATTTTTGTGGAACATGATATGTCAAATTGCAATATATTGCTGTTCCCTGCTCTGAATTATCTATAACATATTGATATGTTTTATTATGGCAATGGTAACGGCTGTGAAACTGCTCATCAACTTCTTCTACTTTTTTTATTCTAATCGCTTTTTTTAATTGTGAATTAAAAGCAACTGCCATTTTTTCTAAAGGAAAATCTGTATCAATTTTAAAATTAGCTACCTGTCCAAAAGCATGCACACCAGCATCAGTTCTTCCGGAACCTATAAGTTCAACTTCTTTACCTGTAACTGTTTGAATTGCTTTTTCTATTTCTCCTTGAATATTTAGTTTGTTAGGCTGTTTTTGCCATCCGATTAAAATCTTTTCCATCATATTCGATAGTAAGTTTTATATTTCTCATATTTCAACCTCATTATTAAGTCTTATTTTACATTTTTTAATACTCTGTACTGCAATATTATATATTTTTTAGCACTCCATATTTATAATACAATGCTTTTACTCTATACTATAATACTATATTTTTTCTTTGTAAGCAATATTTTTATTAATACTTGACAATTTTGACTTTTTTTAACATAATATGGGAAGGAGAATAAAAAATGTCAATTAAATTAGTAGCTAGTGACCTAGATGGCACTTTTCTTTCAAAAGATAATTTAATTCCTGAGAGTAATTTAAAAGCAATAGAATCAATGAAACAAAAAAGTATTCCATTTGCTATATGTACTGGAAAAAGTTATGCTATTTCTAAAGATATTTGTTCTTTTTGTGATGCTGAATATGGAATCTTTGGAAATGGTACTCAAATTGTGGATATTAAAAATCAAAAAGAGATTTTTCACATTTATTTAACTGAAAGTGATGTAGAAACATGTTGCAAAATAGCCCAAAATTATGGGCTTCATATTCATGCATATGGAGATAATTTTGTTATTACTGAAAAATTAGATTATTTAGCCCTTCATAATTATATATCTCATTTTCATAAAAAAGGTTCTACTTTTGGTAAATATGATACTAATTTCAACCTTACTCTAACTAGTAAAAAAGAAAGTTTTAACTTTTATATAGTTCAAAACTTCTTAAACTATGTCAAAGAAAAAAATCTTAATATTTTTAATATTGTTTTATCTAGTGAAAATTCTTTAAAAGAAGTTTTAAATGATCTAAATAAGTATACGAATCAACTTTCTTTTCAGTATTGTTATAAAAGAAATGAATATAAAGATACTATTATAAATAAAGATTATGAGTATATTTCTATTGCACCAAAAAGTGCCAAAAAAGGTTATGCTCTTAATATTTTAAAAGACTATTTAAATGTTCAAACTAATGATATTTTATCGATTGGTGATAATTTAAATGATATTGACTTGCTAGAAAATTCTGGAATAGGTGTTGCTATTGCTAATGCTTATGAACAGGTAAAAAAAGTAGCCACATACACCACTCGCTTTTCAGCAAATGATGGTGGCTTTGCAGAAGCTATCAATCGTTTTATTGATTAACATTTTTATATTCATTTAATTAGAAAATTTATATATTTTAGCTATTTTTTATTTAATTTCTTACTAGTTTTCTTTTTGCTTTTTCTCTTTTGGTTTTTCTTTCATCTTATCTTGTTTTTCTTTTTTTATTTTGTTATTTTTTATCATTTTACTATTTTTCTTTTTTGCAATATCTGGTCCATAACTTCTAGCAACAATATTTTTCATTAAAATATTTTTAAGTACATCTTCTTTTAAATCTACAAGTAATGTTCCATCTTTTGCAACTGATATTTTTCCAGTTTCTTCAGATACAATAATTGCAATAGCATCAGATTCTTTTGAAATACCTAAGCCTGCTCTATGCCTTGTTCCCACTTCTTTTGCAATTTCCTTATCATCTGCAAGTGGTAATATACACGCAGCTGCTGCAATTTTATTCTTTGAAATAATTACTGCTCCATCATGTAAAGGTGTATTTGGGGTAAACAAATTTACCAAAAGTTGTGGTGATACTTCCGCATCTATTTTAACACCTGTATCCATAATATCTGTAATTTGAATATCTCTTTCAATAACAATTAATCCGCCAGTTTTGGTTTTTGCAAGTTCTGTGGCAGCAATTACTATTTTATAAATATCTTCCTTATTTTTTGTTTGAAGGTCTTTTTCAAGTCCGAAATATTTTGTTATTTTATTTGTTCCTAATTGTTCAAGCATTCTTCTTAGTTCAGGTTGGAAAATAACAATTAGAGCAATTACACCATATGGCATAAAGAATGTTAATATAAAGTTTAATATTTTTAGCTCAAAGAATTCGCTAATTGCCATAACTATTAAAATTAATAAAATTCCTTTTAATAATTGCCATGCTCTTGTTTTTTTCGCATATACAATAAATTTATAAATAAGATAGGTAACAATTAGTACATCTATTGCTAATACAATTAACTTAAAAGGATTATGTGCCAAATCCTTCATATAGCTAGCAAAAGGTTCCCAAATTGCACCTATATTAAATGTAGAATTTTCAAACATATTATACCTTCTTTTGTTTATTATTTATTTTTAATACTATTACTATTATCTCTTAGTAAGATTTATAATATTCACTATTATTTCATATTAAAGTTTTATAATAATTAGTTTTCTAATAATTTAATTACGCTTGCCTTACTAAATAAATTATTACAGTTACCACACTTGAAAGAACCATTATTCCTAACAAAATAGCTGCAAGTATTCTTACGCCTAGTTTTTTCATATCCTTCTTATTTTTTGCCATTTGAATTCATCCCTTTCGATTTAAAAATGCACTATTTTCAAAGTTTCAGTTTTTATTATTAAGCTTTTATTGTAAATTTTATTACTTAATTTTATTGCACATTGTATTGTTGCATTACCCAATTTGTATAATCAAATACATCTACTGTAGTTGGAGTTCCATAGTCAACACCATAAGTTTCTACAGTTATACTTTTAATAACTGGTGCTTTTTTTGGCGTGTTAGGACTTCTTACTGTATTGCCATTTGCATCTTTTGGTAAATCTTCTTCTTTTGCTTCTGTATATTCATTATCTCTATAATAAACTTCTACATTTGCAATTTTATCTATAACATCCATTCCTTCTGTTACTTTACCAAATGCTGCATAAAGACCATCTAAAGATGTTGTGTCTTGAGTCATAATAAAGAATTGAGAACCTGCTGAATTATAACCATATTGTGTAAGCTCTGTGCTATATGTTCCATAGTCTGTTCTTGCCATGGAAATAACACCTCTTGAATGTTTTAAATTATTTTGTGTAAAACTATTAGCAATAAATTCACCTGGAATGTTATATTCTTTATTTGTTTCAACATTATCTTCAATATCACTTAATGATGGAGAACCTGTACCATTTCCACTTTTATCTCCACCTTGTATCATAAAATCTGGAATTGTTCTATGGAATGTAAGTCCATCATAAAACCCACTATTAGCTAGAGCAATAAAGTTCGCTACTGTATTTGGAGCTTTATCTGGATACAATTCTATTTTAACTGTTCCATAATCTTCTACTTCCATTGTTGCTACTGGGTTTGGATAATTTGTAGTAATTTTCAAATAAAACCCATAACAAAGGTATCCTATTCCTGCTAATACTAAAATAATTGCTAAAATTAATACTATTTTCTTAAATGCTTTCATGTTTCCTCCTATTTTACTTACTGCCTAAATAGTTAAAATGCTATGACAATAAGTTACAAAAATCATTTGTTTTTTATTAAATTACTCGTTTATTATATAATTGTAATATTAAGTTGTCAATTGATTTTACTATTTTGTCTTTTAATTTTTAAATTAGTTTTAAAAAATGAAAAAATAGTAGCTTGTAGTAACGGCGCGTAGCGTTCAAACGGAACGAAGTGAAGTGCGCTTGGAGCAACCAACCTTTTGTGTAATAAATTGTAGAGCATCTACAATTTATTACATAAGAGGTTGCGACAACAAGCCGTACGAAAAGCTACTATTTTTTCATTTTTAATATTATAAAATTAAATTGTCAAATACAAATTGCTCTTGCATACGTTTTAGAGATTGTTTAATTGTTTTTGCTCTTACTTCTCCAATTCCTTCTACTTCATCTAATTGTGGCAAATCTGCTGCTAAAATATGTTGGAAAGATTTGAATGATTTTACTAAATTATCCATAATATTTGCTGGCATTCTTGGCACTTTGTTTAATATACGATATCCTCTTGTATATACTGCAACTTCATCATAATTGTCAAAATCTGCATAGCCTAATAAGTTAGCAATTTTTTCTAGTACCATTAAATCTTCATATTCTAAAGCTCTAATTTCTGCTAATATTTTCTCTGCTGACCTTTTCTTTCCAGGTGCCATGTAATCTTTAATTATGAAAGTTTCTTCTACTTCCAAATCTCCTATCAATTCTTCTAACTGCATTTGAACAAGTCTTCCTTCTTCTCCAAGCTCAAATATAGCTCTTTGCACTTCATCTACTACTCTCATAACCATTTCTGCACGTTGAATTGCATTTATTACATTTTCTAGTGTAACAATATCATTAAATTCGTATTCATTTAATAAGTTCAATTTATTATCGAAAACTTTTTTATATTTTTCTACTGTTTGAAGTGCTTGATTTGCTTTTGAAATTACATCATTTGTATTTTCCAATACATAACGAGCATTTCCTTTAAATATTGTAATTACACTTCTTCTTTGAGAAATACTAATTACTAATGCACCTGTTTGTTTTGCAGTACGCTCAGCTGTACGATGCCTTGTACCTGTTTCTGTTGTAGGAATGCTAGAAGATGGTATAATTTGTGCATTTGCATAAAGAATCTTTTTTAAATCTTCACTTATAACAATAGCGCCATCCATCTTAGCAAGTTCATAAAGTCTAGCAGATGTATAGTCTACATCTAATTCAAAACCACCATCTACCAAATCTAAAATTTCTTTTGTATCCCCAATAACAATAAGTGCACCTGTTTTAGCTTTCAATATATTTTCTAATCCATCACGGATTGGAGTACCTGGTGCAATCATCTTTAATACTTCTGTAATAACTGCATCGTCTTTTTTTACTGCCATATGGAGCCTCCCTCATTTATTATTTTAACTTATTTAAAATCTCATTTCATGTTGAAAATAGCTATTTTCCTTACTACTTAAGCCCTGCAACTCTCATTGCATCATTTATATTTCTAACGCCTATTATTTCAAGCTTATAATTATCTTTTAATAATCTTTTATTACTTTCAGGAATAATACAAGTTTTAAATCCAAGCTTTTCAGCTTCTTTTAATCTTTTATCTATTAAATTAACTGCCCTTACTTCACCGGTTAGACCAACTTCTCCCATTGCAACAGTTGTTTTGGAAATAGGTATATTTTTAAAACTTGAAGCGACTGCAAGCACCATTCCTAAGTCTACTGCTGGCTCGTTTATGCGTATTCCACTTACTACATTTAAGTAAATATCTTGTGAACCTAATGCTAAGCCAACCTTTTTTTCCAAAACTGCTACTAAAAGAGTTAACCTATTATAATCAATTCCGTCTGCTGTTCTACGTGGAAGACCAAATACACTTGGAGTAGTTAATGCTTGAAGTTCTATTAAAAGTGGCCTTGTTCCTTCCATGCTTGCAACAATGATAGAACCTGCTGGATTATCTTCTCTTTCAGAAATTAGTACAGAAGATGGATTTGTAATTTCTACCATTCCTTCATTTTGCATTTCAAACATACCAACTTCATTTGTAGAACCAAAACGATTTTTTTCGCTTCTTAAAATACGGTAAGAGAAATATCTTTCTCCTTCTATGTAAAGTACTGTATCTACCATATGTTCTAGCACTCTAGGTCCTGCAATATTACCATCTTTAGTAACATGACCTATAATAATTGTTGTAATTTCGTTTCCCTTGCACACTCTCATTATACGAGCTGTAATCTCACGAACTTGACTTACTGTACCTGCTGCTGATGTAATTTCATCAGAATACATAGTTTGAATTGAATCTATAATTACTAATTTAGGTTTTATTTCTAAAATATTATTCTCTATTATTTCAATATCTGTTTCTCCTAAAAATAGGATGTTTTCATTATGAATTCCTATTCTATCTGCTCTTAGTTTTATTTGTTCTGCTGATTCTTCTCCTGAAACATACAAAACTTTTCCGTCTCCACCCATTTTATCGCATAATTGTAAAATAAGAGTAGACTTTCCAATACCCGGCTCTCCACCTACTAAAACTAAAGAACCCTTTACTAAGCCTCCACCTAGAACTCTATCTAATTCTCCAATTCCGGTATGAGTACGCACAGCATCTTTTCCAACTACGTCATTTAAAGCTTTTGGTGTAACTACCTTTTTTTCAGCTTGCTTACTAGCTGGGCCTGTTGAAACTTTTTCTTCATAAAAACTATTCCATTCATTACAGCCAGGGCATTTACCTAACCATTTTGTAGATTCGTACCCACAACTGCTACATACAAATACTGTTTTAGTTTTCGCCATTTTATCCCTCTAATTCTAACCATTTTTTATGGTCTAAATACCAATCTATAGTTTGAACAATTCCCTGTTCAAATGTAGTTTTTGGCTCCCAACCTAATTCATTTTTTATTTTAGTTGGATCTATAGCATATCTAAAGTCATGACCTTTTCTATCTTCAACAAATTCAATTAAGCTTTCTGGTTTTTGTAAGTGGTTAAGTATCAATTTTACAATATCTATATTTCTTCTTTCATTGTGTCCGCCAATGTTGTATCTTTCTCCTGCTCTCCCTTTATGGAAAACTAGGTCTATTGCTTCACAATGATCTTCAACATATAACCAATCTCTAACATTTCTTCCATCTCCGTAAACAGGAAGCTTTTGGTCACTCAATGCAAGTTTAATCATGTGTGGAATTAATTTTTCATGATGTTGATATGGTCCATAATTATTTGAACAATTTGTTATACTTACATTCATTTTAAAGGTTTCAAAATATGACCTTGCAATTAAATCAGAACTTGCCTTTGATGCTGAATATGGACTATTTGGAGCTATTGGAGAGTTCTCTGTGAAGAAACCTTCTTCGCCAAGTGCACCATAAACTTCATCAGTAGAAATGTGTACAAATTTATTTTGGCTACCTTCTCCCCAAACTTGCCTTGCTACTTCTAATAAAGTATGTGTTCCTATTACATTTGTTTGAGTAAATACAAATGGATTTTTAATACTGTTATCTACATGTGATTCTGCTGCAAAATGAATTACTCCATCTATGTTATATTTTATAAATACTTCTTTTACAAGTTTATAATCACATATATCTCCTTTTACAAATGTTATTTTATCAATTACGTAGTTTAGGTTATCCATATTTCCTGCATACGATAATTTATCTAAAACTACTATATTATATTCTGGATATTTTGCTTTAAAATACTCTACAAAATTTGATCCTATGAAGCCGGCTGCTCCAGTAACTAAAATATTTTTGCTCATCTTATACTCTCCTTTTTTTCACATTCATTTTTATAATTCGTACATAAGTTATTTGCTTATAATTTGTTTCTTATTATTGTTTATAATTATTTACTTATAATTTGTTCTTATTATTGTTTATAATTTATTTACTTATAACTTATAATTTATAAACTTTCTAAAGTGCACTCCAATTTTTGTCCTTTTCTGATTGGATTATATTTTCTGCTCCACCTACTTTTTCAAGTGGCCAATCAATTCCAATTTTCGCATCATTATATGGAATGCCTCCTTCATCATTTGGATGATAGAAATCATCAGCTTTATATACAAATTCCGCTTCATCACTTATTACTAAAAAGCCATGTGCAAAACCTCTTGGTATAAAAAACTGCTTTTTGTTTTCTTCTGATAAAAGAACTCCATAGTATTTTCCATATGTTTTAGAATCTTTCCTCAAATCCACAGCAACATCATAAACTTCACCTTTTATAGCTCTTACAAGTTTTGCTTGTGGATATTCCTTTTGAAAATGCAGACCTCTTAAAACTCCTTTTACTGATTTTGAATGGTTGTCCTGAACAAAGTCTGCATTTATTCCTATTTCTTCAAAATCACGTTTGTTGTAGCTTTCCATAAAAAATCCTCTATTATCTTCAAATACTGTAGGCTCTATTACATATAAGCCATCTATTCCTGTTTCTATTCTTTTTACTTTTCCCATTTTCTTCACATCTTTCTTCTACCACGTATTTAAAAACTTATATTATTTTGAGTTAAAAAATATATATTATATCAAATATTTTAAAGAATCTTAATTTTTTAAAATAATTCAATTTTATGTTCTGCTAAATCTTTTAAATATTTTCCATAGTCTGTTTTTATAAGTTTATCAGATAAAACTAATAACTCATTATCTGTTATAAATCCATTTCTATATGCTATTTCCTCTGGGCAACAAATTTGAATTCCTTGTCTTTTTTCTATTGTTTGAACAAAGCTTGCTGTTTCAATTAAAGAATCATATGTACCAGTATCAAACCATACCATTTGCCTTCCTAATATCTCTACTTTTAATTTTCCTCTTTTCATATATTCTTCATTTACTGATGTAATTTCTAATTCGCCCCTTTGTGATGGCTTTATACTTTTTGCAATTTCAATTACATCATTTGTGTAAAAATATAACCCTGGAACTGCATAATTAGATTTTGGATTTTTGGGTTTTTCCTCTATTGATATTGCCTTTTTATTATCATCAACTTCTACTACACCATAAGCTGTTGGATCTTTTACATAATAACCAAATATTGTTGCTTCATCTTCTCTTTCATTTGCACATTTTAGAATTTCTGATAAGTTATTACCATAAAACATATTATCGCCTAGTATCATTGCTACATTATCTTCACCTATAAATTCTTCTCCTATAATAAATGCCTCTGCAAGACCATTTGGCTTTTCTTGAATTTTATATTCAAAATGCATACCCCACTTGCTTCCATCTCCAAGTAATTCTTTAAAGCCTACAATATCTCTTGGAGTTGATATTATTAATATGTCACGAATATTTGCTTCCATTAAAACAGATATTGGGTAATATATCATTGGTTTATCATATACTGGCATAATTTGTTTTGATATTGAAAGTGTTAGTGGAAATAACCTTGTTGCTGTACCACCTGCTAAAATAATTCCTTTACGTTTTTTCATTATTTTTCACATCCTTTTACATATATTATTTTTTATAAGCTTTTAATATAATTTCATATAGTTTTAATATAATTTTTATATAATATATTTTATTACTTATTTCACACTCTTTAACTGTTTTGTAAATACCTTTTTAAAGCATCTTCATATGTTGGAATATGTATTCCTTCATTTAATAGTTTTTCCTTTGATAGTTTAGAATTTTTTGGTCTTTTAGCTTTACTTGGAAATTCTTCACTTGTTACAGGATTTACTTTACATTTTATATTTTCCATTTCAAAGATTTTTCTTGTAAATTCATACCATGTAGTAAATCCTTCATTTGTTGCATGATATATTCCATAAGGTATTTGTTTTTCTATTGCATCATGTATAACTTTAGCTAAGTCCACAGTATATGTTGGGCTTCCATGTTGGTCTGATACTACATTTACTTCTTCTTTTTCTTCTCCCAATTTTAACATTGTTCTTACAAAGTTTTTTCCATCTCCAAATAGCCATGCTGTACGGAATATATAATATTTATTACAATTTTTTGTAATTTCTTTTTCGCCTTCTAATTTTGTAATTCCATAAACTGTAGTAGGATTTTTCTCATCATCTTCTACATATGCCTCATCTATTGATTTAGCACCACCAAATACATAATCTGTACTAATATGAATTAATGTAGCATCTTGCTTACTTGCTACTATACTTAAATTTTTAGGTCCTATACTATTTACTTTTCTTGCAAGTTCTTCTTCGTCTTCTGCTTTATCTACTGCTGTATAAGCAGCACAGTTTATTATATATTCAGGCTTAGTTTTACTTACAAATGCTTCAACATCTTCTAAATTTGTAATATCTAATTTGCTTACTGCTTGAAAATTATTAACACTTGTAGTATTTATATTTTCTACATTATTAGTTACTTCACTTACATCTGTGCATATTAGTTCACAATCTTTAAATTCATTTATTACTGCTTTTGCAAGCATACCATTTGCACCTGTAATTAAAATTTTCATGTATTCTTATCATTCCTTATCTTTTTATATATTTTATTTGTTTTATATTTAAATGCCTCATTGTTTATATATTTTCATATATGATTATCTTTTTATTATACTTTTAGTTTTATTTATTATATTGCTTAATAATTCTATTGCAATATCATTCTTTAGTAAAAGGCTTACTATTGAATAAGCTCCAACCCCACCTATTACAATTAATGCTGTTTGTAGAATAATATTTGCTACAAAAATTTTAATAACTTCTGAAACTGCAAATATTGCTATACATGAAATAAAGCTTACTATAACTGTTCTTTTTAAGTTTTTAAAGTTGCATAATTTTCTAGAATAGAAAATACTTACAATACATACTGTTAACTCTGCAATAACTGTTGTTAATGCAGCACCATTTTGTTTCCACAATGGTATAGCTATAAAGTTTAAGCCTATATTTAATATTGCTGCAATAATTGTCGCATAAAAAACGCACTTTTCTTTTTTGTTTGGAATTAATATTCCATTTACTAAAATATTGGCAAGAGCTGAAAATCCTAACGCTATGCTTAATATAACTAAAGATAATGTTGCTTCTACATACTCTGTACCTGCAATAAATAATATTACTTGCTTGCTTACAATAATAAGTCCAACTATTGCAGGAATAACTAATGAAATTATTGTTTTAAATAACTTTTCCAATAAATAATTATATTTTTCTTTATCAGTATTTGCATATAATGACATTCTTGGAAGAGTTACATTTGTAATAGAATTTATCATTCTTTTCACTATATCATACACTTTTGCAGTTACTGTATATAAGCCCATTGTAAAATCATTAGTAAAAATTCCTAATAGAATAATATCTGAATTAACATATATATTTACTGCCAAATCATTAGAAAATAAAATCATCATTGGTTTAAAATGTTTCTTTATATCTGTCTTTTTTACTAATTTAAATTTACAGTATTTTCTTGCATGTATAAAGTTAAAAATATTTACACTTCCTGTTGCAAAAACAGAAATTAAAGCATATATATAATAATCATTACTTTCTTTTACAAATAAAAATAAAAGAATCATTGAAATAATTTGAGTTAAGATACTTTTTTTAGTGATATATGCATAATCTTCATAAATGTTATATATCCACTCTACACCTATTGTTGAAAATAAAACGCTTAAACTTTGTACCATGATTAGTAAACGATAATCCAGTAACTTCGTTGGTAATATCAGTAAAATTAATAATATTCCATAAGTTATAGAAGTAGTTATTACATTTATTGTAAATATTTGATTTGCAAAATTTTGAAGTTTCTCTTTGTCATTCCTAATAATAGCACCTTCTCTTGTAGCATATGTATTAATTCCAAGTGCAGCCATTAACGATAAATATGCAACAACAGATGAAGCAAATTGCACTTTTCCGATATTATCTGCTCCTAATACTCTAGAAGCATATGGAAAAGTAATTATTGGAAATATGATGGACATTGCCACTTTAACTATATTTATAATTGCATTTATTTTTATAGATTTTTCTTTCACTTCTGCTCCAATTCCTCTATTTTTTCTATAATATGAATTGGTGAAAATTCATTATTGTAATTATAATTTACTTCTTCTTTTGATTTCACCCATTCTGTATCAATATATTCAAATTTATTAAATACTTTCATGTACTTTTCGTTATAAAAAGATAATTTTTTTACATTTTCATTATTAGTTAATAATTTTTTATTTAAACATACTGCCTCAAAATATCTAAGTGATTGTGCTTTTTGACCTGTCTGTAAAAATTCTATTATACAATTTGCATTATTTGTTTCCTTTAATGCATATGAATATGGATTTGATTTTTTAAAAATATTAAATCCATCACTTTTATAATCAAATACTAATTCTTCACTATTTACTACATCAAATTTAACATTGACATTATTTTTTTTCAAATATGAAAATAATTCTATTGTTTCTTGTGTTCTTCCTGGTTTCAAACCACCTATAAAATAAGCATCTTTATCTATCTTTGCATCTTCTTCTAGTTCTGGTTTTGAGTAATAATGCTCTTCTAAATAAATAAGATTATATTTTTTTGCATCATTCATATCGTAAGTAAATACATAATCCCACAATTTGTTTTTATATAATGCACGAGCTAATTTATTTGCTAAGAACTTCAAGTCTATAGAATCTAAAAGTAACAAAATAAACTTCACATTTTTATACTTCTGATACTTTCTTTTTATAGCAGAAATATTACAATCAAAAAATACTCCTATTGGAATAATTATATAATAATTGCAATTTTCATCTATATTTATAGTAGGAAATTCACTCCAAATTGATTTCATTGGCAATGTTATAATTTTAGATATTCTATAACTTAAATGTGCCCTTCTTATAAATTTCAAAAATGGATTTTTTAATTCTTTCTTCTTTATTTCAAGATGTTGAACTCCACTTTTAAATAAGTCTGATAATATATAATCATGTAAGTTCATTCCTTTACTATATTCTTTATCAAGAAATATATATTTGTTTTCCATTTGCTCTTCCCCTCTTGCTCTATTTAATTTTTCATTTATTTAATACTTCACTTTAAATTTCCTCATAAAATATATCATATAGTAGTACAAAAATCAACCTTTTTAATAAATGATTACCACATTTTTAAGAAGAAAAATTCTTTATGCAAATCATATTCTAATACTTATACAATTATTTCATATTTTTACACTTACAACATTTAACTAAGTAGTTATTTATATGTAATTTAATAGTCAAAAAGATTTCACAAAATGTGACTTTTGTGAAGAAGAAGCTCATAGTGTTGAATCATACACAAGCTATAAATGGACAGAAGACGCAGAAGGAAATCCAGTAGTTGAAGCTAAAGGAACATGTACAGTATGTAAAGAAGAAGCTACAGTAACTTTAGTTCCAGAAAAAGAAATTATTACTGAACCTAAATGTGAAACAGTTGGTTCTGCTAAATATTCTGTAAAAGCAAATGGAATTGAAACTTCTAAAACTTTTGAAGTTCCTGCAACAGGACACAATATAGTTACTCATGACGCAACTCCTGCTACATGTATGGAAAAAGGATGGGCTCAAGCAAGTGACAGTAATTTAGAACCAGGTCAAGTTAAGAAATATGGTCAATGTTCAGCCTGTGATAAATATTTCTGGGTTGTTTTAGATGAAAATGGTGAAATAATTAAAGAAGTTGAATGTTTAGAAAGCCAAGCTAGAATAGAAATAGATACTGAAAATGGTCATGACTATGAAATTTCTATTAATTGGGTAGAATTAAAAGATGCTCAAGGAAATGTAATAGGATATGATAGAAAAGCTACAAAAACAGCTACTCTTGAATGTACAAGAGAAGGTTGTGTAGAAAGCAGAACTAGATGGGATGGCAAAAAATATGTTTATGATGATAATTGCAAAACAAATATTGCTTTACAACCACTAGCAATAGGAACTGGTGACTACTTTGTTGATATGAAATTAGAAGGAAAATGTACAGATGCTAATGGAGCAAAAGCTAATTATACAGTAACTGTAGTAAATGGAGATGAAACATTTGTAGAGACAAAAACAGTTAATGTTACAGGACATGTACAATCTTCTGAATATGCAATAACAAGTAGAACAGCAACAGTAAATGGAGAACAAAAATCTATTCCTCAACATATAGCTATTTGTATGTATTGTGGAGAATGGATGAGTAATCCGGTAGATTGTGTAGGTACAGAATTTGTAAAAGGATCAACAACATCTACAAGTCATATAACAAAATGTGTATGTGGTAGAGAATTTGTAGAAGATCATAAATTTGTTACAAACACTGATTTTGCAGGAGACTTCTATGATGATGAAACAAAATATGTACATCACTTAAATAGTATTGAAGAATGTTCAGTATGTGGATATCAAAAAGTTTCAGCAAATCATGTTTTAAAGAGTGCTGGATTCGATGGACATTACTGTGTTGTTTGTGATCCAGAAAAAGAAAATCCAGCAAAACATGCATGTGCTGAATGGAAAAAAGTAAATGGAGTATATGAATCTACATGTGACATATGTAAAGAGAAAGTTACTACAACTGACTTTAGTGGACTTTTAACTAAATATGGACCTAAAGCTGGTGAAGGAGATAATTCTAACCCAACATTAGTAATTACATTAAAGGATGATGCTAATTTCTCAGTAGCAAATGAAATTCCTGAAGGAGTTAAACTAATTGTTTCTGCAGGTAAAACAATGACAATAAAAAATCAATTTGTTGTTAAAGGAATTCTTGAAATAGAAGACGGTGCTACTTGTACTGTAGATGAAGGAAAATCTTTAAAAGTTGACAAAACTGTAGATGGAGCTGAAATAATAGGTGAAGTTGAAGGACAAGGAAAATTAATTGAAGAAGTAAAAACACAAGAAGCATTTGAAGAAGCTTTAGATAAAGCTAATGAAGTAGTAGTAAACTGTGATGTAGAAGTTGGTAGAGAATTAGAAACTTTAGATGAAGAAAAAACAGTTACAGTAAATGCTGGTTCTACAATGAAAGTAACAGGAAAATTAGCAGATACTAACTTAACAATTGAAGGAGAAGGAACAGTTAAATTAGCAAATGAAAATACAACAGATAACGGAGCAAACTTAGTAAATGCTGTAAAAGCTGGAGCAGAAAAAGTTGTTGTTTCTGAAAATGCAACAGCTAGTGAAGCTGTTGTCGTAGATGGTGCTGATGAAGAATTAACTGTTGAACTTGCAGATGGAAAAACAATTGAACGTTCTGAAAACAATAAAGTAGTATTCAATGTTAAAAATGGTGGAAATTTAACTATTTCTGGTAATGGAGAAACATCTATAATAAAAAATAATAATAATATTGCATTACAAAATATTAATGGTACATTAACTGTTTCTGATGTTAAGGTTGAAGGAACAACTGGTGTATATGTAGGATCAGAATCTTCAACTACTACACTTACTAATGTAAATATTAAAGCATCAAATTTTGGATTTACAGCAAATGCATCAGAAAGTCTTACTGGTATTGGGAATGTAACTTTAACAAATTGTAATATTGAATCAACAGGTGGTGATGGTTTATATTTACCAGCTAAAGGAAATGTTACAATAGATGGTGGAACAATAAAAGGTAAAACTGCAATTCTAGATAAAGCTGCAAACCTTACACTAAAAGGAGATTTAACATTAATAGGAACTGATACAAGAAATACATCAAATAAACTTTCAGAATATATGAAAAACGGTACGCAAGGGTATGCAAATGGAACTCCTTTATTAATAGTTAGTCAAAAAAATTATAGTGACGGGAAAGAAGTTACTGTTACTATAGGAGATGATGTAAAATTTGCATATGAAGGATTAGACCAAAATCATTATGATGTAGAAATCGTTGGTGTAGATAATGTTGATTCTGGAAGTGTTGGTGCAAAACTTTCTATAAACTATACAGCAATAACAGATGAAACATTAGAAACAGATAATACTAAAATTAATCCTACAGGAATTACTAAAAAATATTTCTTAGATAAAGGTAATCAATTCAAAGGTACTATATCAATTAATGGTCAAACAAAATAAGAAAAAGAAAGCGGTTTAACCGCTTTCTTTTTTAGTAATTTTAATTTTCTAAATAAGTATTGTATTCTTTATCATTTAGTTTTATTGAAGTTCTACAAGCTTCATCTATATCTACTAGATATTTTTTAATATCTTTTAGACTTTCTGTAGTATTACTTGTTGGAGCTTCAGTTTGTATATCTGATTCAGTCTTAAAACCAGAATAATTTATTACTAAGTTTCCTGCTACTTCAGTACTTGTAGCTGTCTTTGTACCAACAACTTCAATTAAGAAATTTTTAGAACCTTCAAAACCTTGTTTTGTACAATTTTGTTCGAATTTAACACTATCATCAATATTAATTTTAACAGTTTGATTTTTAGCATAACTTCCTTGACTTACTATTAGAAGTACTGCTCCATCTGCAGCAGCTTGGAATTGACCTTGTACACCTTTTTCAGCATGACCAGAAAGAGCATGATCATATCTATTACCCTCAGATCTTAAAGTTACTCCTTTTAACTCTAAATTAGAACCTTTTGTTAATATAGCAGACCATCCTGTTATTTTTCCACCATTAATTACTACATTTCCTTTAGCAGGTAAATATAATCCTGCATTAAGCTCTGAGCTAATTGTACAATCATTTAAAGTTATTGTTCCAATACCAGCAGGACTTTCAGCATTATTTGATGTTACTCCATACATTTGTGCTTTAATAACTACTCCTGTAAGTGTGGTACTTGAACCTTCAGTCATTACATATACACCAGTTTTTGCTTCAACTGTAACATTAGAAACATTTAATGTACTATTAAGATTTTGTATTGCAGTATTATTAGTATTTTTTATTTTAGAAGTTTTATCTTCACTACCAATAATAGTTAAATTTCCACCATCTTGAACATGAAATGGTATTGAAGCTTCTCCAGTAAATTCAACTGTTTTTCCACTTTCAAGTTCAACAGTTAAATTTTTACCTGCTCCTGCTACAACAGTATGATCAGACTTTGCATCTTCAGAAACAACAACTTTTGAAATTCCTGATTTTGAAGCTGTAACTAGGTTTGTACCATTTGTCTCTGGTGTTTTATTTGCTAATTCAACTGTTCCTTCACCTGTGATTGTTAAATTTTCAGCTGGTAAAGTTACTGTAACTTTTAATGTAGCACCTTCATTAACCTTTATTGCTGTAACATTATTTAAAGTATCTTTTAATTCTACATCAGCATCTACTACAACTTTATCAACACTTGTATCACTTAAAGCTTCTTCAAATGCTTTTTGTGTATTTACTTGTTCACCATATTTAATGTCTGCACCTATAATAGCTGCACCTTTTACTTCATCGTTTACTGCTACTATATGATTACTTGTATTGAAGTGAGCTCCGCTTTCTACAATAATAACTCCATTTACTGTAACATCTTGTTCAAAATTACATGTAGAATCTGATTCAAATACAAGTTTTAATCCTTCTGGTATAACTTTATCAGTCTCTCCTCTAAAAGTACAAGTTGCACCACTTTCATAAGTTACTGTTACATATCCTGCTCCATTATTTGCCCATACAGGAACACTTTTTAACACTTCGTCCCAACCTGCTGTTTTTTCATATCCACATACAGAACATTTTGATACATAACTTCCATTTGCTTTCTTTGTCCATTCTGTATATGTATGAGGTTCTGCTTCTTCTGCACTACCACATTTTGTACAGTAATGTCCATCTTTTGTTGATTTCATTTCATGATCTTCTTCTATAGTTTCATATCCACAAACTGAACATTTCATAATGTTTCCATTGTGAACATAACCGTTAACATTTATATCACCTGCTCTGCCACTTCCAACTAAAGTATGTTCAGCAACTTCAGTAAATTTATATCCACAAGCACAAGTACCTGTGTGACCTTCTGCTGTTATATCATCTGCAGTAAAAGCAGTAGGAGTACAATTTACATATTCTCCAGAAGTCTCACCACAGTACATACAAGCTGGAGCATGTTGATGAACTTGCTTTCCATTAACTTCTACACTTGTAACTGAATAATCAGAATATACATGACCATTAACTTTTACTGTTTTTGTTTCTGCAAATGTTTGACCATCGCATAATTCTGAAAATTTCTTTCCATTATATGTTTTATCTGGATCCACAGTTGCTGTATATTTAGCTACTGCTCCATCTTCATCTGTGCATTTTCCTTCTAACTCTAAATCAAGATTTCCACCAAAGCATGGTTTTAAATAAACTTTCAAACTATAGTTACCCCAGTTGCCACCTACACTATTAGCATTTAAACAACCTTCTCTTGTACATTCAAGAGTTGCTGTTTTTGTAGCATTTCTATCATATCCTATTACATTTCCTTCTTCATCTTTAATTTCTACCCAATTAATTCTAACTTTATAATCATGACCTGTTACTGTATCTACAGGTGTTCTTGCATCCCTTTCTGAAACTTTAGTTATTCTTTCTTTTCCGTCTTTGTCTAATACAATTTCTCCTGTAGCTTCATCTAAAACTGCTCTAAAGTATGTTCCACATACAGAGCATTGTCCATATTTACGAACTTGACCTTTTTCTAATTTTAATCCATTGCTTAATTCTGCTTTATTCCATCCTTTTTCTACACATGTAGCTGGTGCAGCATCATGGAATACTATATCATGTCCAACTGCTTCTACAGCTACAACTTTTGATGTATTAATTCCATTAGAATTTACAAAATATTTTACTGTAGCGCCTTCTTCACATGTTGGTTCTTTACCATCAACAAATTCTTGGTCAGGAACTAATACTTTTGTAAATGCTTCTCCACATACAGAACATGTTCCTTTAGCTTCAACTACTGGATTTCCTTCTGCGTCTTCTGTCCATTTATAGCTTGTGTATGATTCAACACTATGATCTTCTTCTTCACAAAAGTCACATTTTATGCAATTAAAAATCATGTATGACTTTTTTAGGATTATACATGATTTTTTATATTTATTTAATTAAAAATGCAGCATATAATGGTATAGATTTTATATTATTCTCAAATCCAAAATTTTTGGTTGATATTCTAATTGCATATTTAGGTTTATTTTCCTTCATATAAATATTAAGGCTTGTTGATTTAACATTATTTCCACTTTTTACTTCAACTGGAATTATTCCATCATCATTATAAATTAAGAAATCAACTTCTGCATTTCTTCCATATGTCCAATAATATAAAGAAGTATCATTAGAAATAAATTCTTGTGCTATATAATTTTCTGTAATAGCACCTTTAAATTCAAAAGGTCTTTCTAGCATGATATCAGGGTAATTTATTTCTGAAATTGAAGTTAGTAGACCAACATCACTTAAATACAGTTTAAACATATCTTCATCTATATATACTTTTAATGGTATCTCAGTTTTTTTTATTTTATAACTTGCTAAAACCATACCTGATGAAACTAACCATTCAATTGGAGTTTCATATTTTCTTTTTCTTCCTTCTTGATCTATTAAATTATATTTAAAAGTTTTTTTATCTTTTGCTAATTGACTTGATATGTTTTTATATACTTTTTCTATTTTTATAGATTCGATATTATTTTTTACATATTTTTTCATGTCAGCTATATACATTTCAATAATATTAGTTATTATATTTGAATCATATTTTAATATATCTAAATTATTTTCTATAAAATTATTTACTGATTCAGGCATACCACCTACACATAAATATTGTTTATATAATGTTAAAGCTTGCTCGTGAGCAAATGATGGCATTGGCTCCATTTTAGAATAACATTCTTTTATATTTTTTAATAATATATCTTTACCTGCCGCTAACAAAAATTCTTCAAAGTTCATTGGATACATATATTCCATTCTTACTTTTCCAACTGGAAAAGAACTATTAAATCTATTTATCTTTACTCCGTAATAAGCTACCTGCACATATGATTTTATATGGTTTGTCAGATTCATTAAAATATTTTAGTGAAACAATAAAATTTTCACTTACTTGAACTTCGTCAAAAAACATTAAAGTTTTGTTTAAATCTATTTTTTTACCAATATATAATTCAAGGTTTTCTAATATTTTTTCTTCATCAATTGTGTTATCAAATATATTTCTTACATCTTTATCTTTTTCTAGATTAAAATATAAATATTGTTCAAAATTTTCTTTGCCAAATTTGTCTATTGTATATGTTTTTCCAATCTGTCTTGCACCGAATTACCATCAATGGTTTTTTCATTCCTGATTTTTTCCAATTGGATAATTTTTTTTCAAATAATCTAAACATTTCTTATTTCCTCCATGTATATTAATATCATAATATAAAAAATTAGTCAATATTTTTTTGCCACTTTTTGCATATGATTTAAAACAATTTTTGCCACTTTTTGCACAAAATTTAACAAAATAATACCACAATTTTCATATAAGTACACATTTTTTTATTTTAATTAAATAAATTCTCTCATATGCTATTTTTATGATTATATACACTTCTATAGTACGAAAGTCACATTTTGTACGATACCATAAAAATTGCACCAGTTATTTGACTAAAATATAAAAAATGTGAAATATTTTAAAAAATAGATATAAAAAACGTGAAACAACTTTAAAAATCAGGTATAAAAAACGTGAAATTAGTTTGGCTTTCTAATTAAATTACTATATAATAATAAATATATTGGGGAAAATTTTTATATAGAGAAAAATTTATCAAGAATTAATAAATTAGAAAAACAATGATATGAAAAAACACTAATGAATGCTGTGTTACATATGCTAGAAAAAAAGATTATAATTGTAAAAAATATCCGAAATTTTTCTAAAAATGTGATAAAATCGCATTAAAACATTTCTAAAAATGTGATAAAATTGTATTGAAATATTTCTAAAAATGTGATAAAATATGATTTGGAGGTAGATAAATTATGGAAAGATTAAAGAGAAAAATTGATAATTACCTTATTGAATGGAAAAATAGTTCTAATAAATTACCTTTAATAATAAAAGGAGCTAGACAAATAGGAAAAAAAAATGCTATAAGAAATTTTGGAAATAATAATTATAAAGTATTTATTGAAATAAATTTTGCTCTTCAGCCACAATTTAAAACAATATTTGAGGAAGGCTTTGAAGTCGATAATATTATAAAAAATATAACATTAAAAATGCCAGAATTAAATCTAATTGAAAATGATACTTTAATATTCTTTGATGAGATGCAAGACTGTGTAAGTACAGCAACTTCACTTAAAGCATTTAAAGAAGATGGAAGGTATGATGTTATTTGCTCAGGTTCTTTAATGGGAATAAACTATAAAGAAATTGAATCAAATAGTGTAGGAAATAAAGAAGACTATATTATGAGGTCTTTAGATTTCGAAGAATTTCTTTGGGCTAAAGGATATAGTGATGAACAAATTAATGATTTATATCAAAATATGTTAGAATTAAAACCATTAAGTCAGTTACAATATGATGTTATGATGTCTAATTTTAAAGAATATATGATTGTTGGAGGAATGCCAGCAATAGTGAGTAAATTTATTGAAAATAAAAATTTTAGTGGAATATTAAAAATGCAACAACAAATATTATTAGATTATGAAGAAGATATAACAAAATATGCAGGAGGACTAGACAAAACAAAAATATTGAATTGTTATAGAAAAATACCAGTATTTTTAGGAAATGAAAATAAAAAATTTCAAATATCTAAAATTTCAGATGGAGCTAGAAACAGAGAATATGTTGGTGTTGTAGAATGGCTTTCAAACGCAGGAATTATCAATATTTGTTATGCACTAGAACAAGCTAATCTTCCTTTAAAGGGAAACTATAATCCAGATAATTATAGGTTATATTTTGCTGATACTGGTTTATTAATTGGTTCATTAGATGAAGAAGTTCAAGATGATTTAAGAAATAATGAAAATATGAACACATATAAAGGAGCATTATATGAAAATATTGTAGGTGATATGCTAGTAAAAGCTGGATATGATTTGTATTTTTATAAAGATGATAGTAAAAAGCTTGAAATAGATTTTATAATAAGAAATAAAAACTCATTAATTCCTATTGAAGTAAAAGCAAATGATAATGCAACAATTTCACTTAATAATTTAATAAGTAGTGATTTATATAAAGATATTAAATTCGGAATAAAATTATGTAATAAAAATGTAGGATTTAATGGAAAGTTTTATACCTTCCCTTATTTTCTAACTTTCTTATTAAAAAGATATTTAAAAGAACAATAATTCTATTTCATATATCATACAAAATCGTATCGTACAAAATGTGACTTTTGTGAAGAAGAAGCTCATAGTGTTGAATCATACACAAGCTATAAATGGACAGAAGACGCAGAAGGAAATCCAGTAGTTGAAGCTAATGGAACATGTACAGCATGTGGAGAAGCATTTACAAAAATATTAGTTCCTGTAGTTGATGAAAAAGCTTCTGAGGCTCCTACTTGTGAAAATGCAGGTTTCAATGTTTATGTAGTTGATTTGAATGGTGAAACAGCTACAAAAAGAATAGAAGTTCCTGCTACTGGACATAAGTATGTTGATTTAGAAGCAAAAGAAGCTACTTGTGTAAACGGTATTAAAGAAGGTTACGCCGTTTGCGAAACTTGTGGACATCACTTTACGGTTTCTAAGACAGGAGAAGAAGTTAAATACGAAGCTGTAGAAAATGAAGATAGTAAAGAATGGGAAATTCCAGCATTAGCTGAAGGTGGACATAATTTCTCTGAATCTCCAGTTATAACTATTGATGAAAATGGAAAAGATCCTAAATTTAGTGAGCAATTCTCTGCTACGGCTAAAGAAACTTGCTTAGATTGTGGTAAATCTTTTGATATTGATTGGGCTAGAATTACTGTAGATAAGAATGTTTCTGGTTCTTGTGGTACAGAAGGTGCTTCTGTTACTTATACAGTTACAGCTACAGGTTCAAAAGGTCTAAAAGCTACTAAAACAGTTACATTTGATTTAAGTGCTGCTGAACATGTTGAAAAATATGTTTACAATACAACAGGTCATGCAAAAAGCTGTGAAGTTTGCGGTACTAATTTAAATGCTAACCCTAATGTAGAATTTGAAAATCATAAAATCGAAATTAGCTGTATAGGCGATATTAGAGAAGAAAATGGTAGAATTGTAAGCAAACATCAAAAAATTTGTACTGATTGTGGTTATACTGTAGAGGAATATTGCACTATGGTTCCATCTTTAAACGGTTTCAAAGTTAACGAAGGTGAACATATTTGTAATGTTTGTCATAGAACCCAATCTCATGATTCATATGAATGGACTAAGAAAGCTGAAGGATACAAATCAAAATGCTCTGCATGTGGAAAAGTAGCAGAAAAAATAGGAACTTGGAAAGAAATATTAGATAGCATTCCTGCATGGGCACATAATGAAGGATATATAACGGTAGCCTTTGATGGTGCAAATTGTTCATTAAATGGTAATATGCCTAATGAAAAAGTTGTTCCAGAAGGATTAAAACTTGTATTTAAACCTAATACAACTCTTACAGTTAGTAATAATGTTACAGTAAAAGGTGTTATAGAAATACAAGAAGGTGCTACTTGTACTGTAAATGAAGGAGGTTCTTTAACAGTTGATAAAAAAGTTAATGGAGCTGAAGTAAGAGGTGAAGTTACAGGATCTCTTGTAGAAGAAGTAAATACACAAGAAGCTTTTGAAAAAGCTTTAGAAGAAGTTAAAGAAATTGTAGTAAGCGGTGATGTAGAATTAAATGAAGATTTACCAACAACAGTTACAGAAGTAAATGTTAAAGAAGGTACTACATTAAAAGTTACAAGCGAAAATGAAAAATTTGCATCAAGTACACATAAAGGTAATGAACCAACAATTAATTTGGAAGAAGGCTCTACTTTGCTTGTAGAAGGTAGATTAGGAAGATATGTAAAAATTGAAGGAGACGGAAAAGTTGAATTAAATAGTTCTTATGCTTCTTGGGGAAATGGTTATAGCTTAGAATCTGCTGCTGCAGATGGTGCAAAAAATGTTCAACTAGATAGTGAAACAGAGATATATTCAAGACTTAATGTTGAAAAAGAACTTAATATAACTGCAAAAGAAGGCGTAAAAATTACAACAGATGGCAAGACAAACAACATATACGTTAAAAAAGATGGTCAATTAACCATTGACGGTGTTGATATTGAGCAAACAGATACAACTGGTGATTCAACAGATCTTTTAATTAAAGTTGATGAAGGAAAACTAACATTAAAAAATAATACAGTTAGTGTTGCTAGTGGATACGGAATTGCATTATTCGGTGATAGTACTAAGCCTGAATTAAAAATTGAAGGAAGTAAAATACTTTGTCAAAAATCTCCATGTATTGGAACAAATAATGCTGATACTAAGGATTCTATGATAGAAGTTTCTAATAGTACACTAGAAGTTAAAGAAAAAGGAATTCCTGCAGTATTCTTACCTGCAAAAGGAGAAGCTACATTCAAAGATTGTACAATAACAGGTGGAACAGCAATAGAAGCTGTTGGATTAACTACATTAAACTTAAAGGGAGAAACAAAATTAAATGCAACAGCAAAGAATTATGTTGCTCCAAAACAAGAAACAGGGCCTCAAGCTTCTGGTGCTGCTCTATTAATTGTTTCACATAAAGGTTATAATCAAGGTGGAACTATGACTGTTAATATAGATGCAACTGTTACTGCTACTAAAAAAGCAAAAGATGCTGAACTATATGAAGTTTATGAACATACTAGTGGAGCTGGTATAGCTAAAGTTGAGTTTAAACATAAAGCTGATTCTTTCAGCTTTAAAGATGGAACTACTTCATCTTGTGATGCTTCAACTCAAAAAGTTTAACAATTTAAATTCTTTTATATAATCAAAAAGCTTGTAAGATTTTTCTTACAAGCTTTTTGCGTTTTATATGTTAAATCAATAGAATTATTCGCCTTTACCAACATAGATATTGCAGTTACCATCACCAGTAATGTTATTTTTGCTACATGCCCAAACAAACGCGTCTCCATTTCCATTACTGTCCCAAGCATAAAGAGTCAAATCCCCATTGTTTTCTATAACTACATCTTTTTTATCTTTTAATAAATCATAAGCATTAATTGTGTTATCTAGTGTTAGTGAAGCATTTTCGTTTATTTCAATTTTCTTTCCTTCTTCTATTGTTAAGCTTCCTGAAATTTCTAAGCTCATTCCTTCTTCAATAACCATATCTTCTTCTACTTTTACTTTGTCAGCTTTTATAGATAATGTTCCATCATCATTTACTGTTACTGTTATATTTCCGTCTTCTGTTGCTTCTATTCCTAATTGAGCTATTGTTTCGTCTCCAACAAAATCTTTTACGATTTCATTATATTTTTCTTCAATTGCTTTCTTAGCTTTTACTACTCCTTCTACTGTATCTGCTGATGCATTTTTTTGTAATACTCTTTCCATTTCTTCAACTTTAGATGCTGGTAGTGTTGTTTTTCTTCCATTTTCATTTGAACTTAATTTGTTTATAACTGTTCTTATTGCATTTGCATAAAGTTCTAATACTTCATTTCCGCCCTTTAATTCAAGTGCTTCTAATTTTTCTAATGAATTTACAGTTTCTAGTTCAGAGCTTAATTCTTTTGCTTTTTCGACTATTTCTTTTATTTCATTAAATCTGCTAGTTTTAGTAAGAGGCGTATCCTCACTGCCCATTAATCCGCTATTATCTACATATAATTCTCCAAGTGTTTCTTTTGCTAGCATTCCATTTGTATTGAAATAATTATCTCTTAATGTTCCAAAATCTCCTCTTTCAAGAGCTGTTTGAACAGCACCGTAGTATGTCAATAACATACTATTAACGCTATTTCTATTTAAGTCGGCGTATTTTTTCTGTGCACTTATAGAATTTACTGCATTTCTATAGGCATTTAAAGATATTGTTATGTCGCCATCTTCATATTCTTTTGTATAATAACTTTCTTTTAGTAATTGTAGTAAATCATCACGTGTTAATTCAAATAATTTTTGACGTATTTCAGGCATTAATGCATCTAATGCTTCCTTAGAAACTATAGATTTTACTTGCTCTTTTGCTTCTTCAACTTCATTTGTTACATCTGTGAATTTTGATAAGTATGTTGGAGTTTCTTCATCTCCTATAGAAGTATTTAGAGGAGCTACATATTCGTCAATTTGTTCTAATCTTAAATCAATTTGCTTTTTCAATCCTTCAAGTTTAGCTATTACTTCATCATGTATTTTTTTAGTTTTTTCATTTATTGTTTTATCAGCTTTACCTGTATAAAGGTTATTTAATTTACCTATTCCTTCTTTTACAATTGAATTAAATGCTTCTTGACTTACTCCAAATTCTTCGGCATTATGTTCGTTTCTTAAATCTTCAATTGTATTTTGAATAGCCTTTATACAATTGTATTGATCTTCATCTACTCTATAACCAAGTGCAGTTTCATAAGTTTTGATTATAAACTCTATTGCTTTGTTACTTGATAAATCATATGATTCCCATGAATTCAATAAATTTTTATATAAGTCATAAACTTCTTTAAGTAATCTTGGAAAACTCATTTCGTCGCTATAACCTTTTCCATCATTGTAAACAGAATCTAATAAAAATTCAACATATTCTTTTGTTGATTTTGCAATATTATTTTCTGCTGCTTGTAAGTTTGCTTCTGCTTCTTCAGCATTTTTTGCACTATTAATTAATGCGTATCCTTCAGCAATTTTACCATTAATATCAGGTGTAGCTGCATAATCCATATCACTTCCTGGTA
This sequence comes from uncultured Clostridia bacterium, assembly GCA_947632035.1. Classification (GTDB taxonomy): domain Bacteria; phylum Bacillota; class Clostridia; order TANB77; family CAG-508; genus CAG-273. The sequence continues at coordinate 20,915 of CANRNR010000007.1, read as the reverse complement.
CAGTTTTCTTTAAGTCACTATTTTCAACAAATTCTGTTAATTTGTTTACTTGTTCACTAATTTTCTCAGAAAGACTATATCTTTCTCTTTCTGCATTTTCATAAGCATCAATTGCATCTTTTACTGTTTCTGCTTCATTAATACCACTTAAATATGCTTGATATTTTGCTTCTGTTAGAACCTTATCTTGATATGCTTCTCCATTATTATATAATGTATCTAAGTAGAATTTTAATTGTTCTTTTAATGCACTTAGTATTGAAGCTTTTCCGTCTGCTACAGCTTTATCAACTGCTTCTCTTGATTCTGCTGATTGAACATTACCATTTTGTTCTGCAATTGTACTAGAAAGTACTGCTGCATAATCCATATCGCTTCCTGGTACAGTCTTCTTTAAGTCACTGCTTTCAACAAAGTCTGTTAATTCTTTAACACCTCTATCTTGTTCAGCTGATAGAGAATATCTATCAGATAATGCATATTCATATTCAAATATTACATTACTTATAGATTCTGCATTATTAATTCTATCTTTGTAGAAATTATATTTAGTTTCTGTAAGAACCATGTCATTGTATGCTTTTCCTTGATTGTAAACAGTATCTAAGTAGAATTGTACTTGTGTTCTTAATGCATTTAATATGTCATTTTCAGCTTCTGCTAATTTTGCATCTACAGCGTCAACTGATTCAGAACTATTTATTTTATTATAAGCTTCTGCTATTGCATCAGAAATTGCTCCAGCATAATCCATATCACTTCCTGGAACAGTTTTCTTTAAGTCACTATTTTCAACAAATTCTGATAACTTACCAGAAGCATTAGCTATAGCTACATCTGTAAATGTTTCAATAGCATCTAATTTCGCAATTACATCTTCAGCTACTTTTGCAGCTTCTTCTGGTGTAGTTGCATCATGTAATCTATTAGAAGCTTCGTTTATTGTTTCTAATAATGTTTGCATATTTTCTTTAGAGTAATCTGTTGTATTTAATGTTCCAACAAACTCATCAATTTTTGCTTCAGCTCCTGCTTTTGCATCTGCTAATAATTGAGAATCTGACTTAACAGCTTTCAATGCTTCTATCACCTCATCAGCCACTTTTGCAGCTTCTTCTGGTGTAGTTGCATCATGTAATTTATTAGAGGATTCATTTAATAAATCTAATAACTCATCCATATTTGTTTGATAATCTGTTGTATCTAATGTTCCAACATATTCATCAATTTTTGCTTCAGCTTCTGCTTTTGCATCTGCTAATAATTGAGAATTTGACTTAACAGCTTTCAATGCCTCTATCACTTCATCAGCCACTTTTGCAGCTTCTTCTGGTGTAGTTGCATCATGTAATTTATTAGAAGCTTCGTTTATTGTTTCTAATAATGTTTGCATATTTTCTTCAGAGTAATCTGTTGTATCTAATGTTCCAACATATTCGTCAATTTTTGCTTCAGCTTCTGCTTTTGCATCTGCTAATAATTGAGAATTTGACTTAACAGCTTTCAATGCTTCTATCACTTCATCAGCCACTTTTGCAGCCTCTTCTGGTGTAGTTGCATCATGTAATTTATTAGAAGATTCGTTTATTATTTCTAATATTTTTTGCATATTTTCTTCAGAATAATCTGTTGTGTTTAATGTTCCAACGAACTCATCAATTTTTGCTTCAGCTTTTGCTTTTGCATCTACTAAAATATGTTTTTCTTCGTCTGTTCCTACAAAACCACATACTCCACAAGTTTTTGTATATTCATTTTTTTCTTCATCATAACCATATGTGAAGTTATGATCTTCTACTTCGCAAAAGTCACATTTTGTGCAGTTCCATGTATGACCTGCTTCTGTTGTTTCTCCTAATTCTTTTTCATGATTTTCTGTTACTGTGGCACCACAAACAGTACATGTTCCTGTATGTGTTCCATCTTCATTGTTTACATAATCATAAGTATGATTAATATGAACTAATACTATTTCTAATGCTTCCATTTGTCTGTATTCACCTGTTGTTCCAGCGAATCCAGCTTCGTCAGCATTTTCTGTTGTAGTAGATGCTTTTACCCATGGTAACCATCCATTTTCTGCAACATGTGCTCTATAGTATACTTCATAATTTGCTACGCCTTCACCAGATACAGCAATTTGTACAGCTTCCATTCTTTTATATTGGTTTACTGTTCCTACTACTGTTTTATCTGTTTCAGTAGCATCTGCGCTTGTAGCATTTTTACTTATAACTTTGTCGTCAGCTGTTCTCCATCCTTGTTCCCATCCATCTTCTGCGACATGTGCTCTATATTCTAATGTAACACCTTCAGGAACGTTAATATCAAGAGCTTCTAATCTTTTAGCTTCTCCTGTTGTTCCTATAACTGCTACTGGTGTAGCATCATCAGATGGTTTTGCACTTAATACAGGTATATTTGATACTGCATCCATCCATCCTATGTCTTGGACATGAGCACTTGCTGTCCAACCTTCTTCGCTAGCGAATACTCTTTGTAAAACTGCTACAGTTGAAAAGAGCATTGCTACAACTAGCATAATAACTAAACTGCTTTTTAATAACTTTTTATGTACCATTATAATATTCCTCCTTCTTTTTTTATGGTTTGTTATTTTTAGAATAGCAATTCTGTATATATTTATAGCATTAAATTATATGTTTGTCAACAATTTTTTTGACATTTTTTTGACATTTTTCCTTTTTTTTCAGCGCTTTACAAAAGCGTTAAAATGAACATTCCGTGGCTCCATGCAAGTCCATTTACCCAACCATTTGATGGAGTAGCATTTTCGGCTTGCTCTGGTAAGAACCCGTGTTCGTTTGCTGAATTTATTACAAATTCGATACATTCTTTTTCTTTTTTGTGTTCCCCTAAGGCTTTATGGTACATTGCCATCCACAAGGTAGATATTATCCATGGATTCTTTCCACCTTTATAATGGTCACCTTCAAATCTTAAGTATCCTCCGGTATATGTTCTAAGTGTTAGATTTATTTTTTCTACTGTGTTTTGTACCTTTTTTTCACTTGGTGAAAAGATGCTAAAAGGAACTACAATTCCCAACTCACTTATATCTGTTTGTTTGTCATTTAAGTTTCTAAGGAATGTTTTTGTTTCTTCATCATATAAGTTTTCTAATATGTATTTTTTTATTTCGTCTTGATATTTAATAATTCTAGCTTCTAGCTTGTTCATCGCTTCTACTTTTAAACGATTTTTTTGTTCATATTCTGGCTTTAATATTTTGTGTATTTCTAGCATTGCTCCAAATGCTGAGTATATTGCAGATAGTGAATACAAATGTACTCCCTCATGCATTTCCCATAAATCATAACTTACTGGTAATTTATTCCTTTCTTCTGTATGATATGCTTCTTCTATTTCTTTTTTTACTACATCTGATTCATCTTTTGTTCCTAAAATGTTGTCTAGGTATATTTCTAAGAACTTAGTTGCATTTTCACACATTTTATATGTGTCTTTTAAAAACTTAGTTTCTTTTACGGATTTATAATGTTCATATACTCCATATATAACACTTGCTGTTTCGTCTATTTGGTAGCCCCAACAAGGTGCTAGTCTTCCATCCGTATAGAATCTTTGCTCCCACATTCCGTTTTTACTTTGTGTTTCTTTGCAAAATACTTTATAGAATTTTTCTGCTTCTTTTGTCATTTTTATTGCATCTAATGCTTTTGTAACAAATACTGCATCCCTAGGCCAGCAATAGCTATACCTTCCACATTCACTTCTTTCTTCATCCACTTCTACGGCTGCTGAAATTCCGCCTGTTTCTGCATTTATCAATAGTGGAAATAGTAAAATGCTTCTTTGATAAATTTTATTTATCTTCTTATTATATAATGTTGTGTCAGGTAATAATGGAATGGATAAATGTTCTTTAACATATTTATTCCAGTATTTTTCTACATTTTGTTCTTCTTTTTCAATATCCATTTTGGTTATTTGTACAATTTGCTTTTCTAGTTCTTCTTCTGTCACTTTTATATTATTATCTCTAAAGTACAAATATACTACTAATTCTCTTTTTTCTCCTGGTTTTAATAAACCTATATTATAGCTAACGCTAGAATCTGATGACATTCCAATATAGTCTTTATCTTGTATTTCTCCACTTGAAATATTTTCCTTTGTGTCATTTAATTGATAGCTAAGTAGTGGCGTTTTTGAAAAGGTGTACATTGTGTAGTCATGACAATATTGTATAAGAGTGTTTCCTTTTATTTTTGAACCTACCATATTATTATAGTCTGATAGTAATTTTGCATGAATTAAGAAATTTACATTTAAGTCGATTGAGTTTCTATTTTCAAATTTATATTTCTTAACAAGTATATTTTCTTTTAATAAGCATAGGTCTGTTTGCTTTATATGTAATTGAAAATATGTATTTATAATTTCTGTGTTTAATATATTAGTATTCTCTGTGTAATATTGATAGTATTGATTATTTATATCTTCATGTAAATAGATTAAACCAGAATCATTAATCTTTATTCCTGTTTTATATTCATCTACCCAGCTTTTGAAGTCTGGTGATGGATACATCACTCTTAATAATTCTCCCGTTCTAGTATAGCTTGCTGTTATGTTTTTTCCACCTATTATGGCATAATTATCATACTTATTTCTCATTGGTTTCTCCCTCTATTATTTTTATTATTTATTAGTAACTTATAATTAAATATTTTGGTAGCTTATTTTTATAGTTAATTTTTCTCCACTATTCTTACAATTTGTTCTTCTATTTCATTTAATCTTAGTTTTAATAAACTTATATCTCCGTCTGTTGTTTCCTCTGTTAAGTACTCTTCTTTTACTATATTTTCCATATCTTGTAGTTCTTGTTTTAATGTATTTATTTTGCCTAGAATGTCTCGTTTTTCTATAACATTTTCTTCTTCTTTTACTTGTACTGTTTGTTCCATCTTTAATGTTTCATCCAAAGTGTATGTTTGACCATATTCTGGAATTGTTACTGGAATTTCTATAGTTTCTGTAATTTTTCGTTTTAGCACTTCTTGGCTATCTGGTTCACCATGCACTAAAAATATATGCTTTGGTTTTGTGATAAATGAATATATGAAGTTTAATAACCATTCTTGGTCTGCATGACCTGAGTAACCTTCTATGTACTCTATTCTAGCATTTACCGCAATTTCTTCACCAAAGATTTTTACCATTTTCTCGCCTTCTACTAGTCTTCTTCCTAAAGTTCCTGGTGCTTGGTAACCAACAAACAAAATGGTGCTATTAGGGTCCCACAAATGGTGTTTTAAATGATGCTTAATTCTTCCTACCTCACACATACCACTTGCTGAGATTATAATTGCAGATTCATTTTTTTCATTTAATGCTTTTGATTCATCAGCTGTTCTTGTAAATTGAAGCCCAGGAAATTCTAGTGGATTATCTCCTGACTGAATAAGTGCTTGTGTTTCTTCATCAAATAGATTTGCATTTTTTCTAAATATTTCTGTTGCTGAAATTGCAAGTGGGCTATCAACATATACAGGTGCACTCATTAAAGTTTTATACTTTCTTTTAAACTCTTCATCATCTTGTTTTCCTTTTAAACCATTTAGTTCATACAATATTTCTTGTGTTCTTCCTACTGCAAATGATGGAATTACTACTGTTCCACCTTTATCTAAAGTTTCTGCAACAATATCTAGAAATAGATTTGCTTTATCATCATTTCTTAAATGTAGCCTTGAACCATATGTAGATTCCATTACTAAATAATCTGTATTATCTATCATTGTTGGAGATGAAAGAAGTGGTATATCATTGTTTCCTAAATCTCCTGTGAATACGGCTTTAGTTTGCTTTCCATCTTCTGTTACCCAAATTTCAATAATTGCTGAGCCTAGCATATGTCCTGCATCATTAAAACGAACATGGATGTTAGGATCTATTTCAATTATTTCATCATATTCTACGGGTTTAAAAATTTCCATGGTGTTTATTGCATCTTGTGCTGTATAAAGTGGTGGAAGTGCTGGCTTTCCTTCCCTCATTCTTTTTCTGTTTCTCCACTCAATTTCTTGTTCTTGTATATGTCCACTATCTGGAAGCATTATAGAGCATAAGTCAACAGTTGCTTTTGTTGCAAATATTGGGTTTCTATAGCCTTCTGTGTATAACTTAGGTATTCTTCCTGAGTGGTCTATGTGTGCATGTGTTAATAACATAAAGTCAATTTCATTTACGTTAAAATCAAATGGTTCGTGGTTTTTTCCTTCTTCTTTGTTACTGCCTTGGTACATTCCACAATCAACTAGGAATTTTTTGCCTGCTCCTTCTACTAAGAAATTAGAACCTGTTACAGTTCTTGTTGCACCTAAAAAAGTAATTTTCATATTTTCTTTTTCCTTTCTGAGTTTTTTAATTTTTCTAGTGTTTTATTTTTGTCCTTATAGTGTTTTAATTTTTATTTTGAACCTTACTTAATGTTTCATTTGGTTTAAGTACAATTCATTAGGTAAATAACTTAGTTTTCTTTTTTAGCTTAATAGTTTTTCCACATTCAATTTCATAACTGCTTTCTAATATATTAGTATCATAGTACTCTACAACTAATGTTCCATCTACTACTTTAGTTTCTATTACAAGATTATTTAGGTCTATCATTTTGCTATTAAAAAGTTTCTTTACTATTTTATTATTTGTTTGTGTATCATCTGTTACTTCTTCTATAGCATTTAATTTGTTTGCTTTTTCTATAAGTAGTATTGTTACTTTTTCAAAAAGTTCTTTTAAATTTGCTTTTCGTTTTAAGTTTTCTCCTTCAGAATTATATATTAGAAAACCATAATATCTTAATATATAAAAATATGAAATAATTTCTTGCCTTGTTTGCGCTTTTGATATTTTTATTTGGAAACATTCTAGAAATAAATTTGATATGTCTATGTTTTCACTATTTTCACCAGTTATATTTAGTGTTTCTAAAAATTCATTTCTTATATTTAGAATTTCTTTACGTGCTACATAACCTTTTGGATCTATTAAATCATTACACTTTTTTATTTGTTTTACATATTCAAGTCTTTCTTCTTCTAGCATATTTACTAAATGTCTAATGCTAAATATTTTTTCTTTATTTGGTAATTTTTCGTTTCTCTTTTTGTATTCTTTTTCTAAGCCTTCTTTATTGTTAATCATCTTATCTATTTTATCTATTTTTTTATTTAATTCTTTCTTTTCCTCTGTTATGCCTTCTAAATAACTTTCCTTGTTATTTAATTTTTCTAGTTCTGATTTAGCTTCTTTTTTTCTCTCTTTCCAAAATTCAGCTTGTTCTTTGCTTACTTTTGATATTGCTTCGATTGATAACTTGCAGAATAACTGCATTAAAGTTTTTGCTCTTTCTTCTCCAAAGTCTTGCTTTAATTTTTCATAAGCTAATATTATATAGTCTGCTAAGTTTGTATCGTTTTGTTGCCATTCATCTATAAACTCATATCCTAGTAAGTATAAAAATGTTTGGAAATATATGTTCATTTCTATATCTGTAATATCTTTTAAAATAATTTCCCATGACCAACCATTAAAGTCTCTTATTATTTCTGATTGATGCATTCTCATTCCTAAATTTATAAAATATGTAATTGGCTCTTGTAAAATGTTTTCTTCTTCTGGCATGCAAATTGTTTCTTGTCCTAATTCTATTAAAGCATTTAGTAAAGTAAATTCGCTTCCTATTGATATGATTTTTCCTTCTTCTTTTTTTACTATATATCCTTTAATTTCTTCTTTTATACTATCTACTATTTCTATTTCATTACATTCTACGTCTATAATATCTATTAAATCTTCTAAAAATATGCCTTTATCATATACTTCTACTTTTACTTTTAAATAATCTTGATACGCATTTTCAATTTTATAAAACATACTTAAAAGAAGGTTTTTGGTCTCGATTGAGAAATTCTTTTTCTCCAAAACCTTCTCCAAAGCATTTGTATAATCTTTTAAATAAATCTTACGTATTTTTTCCATATTCACCTTTTCTTCAGTTTTTTATTGTTTTAATTATATGTTTAAAATATAGTGACTTTACGCAGAAATGCGCAGCGTTCAAGCGAAGCGCGTTTGGAGCAACATTTATGTTGCGACAGCAAATTTCAAGTAAAGTCACTTATTTTATATTAGAAAAATTTAAGTTTACTCTTGCTCACTTGCACTTTGTGACATTTTTAGTTCTTGCCATCTTTCTTTAGACATTAAAACTTCTCTTGGTTTGCTTCCTTGATAGCCTGAAATAACTCCTCTTTCTTCCATTTGGTCTATAATTCTTCCTGCTCTTGCATAACCTACTTTAAATCTTCTTTGTATAAATGATGTTGAGGCTTGTTTTGTTTCTACTACTGTATCTATTGCTTCCATTAGTAATGGGTCTGTTCCGTCATCTTCTGCTTGTTCTGCTTCTAAGTCTTTATCTGTTTTATTTGCATTTTCTATTTGCTCCATAATATCTTCATTATATGTAACTTCACCTTTTGATTTGATAAAGTCTACTATTTTTTCTACTTCTTTATCTGATACAAAAGCTCCTTGAATTCTAGTAGGCTTAGGAGAACCTGCTGGATAGAATAGCATATCTCCTTTTCCAAGTAATTTTTCTGCTCCTACCATATCTAGAATTGTTCTTGAGTCTACTTGTGAAGAAACTGCAAAAGAAATTCTTGATGGAATGTTTGCTTTGATAATACCTGTGATTACATCAACAGATGGTCTTTGTGTTGCAATTACTAAGTGCATTCCTGCAGCTCTTGCTTTTTGTGCTAAACGGCAGATTGAATCTTCTACATCTTTAGATGCAACCATCATTAAATCTGCAAGCTCGTCTATTATAATTACTATTTGTGGAAGAATTCCTGTATCTTCCTTTTGTGCTATTTCATTGTAGCCTTTAATATCTCTAACACCTTTTGTTGCAAATAATTGATAACGATTTTCCATTTCTTGTACTGCCCATGCTAAAGCACCTGCTGCTTTTTTAGGGTCTGTAACTACTGGAATAAGTAAGTGTGGTATTCCGTTATATACTGAAAGCTCTACTACTTTTGGGTCAACCATAAGTAACTTTACTTCATTTGGTTTTGCTTTGTATAAAATACTTGAAATCAAAGTGTTAATACATACACTCTTTCCAGAACCTGTTGCACCAGCAATTAAAACGTGTGGCATTTTTGCAATATCTGTTACTACTGGTTCACCTGCTACGTCTTTTCCAAGTCCAAATGCAAGTTTTGATTTATGGTCTATAAAGCTATCTGATTCTATTATTTCTCTAAAATGTACCATTTCATTTTCTTTGTTTGGAATTTCAATTCCTACTGCTTGTTTTCCTGGAATTGGTGCTTCAATACGTATGCTTTCTGCTGCTAAGTTTAGTGCTATATCATCTGCTAAGTTTGCAATTTTGCTAACTCTTACACCCTCTGCTGGTTTTAGCTCATATCTTGTAATTGCAGGTCCAACAGACACATTTTCTACTTTTGCAGAAACGCCAAAACTATATAGTGTTTTTTGAAGTTTTGTTGCTGTATCTGCCACATTTTTCTTTCCACCTTTATTTATTTTCTTGTCTGCTTCACTTAATAATTGTACTGGTGGGAATTCATAGTTTTCATCCTCTTCTGTTATTGTATGCTCTAGTTGTAGCACTTCTTTTACTTTGTCTTCTTTTTCTTCTTCTACTTGTTTAAATAAATTTGCATCTATAACATCTGGAGAGCTTTGCTCTTGTGCTGGCACTTTATCTGCTTCTTGTGCCACTTCTGCTTTAGCCTTTTTCTTTCCAAAACCTCCAAAGAATGGAATATCTAGCTCATCATCCTCGTGATCATATTTAGGCTTATTATCATCTTCATCTAAATCTATACTTAATTGATTAGCAAGTGGAGTAGCTAGTCTTTCTGCTTCTTCTCTTTCTCTTAGGCGTCTTTCTCTTTTTGACTCCATTCTATCTCCTGCCTTGATTTCACTTCTTGCTTCTGCCATTTGTGCTTTTCTTTCTTCATTTCTACTTCTCATGTCTTCTTTTCTTTCTTCTCGTCTTTCCGCCATAGTATCTAAGAAGTTGCTAAGTAGTTCTGCTGGTCTTATTCCAAAAATGAATACTAATAATATTATAGAAACACCTACTGCTAAAATTGCTGCACCTGTTTCACCTAATGCACTTATAATAGGAAGTGCAATAACTGTACCTACTACACCACCACCTATATTTTTTTCTCCTAGGGTATAGGCATCTTCTAAAATATCTGAAAATTCCTTATTTTCTATTTGAAGGTTTCCATTACTTACTTGAAATACACTAAGCATTGCAGAAATGCATATTAAGAAAATAGTGTATTGCACTAATTTTCCCATCATGTATTCTCTATCATTGTGTGCCATATATACTGCAATAAGCAGGGTTCCTATTGGAATTATGTATTTAATGAAGCCCATAATTCCACCAAGTAATGGGCTTAAGAACTGTCCCATATTACCAGATTTTGTATATATTAAAAGCATTAGTAGAATACTTACTAGTACTAAAACTACTACTGCTACATTTTTATCTACTTGATTTTTCTTTTTTCTTCTTGCCAAAGTTATTACCTCCCAATTCGCTTTTGTTTAAAATGTTTCTCATTTTTATCTAAGCCCTAATAATGTTTAAGTTTCAATTTTATCTAAAGTTTTTTTATTTTGTTTCTTCAATTTTATTGTTGTGAGCAAAAAAATAGTGGTTTCGGAAATCCAATTTCCGTCCACTGTTTTTCCGAAAATTCTATTTAGGTTTTATATTTTTGTTTTAATATATATTTAAGTTTTTTATTAATTTCTTATTAATTTCATTTAATCGCTATTTACTATTTTTTAGATTTTCATACTTTATTTTAGTTCTTTTCTGTTTTCTTGAATTACTCTTAAAGCATCTTGAAGTGCAACTTCAATGCCAGATAAGACACCATCAGCATAATCTTTTGTTCCTTTTGATATTTCACGTGACATTTCATTTGCTGTTTCAATAATTTCTACTTTCTTTTCATATGCTTTTCTTGTTATTTCATGTTCGTCTATCATAGATATTATTCTATTTTCAGCTTCTTTAATTATTTCATCAGCTTCATTTTGAGCTTCAACTAATATTCTTTGTCTTTCTTCTTTTACCCATTTTGCTTGTTTCAATTCTTCAGGTAGCTTTAACCTAATTTCCTTAATAATGTCTAGTAATTCTTCCTTGTCCACAATACATTTACCAGAAAAAGGTACATTCCTACTTTTTTCTAATAAATCTTCTAAAGTTTCTAATAAGGTGAATATTTCCATTGTTTTACCCCTTTCAACTTAACACAGCGCTACTTCGATGTAGAGTTTAAGAATATAAGTTTAACTCTACCATACTTTCTAATATCATATATGTTTACATCTAAATTTTCTAACTCTTGTAACTCTCTTTTTTCATCATCTGTTTCTATGATTATAATTCCTTCATCTTTTAGTAAATTTAATGATAATATTTCTTTAACAGAAGCGACTGCAATGTCATATTGATAAGGTGGGTCAATGTAGACAATATCAAATTGTAAATTTTCCTTTTCAAATAATTCTAATGCTTTTTTATAGTCTTTTTCTATTACTGTTGCATTTTCTTTAAGTTTTGTTTTTTCTAAATTATTGTATATCATTTTTACTGCAAGATGATTTTTTTCGCATAAGTATGCGTATTTTGCACCTCGACTTAAAAATTCAATAGCAATAGCACCACTTCCTGAAAACAAATCTAAAATAAGTGAATTTTGTATTCTAGTTTGTAATATACTGAATAATGGTTCTTTTACTCTGTCTAATGTAGGCCTTGTTGACATACTTTCTATTGAATTTAATTTTGTTCCTCGTGCTATTCCACTAATTACTCTCATAGTACCTCTATATGATATACAATTATTTTATATTTTTCTGTTTATATGTCAATAGATTTAATGCAAATGTAATATTTTCTTAATGTTTTTGTAATAATGTTGCCTATTTGTAATAATTCATTTGTATTATATACTATGCTATTTAAAATGTAAAGAAAAATTTTAAAAATAATAAAAAAAAGGAGAACCAAATAAGAACATACTGTACTTATTTTAGTTCTCCTTTTGAACCTCTATTTAGAAGCTTGGTTTGAAAATTGACCATTTATACTTAGTCAATTTTTATTTTGCCAATACTTCTAAGCATTTCGGAATTTCTGAGGGCCTCTTTCTTTTTGGCTTCAGGCAAATATTCTCTTAAAATATCTTGAATGATATTCAAAAGAATATCGCCATTTATAGCTTTTTCCATTCTGGCCTCGGAGGTCAGATATAGGAGTTCTTCATAAACGTTGTGACTCCTTTGAGGAATAAAAGCCCTTTTTACTGCTTCATTTGCAATCTGTGTGCAAAACCGCTCCTTAAATATAGGAAGGATTCTTTCATATGAAAATTCTTCAGTTTGCTGAAGTTCGAGATACTGAAGTATTTTTGAGATTTTGCCTTCGATTTTTTCTTTTTCACTTTCGAGCAGTTTTTGGATGCAGCCTTTGAGAACAACACCTTCGAAAATTTCATCCGATACTGCAGTCTCAATTTTGATTTCTGACATAGATGTTCACATCTCCTTTAAAAATTATTTTTAAGGTATATATAATAACTTGCACTTGGCAAGATAATAAAAATTATGTATACATTTTATCACGTTTACATTTGCAAAGCAATGTTTTTATAATATTTTTTCGTATCTATTGATAATATTTGAATTTTATAGTATAATGATTATGTCAATTTCTTAATTTCCTGTTTTTCCTGATTAGAATAGACAACATAGAAAAATATAATTATTTTAAGGAGGTGCTTGAAAGTGGCAGAAAAGCTGTGGAGATGTGAATCCAATGGTGAGCCTATAGATATTACAGAATGTAATACCTGTCACGTCGTCACTTGTCCTGTGTATTCAGGATTTATGGATTCTCCTAGACTCATCGAGGAAGAGAATCATGATGACAAGAATGGCTCCAGTCAGGCTTCTCCAAAAGCCGAGGGTAAATAACCCTTCCAAAGCAAAAACAAGAAGGATAAAATCCTTCTTGTTTTTTATAAACTTCTTAACTCTATTCTTTGTTTACATCTTTTAACAATTCTAATTGAGATATTAAAAGTGATTCCATTTTTGCTTTATATACGTCAAACTCTTTTTGTAAATCATCATATTCTTTTTTCTTTAATGTAATTTGTTGTTCTAATTCTAATACTTTTTGCTTTGCTGTTGCTTGTGCTTCATTTACAATTTGTTCAGCTTGTTGCTTTGCTAAATTTCTTACATCATCTGCAGCAGTTTGTGCCATTACTAAAGTATTTTGTAAAGTACCTTCTATATTTTTATATTTTCCTATGCTATCTTCTAAATCTTCCAACTTATCTTTATATTCTGCAACATCTTTATATAGCTTTTCATAATCTTTTGTTAAGTCGTCTAGAAAATCATCTACTTCTTCTACACTATATCCATTCATCATTTGTTTTGAAAATTTTTTATTTTCAATATCTAGTGGTGTTAGCATATTCTTCCCCCTATTTAGTTACCTGCATTTCTTAACCATGAAACAGATAATTTATTTTTTATTTCATCTCTTGCACTATCATTTTCTATATCGTAATTAAATGGTGCAATTAAAACTATAGAATTAGATACTTTTTGCATATGTCCGTCTAATGCATGTACTGCTCCAGATACTACATCTATAATTCTTCTAGCAACATCTTTATTTACATATTCTAAATTTACAATTACTGATCTTTTTTGTTTTAATAAATCACAAATAGTAGCAGCTTGTTCAAATGTAGTTGGTTGTGAAATTACCATTTTTACTTGTTGCGTTTGTGGCATAGGTACTACTTTACTATTTTTTCTTCCCCAAAATCTTCTTTCTTCTCCAGAATCTTCTTCCTCTTCTTCATCTATATCTTCTACATCTTCTGCATCATCATAATTTTCCATTTCTTCATCTTTTTCTTCTGCTTGATCCATTCCAAACCAATTCCATACTTTTTCAACTTTTTCCATAATAGCTCCTGCCATTTTTTAAACCCTCCTAATAAATATTTGTCTTTCGTTTTATTCTGTAAATAGTATCTAACTTTTTTTAATTATTGTCAATAGTTTTTTATGTTTGTAATAATAACTTAACACAGCTGTAACAGTTTTGTAATATTTTTCTGTATTATTCTGTCGGATTTCTTAATATTTCGTCATATAATGATAGTGTGCCTCTTTTTTCTATTTCTTCATTTGTATAACCTAATTCTTGTAGTTCCTTTGATGTATAATTTTCTACAATAGCATATTTATCATTTTGTCTCTTTATTTTTATCCATATTTTATCCTCGTAATCTCCTCTTACTCTAATTAAATATGCTACACTATTTTCTCCTTTTTGTTCATAGGCAATTGCATCATTTGGAATTTTTCTTCCGCTGTCGCTCCACCATATGATATCTACAGATATTTTTCTATAACTTATTAGTTCTGAAACTTGTTTATCTATTTTAAATATTAATACTACTTTTCCTTCTTCTGGAATAATATATGTAAGTTCAGCTGAAATTTCTTGTCCGTTTGGTAATCTTAATTTTACAGTATCTCCTTCTTTTGCTGATTTAGCTTGTTCAGATGTTAGTACATAAGCAATATAGCACTCAAAATTATTTATTATTTTTGCACTTTCTTTGCTATCTGCAATTACTTGTCCAGTTTTTATTTCCAAATTTTCTAAAAATTCTGAGTTTAACTTGCCAAAATCATTTGGAGTAAGTACTTCTTCATATCCATCTACTTTATATGATACTATTCCGCTTATTGGTGCTTCTACATATTCTGCTCCTTCATTTAATTCGTTTTCATATTTTTGCCTTTCATCTACTAACTTTTTTAAATATGAACCTGCTGTACTTAGTTCTCCTGCAATTTTAGCTTTTTTAGTAATGTTATTTGCTATCTCTTTTTTAGCCTCTCTAATTGTTTGCATATTATTTACATTTTGAAGTGAAATTAATTTATCTTCTATTTGCTTTTCTATTGTTTTTACATCACCTGTAGGATTTCCTCCATCTTCTTTTGACATTGCTTCGTCTATTTTTTCATCTAATTCCTGTATTTTTTTAGTTAAACTTTCTTCTCCATTAGAATAGTAACGAAAAATGGCATCTCCTTTTGCAACTTTTTCACCTTCAGATTTTTTTTGCTCCATTCCATTTTTATAGTTGGAACCTTTAACAATAGTTTCTTCACGTATTATATACCCTATTGCATCTTCTTCTTGATATATCTGTCCTTGTTCTACTGTAAATGTATCAGTTGGGTTTTGTATAAATATTACTAGTTTATAAATTAAGTAAGCAATAATAATAACTAATATTATAGCAACTATTAATAAATATTTACTATTAGTATTTATATTTTGTTTCTTCTTACTTTTCTTTTTTACTTGCTTTTTTTCCACTACTGTATTCCTCCAAAATACATTGTATATTTTCATCTACTTTGGCTAACCCATTAAGCCAGATAATGTTTTTATCTTTTCTAAACCATGTAAGCTGTCTTTTTGCATATCTTCTTGTTTCCATTTTTAACTTTTCTATCATTTCTTCTTTTGTCAAATCTCCATTTAAATAAGAAACAACTTCTTTATAGCCTAATCCTTGCATAGCTGTAGGAAATTCTTTATATTTTTTAAGTAATTCCTCTACTTCTTGTATTAAGCCTTGTTCTATCATAATGTCTACTCTTTTATTTATTCTGTCATATAATTTTTCTCTATCCATTGTAATTGCAAATGTTATGTATTCATATGGTGGTGGCACTAATTTTGATTCTTCTTCTAATTGTGTTTTTGTTTTTCCTGTTTGATGATATATTTCAAGCACCCTCATAATTCTTTTTTTATCGCTTTTACTAATGGTTTGCATTGCTTTTTCATCTATTTTATTTGCTTCTTCCCATAAAGCATCTAAGCCTTCTTTGTTTACTCTTTCTTCTAGCTTATTACGATAATTTGTATCAATTTCAATTTCTGGGTATTCTATGTTTTGTGTTAATGTGTTTACATATAAGCCTGTCCCTCCTACAAAAATTGGAACTTTTCCATGTTCTAAGACTGTAGAAATTGCTTTTAAGGCATCTTTTTTAAATTCTGCTACACTATATCTTTTATCTGGTGGAACAAAATCTATTAGGTAATGTGGTATTCCTTGCATTTCTTCTGGTGTTGGTTTTGCTGTTCCTATTGTCATATCTTTATAAATTTGCATAGAATCACATGAAATTATCTCTCCATTAATTCTTTTTGCAAGCTCAATAGATAAGCCAGTTTTTCCAGAAGCTGTAGGTCCACATATTATAATTACTTTTTCTTTTTTTTGCATATTAACTCCTATTTATTAAGTTTAAAATTCCTGTTTGAATATCTTTAAAATAGAAAAATTCAAATATTAATACAACTAGTAGTACTACAACAAGTAAAATAGTTCTACGCTTAAAAATTATGTCTTCCATATTTCCCATTTTTAGGGATTTATATGAGCTTGCTAAAAATGGTAATATAAGCATTGAATTTACTGGTACAAAAGCAAATGTAATTAAGTTCTGTCCTTCTCCCATAGATTGTCCTAAATTTATGCTCTTTGTACTTAACCAGTAAACTATTGTAACTAATAAATACATTACAGCAATTCCTACTATTATAAAAATTCCTTTCTCCTTTTTTTCTAATTCATTTCCTAAAAATCGGTATGTAAGTAAAATTGCTACTAAGTTTAGTATAAATATGCAAACATAAATAAATAATAACATAATTTTTCTCCTTTATTTTTTAATTATATTTTTATGTTTTTTTTATTGTTTTTATTGTTTTTTATTATTAAATTATCTTCTTGAAAACTTTTTCTCTATATCATTTTTTGTCATTCTTATTGCTGTTGGTCTTCCATGTGGGCAAGTAAATGGATTTGGTAATACTAATAGTTGTTTCATTAGGTTGTCTACTTCTTGTGCATCAAGAGCCATATTAGCTTTTACAGCGGCCTTACATGCTACTGTTGCAATGAATTTTTCTTCTTTTTCTTGTTTTGCAGTTCTTGCAACTGTATTTATTTCATCTAGTGTTTCTAAGAACAATTCTTTTGTATCTAAGTCTAGGCAAATATTTGGTACTCCACTTAATTTTATAGTGTTTTCTCCAAATTCTTCTAATGTAAAGCCTGCTTTTCTAAACATATCCATATTTTCTTTTGCAATGTCCATTTCTTTGTGAGATAAGTTTATAATATCTGGCAAAAGCATTAGTTGGGAATCTTTTTCATTTTCACTATAATAATTCTTTTTAACTTTTTCATATAGTATTCTTTCGTGGGCAGCATGTTGATCTAATATATATAATTCATTATTTAGTTCTAATATAATATAGGTAGAAAATGCAATACCAATAAATTTATATTGTGGAATTTGATTTTCTTCTTTTAAGAAAATGGAAACATTTTCTACTTGTTTCATTTCATCTTGTTGTACTGTATATTCTTCCTCTTTCTGCTTTTTCTCTTCTTCTCTTTTTCTTACTTCTGATGGTATTCCTCCAAAAGTATTCATGTACATTTTTTCAAATTTCTCATCACTATTTTTAATAAATTCTTCTTTTTTAATTTCTTTTATAAATTCATCTTTTTCCTGCTCATCTGTTTTAATTACTCCACCTTCTAATGGTAGTTTATATGAAGCATCTTCTGTATTTTCTGAAATTGTATTCTCTGAATTAGTATCATTTGGAACTATATTTTCTGGAGCTATATCTTTTGAATCTACATTTATTGAATCTTCATTTTCTAAACTTATATTAGTTGAGTCTATATTCGTTGGAGCTGAATTTTTTGAAGTAGAAAATTTATTTGCATATATTTGTGCTATTGGATTTTCCTTTTTTAGATAATCTAATGCTGGTTTTGAATTTACCATCATTGTTTTTTCTAAATCTAATTTTGAATTTTGAACTCCTAATTTATTGTTTGCAAATAATTCTGAACTTTGAGCTTCTAATTTATCATCTTCAAATAGTTCTGAATTTTGAACTCCTAATTTATCATTTGCAACTAAGTCTCCTTTTAATAAAGTATCTTTTATTGCATGAAATACTGCTTTAAACACTTTATTTTCTTCTTCAAATCTTACTTCTAATTTTGCAGGGTGAACATTTACATCTACTTTTTGTGGGTTTAATGATATGTTTAATACAAGAAATCCATATTTTCCAATTGTTATCATTCCTTTGTAGCCTTGTTCTGCCGCAGTTGTTAAAGTTTTGTCTTTAATATATCTTTTGTTTACAAAAAATAATTGGTTTGAACGATTTGAACGTGCTATGGCTGGCTTTCCTATTACGCCTGTTACTTTTATATCCTCATATTCATAATCTACATCTAAAATATTTTCTGCAATGTCTTTTCCATATATGCTATATATTACAGCTTTTGATTCATTGTTTCCTGGAGTTTGAATTATTGTTTTTCCACTATTTATTAAACTTATTGCAATTTCTGGATGTATCAATGCTATTCTGGTTACTGCATCTTCTATATAGCCTGCTTCTGTAAAATCCTTTTTCAAGAATTTATATCTTACTGGTGTATTGAAAAATAAATCTTGAATTGTAATTGTAGTTCCTTTTGGGCATCCTGTTTCTTCTTCATTTATTACTTTTCCACCTTCTAATTGTATTCTATTTCCTATATCGCTGTCCTCAGTTTTTGAAACCATTTCTACTTTACTAATTGATGCAATACTTGCTAAAGCTTCACCTCTAAAACCCATAGATGTAACTACTTCTAGGTCTTCTGCTTTTCTTATTTTAGAAGTTGCGTGCCTTTCAAATGCAATTTCCATATCATCTTTTGCTATTCCTTTTCCATTGTCTGTAATTCGTATATATGATATTCCACCATTTTTTATTTCTACTTTTATTGCTGTTGCTCCTGCATCTATTGAATTTTCCATAAGTTCCTTTACTACAGATGCTGGCCTTTCTATTACTTCACCTGCTGCTATTTTATTTATCGTTGAATCATCTAATAACACAATGTTTCCCATCTTTTCTCCTCCGTTTTTTTCTTAATATTTACTTCTATATTATTTTTCTCTCTATGTTTTTAATATTTTATTATATTTAATATTTAATATTTAATATTTTATATTTAATATTTAATATTTTATATTTTATATTTTTAATATTTTCGTTATATTTTTAACATTTTTGTTATATTTTTAACATTTTCGATACCTTATTATTTTTCTTGCGTAAATTATATCATTCTTTTTTTCTTTTTTGTATAGTTTTTAAAATTTTTTTATTTACTTTATTTTTTGTTGTATTACTACTTAAATTTCCTTACTTTTTACATTCGTTTTGTGTTTTGAATTTCTTATTTGCTTTAATACTTTGTGTAACACTTTTTTTGAATTTAGAATACTATATACCATACGAAAGAACCAAAAAAAACTTTTATAGGAGGTATAGAAATGTTTGGTAACTGCTGTAATAACGGAAACGGAGAACTTTTATGGTTCATAATTATCTTCTTACTACTTTTCTACTGTGGTGGAAATAATGGTTGTGGCTGTGGTTGTGGTAATAACAACGGTTGTGGTTGCAACTAAAAAATACTTATTTTGAAAGGGGGGAATTTTGGTATGCCAGAAAATTCTAGAGGATGCGGATGTGGTTTTGGTGATGACAACTGCATATGGATTATTTTAATTCTTATCCTACTTTTCTGCTGTTGCGGAAATGGTGGTAGAGGTGGATGTTGCTAATAACTAAACCTTTAAGTAACTAAACTTTTAAAAAGCAGCCTAAGAGTAGTGTTACTACCTTAAACTGCTTTTTATATAATTTTTAATTATTTACTTTTTGTACTATTTTTTCTGCGTTCTTTTACTTGTGGTTCTGCTTTTCTTCTTTCTTGTTTTACTGTTTTACCTTGATTTTCTTTTTTTCTTCTATCTTGAAACATATTTCCATTTTTATCTACTATCATATTATTTTCTCCTTTGTTTTTTATTTAAGCTAATAATAACTTAATTTGACAAAAAAATCAAGTATTTTTTTGCTTTTATGTTAAACTTATGGTATAATAACTTTATTAATAGCTTTATGCTATAACTTTTTTGAAAGGATTGACCAATATGTCTAATAGCACCAAAAGTAAAGCACTCAATGAAAAGGAGACTACTGGAACTCCTAAAAAAGATGGAAAAAAAGGCTATGATGACACCAAAGAATTCACAGCGGAAGATTTTGATAAAATAAATGCAGATAATGGATTTATAACAATTAAATTTGCTGATGAAGGCACTTTCGTGTGCACGCACTTAAGCAAAGAGGTTATACCAGATGCTTTATTTACTGTTTTATCCAAATTAGCTGATTCTTTTGGGTTCTCCTTGCTTCCTTGTCCTAAGTCAGAGCTTGATGAAATGCTCAGAGATTTAATGGAACAAGATGAAGAAGATGATTATTATGATGATTCTTTCCATGGTCACTCATCATACAAGCCTGAGCCGTCGTAAAAAAATCCCTACTATTGCAAATGCATAGTAGGGATTTTTTGTTGGTTGGGCTGGGTAGATTCGAACTACCGCATGCTAGAGTCAAAGTCTTATCTTTCATCTAACTTTTAACATTTTTTGTTAGTAAGTATTATCTCTTGAAGTGGCTATTTTTCGGTACTTTATTGTTACAAATTTCAAAAATATTTTTATTCCAATACTTTCGCAAAATCAAATTTTCAAACGAAATTGTTTGACATTTGTTTGAC
>CANRNR010000006.1 GCA_947632035.1 uncultured Clostridia bacterium | reverse complement strand
AAAATAAAATAAATAAATAAAAAATAAAATAAATAAAAAATAAATTAAATAAAAAATAAAATAAATAAAAAAATAAAATAAATAAAATAAATAAAAAAATAAATTAAATAAAAAAATAAAATTAAATAAAAAAATAAAATTAAATATTAAATAAAATAAATAAAAATAGAATAAATAAAAAACAAAATAAATATAAAAAAATTAAATATAAATAAATAAAGTTAAAATTGAAAGATAAAAATAATTAGAGGAGGAAAGAAAAATGTCAAAAAGAGGATTTCCAGGAATGGGTGGAGGCTTCGGAGGAATGAATTTAAATCAACTTATGAAAGAAGCCAAAAAAATGCAAGCAGATATGGAAAAATCACAAACAGAACTAGCATCAAAAGAATTTGATAGTAGTGTAGGTGGCGGAGCAGTTTATGTAAAAGTGTCTGGAAGCAAAGAAATAAAAGAGATTAAAATAAAGAAAGAAGCGGTCGACCCAGAAGATGTAGAAATGTTACAAGATTTAATTTTAACTTGTGTAAATGAAGCATTAAGAAAAGTAGATAGTGCACAAGCACAAGAATTAGGAAAATATAATATACCAGGATTAATGTAGGAGTAATAAAAATAACTATGTCATATTATTCACCATCAATTGAAAAACTAATAGAAGCATTTGAAAAATTGCCTAGCATAGGAAATAAAACAGCAGCTAGGCTTGCTTTTCATATTTTAGATGCAAGTGAGGAAGAAACAAAAGAATTTGTACAAGCAATTTTAGATGCCAAAAAGAATTTAAAATACTGCTCAACTTGTTATAATATCTCGGACACAGACCCATGTCCAATATGTAGTAATCAAACAAGAGACCATTCTACTATTTGTGTTGTAGAAGATGTAAGAGATGTTGTGGCAATGGAAAGAACACATGAATTTAAAGGAATATATCATGTATTACATGGAAGTATTTCTCCAATGAATGGTATTGGACCAGACGATATTAAAATAAAAGAGTTACTTGCACATTTAATGGAAGGCGGAGTAAAAGAAATAATATTAGCTACAAATCCAAGAGTAGAAGGGGAAGCTACTGCAATGTATATTTCAAAGTTAGTAAAGCCATTAGGAGTAAAAGTTACTAGAATAGCACATGGAATACCAGTTGGTGGAGACTTAGAATATACAGATGAAGTAACTTTAAGTAAGGCATTGGAAGGTAGAAGAGAATTATAAAACTAGTTATATATAAAGTATAATAAGGAAAAGTAAAAATATAAATAAAAATATAAATATAAATATAAATATAAATATAAATATGAAAAGAGCTGTACTAAAAATAGTGCAACTCTTTTTTATATAAAATATTTAATAACAAATTATTATAAAAAAATTAATCTTTAAAAATTACTTTGCAAATTTCTGCAGTTGAATTCTTACGAGCAAGTTTTTTTGCATTTTCTTTCATTTTTAATAAATTTTCTTCAGAACTAAAGAAGGTAGTAATTACTTCTTCAACATTATCTTTATTTTTTAACCATACGCCAACTCCATTTTCTTCTAGAAATTCTGCATTTTCCTCCTCTTGACCTGGAATTGGGTTAATGATAATCATTGGAAGTTCAGAAGCTAAACTTTCAGTAGTAGTAAGTCCTCCTGGTTTAGTAACTACACAACAAGCAATGTGCATAAGCTCAGGTACTTTATCTGTAAAACCTAAAATTTTAACTCTATTTTCTGCAAGATAATTTGAAACTAATTCTTCAAAAGCTTGCTTCATAACTTCATTTTTTCCACTAACTGCAACAATTTGATAATTTGGAAGTTTTTCTAATAAAATTCTTAAAACTTGTACAGTTCTATCTTTTCCAAGACCAAATTCTCCACCACCAAAAAATAGAATCACTTTTTTATTAATATCTAAATTAAACATTTCATAAATTTCTTGCTTTTTAAATTCATTTAAAAATCTACTGGACATAGGAATTCCAGTAACATGTATTTTTTCTGCTGGCACGCCATATTTTATGATATCTTGCTTCATATTTTCATTAGAAACAAAGAAAGCATTTGTATTTTCATGACCAATAAGCCATTGCTTGTGCATTGCAAAATCAGTCATAATAGTAGCAAGATAACAATTTAATTTTCCTTTTCTTTTTAAATAATTTACCATCTGACTACTAAAAGGGTGAGTAGAAATAATATAATCTGGATTAATTGTGTCAATAAATTTATATAGTCTACCAGCCATTAACTTGTTACTATCTTTACTAATCTTTGAAAGTACACCTTTTTGAGAGCCAGAATAAAATTTACCCCATAATTTTGGAGCTTTTTTTGCCATTTCACGATAAGCACCAGTAGTTAATTTATCTATAGTTTTATTTATTATTTTCATGCAATCTGTCATTTCAACTTCAAAATCTTTATAATTTTCTTCTATATATTGTTTAATAGATTTAGCAGCTGATAAATGTCCACCACCATAAGATGCATAAAAAATCAATACTTTTTTCATATAAAATGTTTCCTCATATAATATGTTTATAAGGTTTATTTAATATAAATTTTATAAACATATTCTTTCTTTTATTATGTGAGTATTGTATCATAATTTATATATTTAAAAAAGTATTTTTACTTATTTTATATATTAAATATATTTTCAAAATGTCTTTAATTATACAAAAGATACTTTATATAAATACATTTAACTTTCAATAATAAAAAAGTAAAAGAGCTAGCTTTTTTGCTAGCTCTTAAGTCACTCCCTTGAAGATGACTTCCTTAAATATTTAAGGTTACTTAACTCTTTACTTTTTATAAAAGTAGAGTTTAACGTCGACGCCGGTATCACAGATAATTACAAAATAGCGATCATCAGAGATGCATTTGTACCATCTGTCAGGAACACTCAAAAGGATTTCGGTAATTTGCGGCCTAATATGTATATCCTTACATACGATAGGCCTTCCGACATCCGGATACTTGCATTCCGGAATCATCTCGGAAAGGGTTTTTGCAACCTCCAAGCCAAGCTCGCTGTGAGTATATGCAAGAGCATCTACGACATAAGAATGGTCTTTACCATGACGGTGAGAATCATCAAGGTAGACCATGAAACCAGTACGATCGCTAAGAACTTTTTCAGTTTCAGGCCATTTTTTAGGGCACTTTCCGTCTAAGCCGACTTGGAAAAATGCATTGTGTGGGCAGTAACCCAGATTTTCATATTTTGCCATGTATTTTGTCCTCCTTAAAATGTATTTTTATGGCTTCAAGGGATTAAGTATAAAACTTATAATTGCATTATACTAAATTTTAGAAACAAAGTCAATTTTATGTAAATTTATCACACTTTATTTAAAAAAATATTGTATTCATGTAAATTTTCAATTTCGCTTATATGTATTGTTCATATTGATAATTATTAAAAATTAATTTCCAAATTTATTATTAAATGTATAAATTAACAAAAAAAGAACAAAATAGAAAATAAACAATTAAAAATATTTAAAATATTTGGATTGATTTTTTTTAAAAGTTTATAGGCAGAACTTTAATTAAAAACCTAAATATATTATAAGGAATTAAAAAATGAAAAAAATATTATACACAATATTATTTATAAGCTTAATTTCAATAATTGCATATTTTAGTTTTTTAGCATTTTCACAAGAAAATAAAGCTGCATCCAATAAAGGTGGAACATCAGATGTGCAATTACTTGCAAGAGCAATAAATGGAGAGGCAAGAGGAGAGCCATATGAAGGGCAAGTTGCAGTAGGTGCAGTTATTCTAAATCGTGTAGCACACTCTAGTTTTCCAAACACAATAGCAGGTGTAATTTATCAATCAGGTGCATTTACTGCTGTTGCAGATGGACAAATAAATGTACCAATAGACGAAAGTTCATCAGTAGTAAAAGCAGCACAAGACGCACTAAATGGTTGGGATCCAACAGGAGGAGCGATTTACTATTTTAACCCAGACACAGCCACAAATAAATGGATTTGGTCAAGACCACTTGTTAAAACTATTGGAAAACACAGATTTTGCAAATAAAAGTAAAAAATTATATGATAAATATAAAATAAAAATTAATATAAAAAATAAAAAAATAAAAATAAAAATTAAAAAATAAAAATAAAAATTAAAAATAAAAAATAAAAAAAAAATAAAAAATAAAAAATAAAAATAAAAATAAAAATAAAAATAAAAATTAAAAAATAAAAATAAAAATAAAAATAAAAATTAAAAATAAAAAATAAAAATAAAAATAAAAATTAAAAATAAAAAATAAAAAATAAAACAAAAATTAATATAAAAATAGAAAATAAATTAAAAAAATCAAAAGAAAAAAATCAAAAATAAAAAAATAAATTGAAAGGAATAAAAATAATGGGAATAATTATAAATAAATTAAAAGACTGGAAAAATAGACTTCAAGACAGACATATGCTTAGTATTATTGTTGTACTATTTGCAATAATTATTGCATTAGGAGTATGGATTTATCAAAAACAAACTGAATATAGGCAAGCTTCAGAAAATCAATATAATATGGCATTTTTTGAGCTAGTAGATTATGTACAAAATGTAGAAACATATTTAGCGAAATCACTTATATCAAGCACACCAGAACATGGTGCAGAAACTTTAACAAATGTATGGAGAGAAGCAAACTTAGCACAGGTATATTTATCTAGGCTTCCAATTGAAAGTGTAGAACTAGAAAAAACAGCTAAATTCTTAAACCAAGTAAGTGATTATAGCTATGCTTTGTCAAGAAAAAATATATATAAAGAAGAATTAACACAGGATGATTTAAATAATTTAGAACAACTTCATAATTATAGTGTAGAATTAGAAAATACATTAAATCAATTGTCAACTGATATGAATGAAGGAAGAATTAGCTGGGGCGAATTAACTAAAAAAGGAGACAATGTTTTTGCTCAAGAAGTTAGCAATATTTCAAAAAGTAGTTTTACTAACTTAGAAGAAAATTTCCATGAATATTCTGGATTAATTTATGATGGAGCATTTTCAGAGCATATGACATCAGCTACAAAAAAAGGTTTAACTGGAGAAAATATTGATGAAGAAAAAGCAAAGGAAATAGCTAAAAAATTTATAGGTGAAGATAAAGCACAAGAAATCTCTTCTTTAGGAAAATCAGAAAATACAGATATAATAACTTATGATTTTAATGTAAAGGTAAATGGCGAAAAAGATGCAAATATGGTAATTTCAATTTCCGAAAAAGGTGGACATGTTGTATTTATGAACTATAACAGAAATATAGAAGCAGAAAGTGTTAGCCAAGAAAGAGCAGATCAAATAGGAAAGGAATTTTTAAATACACATGGATTTCCTAATATGAAAGAAACTTATTATTTAAAACAAGAAGGAATTGTTACAATAAATTATGCCTATGAACAAAATGGAGTAGTAATTTATCCAGATTTAATTAAATTGAAAGTTGCTTTAGATAATGGAGAAATTATGGGAATTGAATGTGGTGGATATTTAAATTCTCATGAAAAAAGAAATATAGAAGATGTAGAAATTTCAAAGGAAAAAGCAAAAGAAAGTTTGAATCCTAAATTAGAAATTTTAAGTGAAAACTTGTCAATAATTCCTACTGAATGGAAGTCTGAGGTATTATGTTGGGAATTTAAAGGAAAAGTAAAAGATAATGATTTTCTTGTATATATAAATGCTAAAACAGGAAAAGAAGAAGATATTTTAGTAATTGTTAATACACCAAATGGAACTTTAACACATTAAAAAATAAAATAAAAAAAATAAAATAAAAAAAATAAAATAAAAAAAATAAAAAATAAAAAAATAAAAAATAAAAAATAAATAAATAAAAATAAATAAAAATAAAATAAATAATAAATAAAATAAAAAATAAATAATTATATAAAAATAATATTATTATTTTTTATTTATTATTGGAAAAAATTAAAAAAATATTTTTTTAATTTTTAAGCAAAATAATAATGTGAAAATATAATAGTAGCCCAAAATTAAAAACAGCTAATTAAGTAATAAAAAATAATTTTCACAGATTAAAAATGTCTGTTAGGAGGTAATAGAAATATGTCAAATAACAGAAGAAGTGTAATCTCAGAAAAATTAAAAGAAGAGATTGCTAAAGAATTAGGTGTATATGACCAAGTTAAACAAGATGGAGGATGGGGAAATGTATCATCTAAAACTTGTGGCAACATGGTAACAAAAGCAATTGAAATAGCAAATAGAACTGCCGAAAATAGCTAGTATTTTATAGTTCTATTTAAAATATAGTGGATATATTAAATTTATTCACTATATTTTTTTATGTAGGTGTTATATTTAATAAAAATTAATATTTAAATTTTTATTAAGAAAAGCTATTATGAAGTAAAAAGAATAGTATACATAATTCAAAAAACAATCTGAAAAATATTAAATCAAATAAAAGTAACAGAAAAAAATAAATTGTCAAAAAAGCAAAATAGACAATTCATATTAACTTTGAACAAACAAATTATTTAAAAAAATGATATGAAATTTTATTAAATTGAAAAAAGGTAGAAAGAAAATAGAAGAAAAAATTAACTAAAATATTAAAAATAATTAACGGAATACTTAAATTCTAACTTTAATACATTATATTAAATATAAATGTCACATAGTATACATAAATGTAAAAAACAAAATCAAAAGATCAAGATTTTTAAAAGATATATTAAACCAGGTAATAGACATATGACAAATTGACATTACAATACAGTACATTTAAAAGTAATCTGATTAATAAAGTATATAAAATCTAAAATATAAAAATGAAATAACATTAATGTTTGTAAATAAAATATTAAAAATATAAAATGCAAAATAAAATAATAAAATTAATAAAAATATAAAATTATAAGAAATAAATTAAATAAAAAATTATAAATATAAAATAAGTAATTAATTATATATAAAATTAATAAATAAAAATAATAAATAAAAAATAAAATTATAAAATAAATAAAAAATATAAAAAAATAAAATAATGAAAAAATAAAATTATAAAAAATAAACTAAATAAAAAACAAAAATAAATAAAATGAATAAATAATTACCATATATTAATTTATTTTTTATAATTTAAATAAAATAAAAAAATAATTAAATAAAAATTATTTTAATAATATTTATTTTTAATAATAATAAATATTTAATTTATATTTTTTATTTATATAATTAAAAATAGAATAAAAAAATATAATTAATTTTATAAAATAACAAATTAGAAAATTGATCTAAAAAAGTTTTTTATATAAAAATGTAATTATAGTATAATAATATTAAAAAATAAAAATAATAAATTAATTAGATAAATAAAAAATTTATTATTCTAAAGTGCAATATATGAATTTACATAAAAATATAAATGTTGGAATGCAAATTTGAAATATAAAATGAAGAAAAAATTTACATAATTTTAAAATCAAATAAAAGCATGTAACATGGAAAGAAAAAAATAAATTGTCAAAAAAACAAACATAAAATAATATATATAGAAAGGTGAATCTTATCGAATATAAAAAATAATAGACAAATAAGAAAAATCTATTAAAAATTTCTTAAAAAGACAGAAAAAATATGGATAAAAAAACTTTTTTTTTATCGGAACATTGAACTTTTATAAAATCAATAAAAAATTATACAATGATAAAATTAAGAAAACATAAAGAGTTGTAAAAAAGTAAAAAGATAAAATCAATATCTGATAATTATAATAACATAGAATAAATATGACATTAAGACAATACACCACCAACAATACAAATTGAGAATATGATATAATATAAAGCCATACACAGAAAATTTTCATGGTATTATAAAAGAATAAACATAATATAAAAATAAAGTAAAAAATAAATATAGGCAAAAGATAAGATATAAATAATTTATAAAAATAAATATAGATAAATTATAAAAATAAATTATAATAAAAATAAATATAAATAAATTATAAAATAAATATAAGTAAATAATAAAAATAAAATAAATAATAAATGATAAATATTAAAAAAATATTCATAAAATATATTTATGAATATTTTTTCTAAATTATATTTAAAATCATTTTTTTATTTATGCTAATTTCATTTTTGTTCCAGTTTTAAATCCATTAGTAGAATATCCAGCTAAAATATTACTATCAAAAGAATATGTAATATTTTTTTCTTCACGCTCTCTTTTTAAACTTAATTCAATTAATCTATCTAATAAGTCCGGATAAGCTAAATTGGTTGCTTTCCATAAGTGGAAAGAAAGTGAGCCTGGAATAGTGTTAATTTCATTTACATATATTTCATCAGAATCTTGGTCAATTAAATAATCAATACGAGAAACACCAGAGCATCCTAAAGCTTGGAAAGTTCTTATGCTTAATTCCTGAATTTTACTTTTTTGTTCTGGAGTAATTTCAGCAGGAAGTTTTAAAACACCAGCATTCATTGATTTTGTGTCTGATTTACTTCCACCTAGCTTCTTGCCTCCTGATAAATATTTATCTTGGAAACTTAATATTTCATCTGTTTTAACAGGTTCCTCACATTCAGAAGCTTGTGCATTTTCCCAATCACCTAAAACAGAACAGTTTACTTCTTTTAAATTCTTAATAGCTTTTTCAACCATAATCTTTTTAGCATAACCAAAAGCATCTTCTACAGCTTTTTCTAATTGCTCATGTGTTTGTGCTATTTCAATTCCAACACTAGAACCTAAATTAGCAGGTTTTACAATTACAGGATAAGGAATATCTTTTTCAATATCTTCTAAAATATTATCTATACTTGTATTGTAATCTTCTAAAGTAAAGGTTTTACAGTCAAGTACAGGAATTCCTTTTTCTTTTAAAATATATTTGAAAATTGCTTTATCCATTCCACAAGCAGATGATGTAACATCACATCCAACATAAGGAAGATTAAACATTTTTAAATATCCTTGTAAAGTACCATCTTCAACATTAGTTCCGTGAACAATTGGAAATGCAATATCTATGTAATCATATATAGAATTTTCAAATACTTTCTTGTTACATCTAAGCAAGCATACTTTTTCATCTATTTGAGCAAGTGTAACTTGAAAGCTACTTTTAATTAGTTCATCTATATTTTTATAGTTTTTAATATCTCCCACTAATTCTCCACAGTACATTTTATTATCTTTAGTAATATAAATAGGAATTATATCATATTTTTCCTTATTCATATTTTCTACTGCTTGAAGGGCTGTAATAATAGAAACTTCATGTTCTACACTTTTTCCTCCAAAAAAAACACCAACTTTAATTTTCATATTTACCTCCATTTCGTCGCTTTAATTTAAGTGACATGAAAAATTTAAAATTTTTATATTATTTTCTTTTATTAAAAGCCAAAAAATTTATTAATATTAAAAAATAATTTTAATTATAATTATCTGGCAAGTCGTTTTCTAATAAAACAGTTATATTACCAGTAACATTTAAAGTAGAAATCTTACTCATAGCTTCATTTGGCGAATTAACTTTAAAAATTTTATTTTCATCAAAATTTTTAGATTTAACTCCTTCAAATATAGAGTTAGAATGTTCTCCTACTAAAAATATATAATCACAAATATTGGTCATATATTGTCCTAACTCATAATTGTATTTTTCTTCATTACTTCCAAGCTCGATTAATCCAGGAGTAACAACAATTTTAGTTCCTTCAAATTCTCCTAAAGTATCTAAAGCAGATTTTGAACTAATAGGATTTGCATTATAAGTATCATCAATAATTGAGAAATTACTAGATGGAGTCAATAATTGAAGTCTGTGTTCCACAC
This sequence comes from uncultured Clostridia bacterium, assembly GCA_947632035.1. Taxonomy (GTDB): domain Bacteria; phylum Bacillota; class Clostridia; order TANB77; family CAG-508; genus CAG-273. The sequence goes on along the minus strand of CANRNR010000006.1, from coordinate 78,673 downwards.
CTTTTATTTCTCTTACTCGTGGTACTAAATTTTTAAAAGAAATTCCTAAAAAGTTAGCAACCGCAAGCCCTGCCGTGATATTTACAATATTATGCTTTCCAATTAATTTAGTTGTAAAGTTTGCTTCATTCTTTTCTTTATCTAAAATATTAAAAGATAATCCTTTTGAAGAAGAAACTAAATTATATGCATTATAATCTAAATCTTTATTATTAATACCATAAGAAATAACATTTAATCCATTTTTATCATGTGCTGCAATATATTCATTATCATAATTTAAAAATACAGTTCCATTATTTTCTTTTACAGAGTCTGCTAGTTCAAATTTAGTTTTTATAATATTATCAATGCTTTTAAAACTCTCTAAATGCTGAGGTCCAATAGAAGTAATAACACCATATTTTGGTTTAACAATATCACAAATTTCTTTTATTTCACCTACATGAGTAGCACCCATTTCACAAATAAAAATTTGATGTGTTGGTTTTAGATTTTCTCTAATTGTTTTTACAACACCCATAGTAGTATTATAATTTTTTGGTGTAGCTAAAACTTCATATTTAGCAGATAAAATTTTCTCTAAAAAGTTTTTAACACTAGTTTTTCCATAACTTCCAGTAACTCCTATTACTGTTAGATTAGGCATATCTTTTAGAATTTTTTTTGCTTCATTTATGTATTTTTGTCTAATTAAATATTCCATAGGATGATTTATAAAATTTATTATCATATATATAAATATGATAGAAATATTTAATATGCATAATTTTAAAACTAAATAATTACTAATTCCGCCTATTATCAAAACAATAGCTGATAGGATGAACTGAACTACAAACATTCTAATTACTCTATTTGTTGCTTTAAATGAAATTTTTGCTTTTCCTCTTGGAAAATTATATATTATAGAGCAAGCTAAAATTATTATTGCTAAAATCTTAGTTATTATATTATCAAATATAAGTAAAAGTGCTGGTAATAAAGCAAAAATAACTTGAATTATTATTTTCTTTATATTAGTATGCATCCAATGAAGGTGTGATTTAAAAAGGTATGAATTTAATTGGAACATATGCATATGAAAATAAGAAAGTAATCCTAAGTTAATTAAATATTCTAATAAAATGAATGTTATCATTGATTACCTCCAATTAAAAATGTATATATAATTTTATTTACATAGTTTAAATTTTCTAGAAAAGCGTAATGAGTACAATTATCTAGTTTTACAAGTCCTGCATCAGGAATTAGTTTTTCCATAATTTCTGCATCTTCAATTGGGGTCGCAGAATCTTTTTCGCCCCATAATAATAATGTAGGTACATTTATATTTTTTAAATATTCTCTTACATCTTCATGAATTAACTTAACTAAAGCGCCTTTCATGATAGGACTTGCATTTCTATAATCTGCAGAACCACTATTATTTTTTAACTTTTCTAGTAAATCAGGGAAAATAGTCTTTACAGGTTTTAATCCTAATATTTTTTTACCAATTTTGAAAAGTTTAACACGAATTTTTTTGTGAAAAGGAAGCGGATGAACAATTCCTGCACTACCCATTAAAACAATTTTACCAATTTTGAAATCTAAATTTTTACTGCCCACCATCTTAATAGTAATTCTTCCACCATTTGAATGTGCTATGATGTCTAATTCTTTTAAACCCAAAGAATGTATAAATTCAATAACAAAATCTATGTAATTATCCAAATTCCAGCTTTCTTTTGGTTCCTCAGATTCGCCAAAACCTGGCATATCTAAGCAGTATACTGTACTATAAGAAGAAAGCAGATTTATTAAAGGCAAATATGTATTTATTGTAGTTCCCCAACCAGGAAGAATCAGTACATTTTTTCCTTCACCTTGTTTGATATAATTTATGCTTAAATTTTTTATTTGTGTTTTTATAATAATCACGCCTTTATAAAAATTATTTACTATGATATTATACTTAAAAGTAACAATATATTCAAGTTTTTTAAGAAAATTGCTACATTTATATTAAGAAAATAGCTATAAATGTATATACTTTTATAATAAGGAAAATAATTTAAAAGTATATAGTTATAGTAATATAAGTTAGCTAAACATATTATATTTTCAAATTTATATATAAAACTTTAAAAAATCTATTTATTTGTAAAAAGAGTTATGATATAATCCAAGCATGTAAACAAAAGACGGAAAATATGAAGGCGTACTAGGGGGAAATCGCTATGATTTTCAAAGATTATTATAAAATATTAGAACTAAGCGGAAGCAAGGCTACACCAGAAGAAATTAAGCAAGCATATAGAGAGCAAGCAAAAAAACATCATCCAGATATAAACACATCTAGTCAATTTTCGGAAGAAAGATTTAAAGATATAAATGAAGCTTATAAAGTATTATCAGACCCATCTGCGAAAAGAAAATATGACCGTATGTGGAACGCGCGTATAAAAAAGAAAAGCCATGACTATGAAGAAAGCAAACGTGATAAAAATAGCATTTTTAGTGACTTTTTCCAAATGTTTTTTGGAGATGTAGCTCAAAATGAAGAAAAGGAAGAACCAAAAAAGAAAAATAAAAAAGTTGCAATTAAGGGAGAAAACATAGAAACAGAAATAAAAGTATCACTTAGTGAAGCTTTTTATGGACAAGAGAAGAAAATTGCTTTAAGAACATTAGATGGCAAAATGAAGAATTTTAATATTAAAATTCCTGTTGGAATTAGAAATGGTGAGAAAATAAGGTTAATGGGACAAGGCAAACCAGGAGAAAACGGAGGCAAACCAGGGGATTTACTTATTAAAATTCAAATAGAAAATGGTAATAAACAAAAACTTCAAGGTTATGATATATATACTAATTTATATTTAACTCCATGGGAAGCTGCACTTGGAACAAAGGTAAGTTTAAATTCTATCGATGAAGAAGTATCAATATATGTACCAAAAGGAATACAAAGTGGTGAAACAGTACGTATAAATGGCAAAGGATATCACAATGGAAAAGCTGGTAGAGGGGATTTAGTAGCACAAGTAGAAATTATGGTTCCAAAGGGAATGACAGATGAGGAACAAAAATTATTCGAACAATTACAACAAATATCAAAATATAATCCTAGAAAAATATATAGTTAAAATAGAACAGTTTATTTGAAGAAATTTATCAGATGTAAAAATTAAAAAAAAGAACAGTTAACATAACAAAATCATTAAAAACTGTTGACTTTTGCCTAGTTGTGTACTATAATAAAAGATAGTTACGCAACTATACAAAAGATAAACTATGTTATTTGCACTAGGATCGATATAAAAAAGGAGAGTAAAAAAATGGACCAAATACAAGGTAAACATTTTAGTATTACAGATCCTCAAGGAGTAAACACAGTAATTTATAGAGTAAATAAAACTGATAAGAGGTTATTAGACGAGTATCCAAAGTATACAGTTCAGCGTTTAATTTTTGCAGAAGAATTAAATGGTGAATTAAAGAAAAAGACATTTTTTATAGATGAACCTGAATCTGAAGAAGATCTTGTTATTTTATCATTTGGAAAAGACAGAGTAGTAGTTAACATGGGAGTGTTAGCAGAAGATAAGGTTAAAATTTCAAAGCGTCCAATACCAATAAAGTTTGATACTTTATATTCAGAACATGAAACTGAATACAAAGAATTTAAATACACACCAGATTTGAAAAGACCTATTTCTATAATAGACCCAGAGACAACAGAAGAAATCAAACCAGTTTTATATTTTGATCAAGAAACAAATGAAGTGAAAGGCAAATGTAAATTAAAACCATATAAATCATATTTTGCCTTTGAAATTAGAGATAAAAAGGAAAATATTTAGGAGGAAAATTTAATATGAGTCATACAACTGTAGATTCAAAAGTAGCTGTTGCAGGTGCAACAATGTATGTAGATGAAAATGAAAAATCTTTAACAGTACCACCAAAAGGAACAGCTTATAAAACAACAAGTTTTGATGAGGGAGTTATAGAAATTCCTGTAGGGGATGCTGTGGTTAATGAGAACGCAGAAATGCAAACATCAGATGGAAGAAAACTTAACTTACCAAAAGAAGTAGTAGCAAACTTATGGCGTGCTAGTGAAGAAAGAGCAAAAAGGAGAAAAGAGGCTTTAGCAAAAAGCAAAATAAAACCAGCAGAGAGATAGTACAAAAGAAAAAAGGTGATGAAAGAAAATGAATTATAAAGTAGAAAAAACTTTAAAAGATAATAGAAAAAATTTAATTATAATAGGAGTATTATGGGTAATATTAACCATAATACTCATTTCACCAATTGCATATTCCATTGTAGAGGCAACTGACAATGGAATTTTTAATTTGTCAAAATTCTTTGAAGAAATTACACCAGCAATAACTAGTTTTACTAAATTTTTTGAAATATTTAATTCAAAATATATAGGAACATTTTTAAACACTTTATTATATTTTTCAATTGCTTATGCAATATTTTGTGTTATAGGACTTTATCGTTCTAAACCAAAGAATGAATATACAGACATTGAGCATGGTTCAAGTGATTGGAGTGCACATGGAGAGCAATATAGAGTATTAAGTAAAAATAAAGGAATTATATTAGCTAAAGATAATTACCTTCCAACCAATAAGAGAGGAAACGTAAACGTATTGGTAGTAGGACGGTTCGGGTTCTGGTAAATCTGCATCATACTCTATACCAAACGCTTATCAAATGTTAGGATCTTATATATTTACAGACCCAAAAGGTGAACTTTATGATAAAACAGCAGGATATTTAAAACATAATGGGTACGATATTAAAGTATTAAACTTGGTAAATCCAGTAAATAGTGATGGATATAACCCTTTAATGCATATATCTAGTGAGTTAGATGTCGACGTTATAGCAAACACAATAGTAAAGGGACAAAAAACAGAAAATTCAAATGCAGATCCATATTGGGATGATATGGCAGAAATGTTATTAAAAGCATTAATTTACTATTTAATTGCAACAAGACCAGAAGAAGAACAAAACTTAGCAAGCTGTTCAGAATTAGTAAGAGCAGCAAACTCAAATGGAGGAAACAACTTATTAACAGAACTAATTAATCAATTACCATATGATCATCCAGCTAGAATGTATTATAAATCTATTGAAATAGCACCAGAAAAAACTTATGGATCAATTTTAAGCTCACTTCAATCTAAGCTTGGTAAATTCGACTCAAAGGAAATAGCAGAAGTAACATCAACAGATACAATAGACTTTGAAGCGATTGGTTCTAAAAAAACAGCGGTATATGTTATATCATCAGATACACATACAGCATATGACTTCTTACTTACAATTTTCTTCTCTCAAATGATACAACAGCTATATAACTTTGCAGATGCAAACGGGGGAAGACTAAAAGTACCAACATTCTTCATTTGTGATGAGTTCGCAAACATTGGTAAAATACCCGATTTCGATAAAAAGATATCAACAAGTAGAAGTAGAGGAATTTCATTTAGTGTAATATTACAGAACTTAGACCAGTTAGAAGCGGTATATGAAAAATCATATGAAACAATTATGGGTAACTGTGATACACACGTATTTTTAGGAAGTAACTCATATAAAACAGTAGAATATTTTTCAAAGGCATTAGGAGAAAAAACAATATCTAAAGATCAATTATCTAAAAATAGAGATAGACACAATTTCTGGACACAAGGATATAATGAATCAGAACAAATTATGGCAAGAGCTCTTATGACACCTGATGAATTAAGAAGATTAGATAATGATATATGTATAATTTATGAAAAAGGTTTAAAACCAATAAAAGCCGAAAAATATTATTATTTTGAAACAAGTATGAATAAAAAGCTTTCAGAATATCAATTAAATCACTTAGAATTCAACATTGAAAATAGAGGAAAATGGAGAAAATTCAATCCATATAAACCTTATGTAGATGAAGATACACCAGCAGGTTCAAAATCAAGCTTATCATTAGAATCATTAGATGATTTGTTTGAAGATGATAAAGAAAAACCAGCAGAAGACAAAAATACTGATAATAACACCAATAATCCAGCAGAAGTCTTAGCAAATGCTGAAGTAACAGAAGAATCACCAATTTCGAATGAAACTAAAGATTCAGGTGAATTACAAGATGCGCCAATATTACCACAAGAAGTTGACTATGAAGATGATGTATTTTCTATAGATGTACAAAAAGAACTAGAAGCAAAATTTGATGAATTATTTGGACCAATAGATGATGCAAAATAAGAAACTCGTTGTTTCACAATAATAAAAAACTCTGAAAAACAGAGTTTTTTATTTGACTATAACATAAAACAAATGTTTTTAAAAAGTATTGACAAATTATGTAAGATAATATAAAATTAAAAAAATTAATAGGAAAGAAGTGAAAAGATGAAATTTGTACACATTGCAGATACACATTTAGATAGCCCATTTACTACATTAAATACAAAAGGAAGTTATGGCAAAATAAGAAGGCTAGACCAAAGAGAAGCTTTGAAGAAAATAGTAGAATATATAAAAGAAAATGAAATTCCGTATTTATTTATTGCGGGAGATTTTTATGAACATGAAACAATCAGAAATTCTACAATACAGTATGTAAATAATTTATTTAAAACAATTCCAGAAACAAAAATATTTATTACTCCGGGAAATCATGATCCATATATGAAAAATTCTATGTATCAAAATTTTAATTGGAGTACAAATGTAAAAATCTTTACATCAGAAATTGAAGTAATAGAAAGTGAAGAAGTAGATATTTATGGAGTAGGATTTAGTAATTTTTATTGTACAAATTTAGGAATAGAAGATATTGAAATAAAAAATAAAAACAAGATAAATATTTTAATAGTTCATGGTACTTTAAATGGTAGTGAAAATAATCCAAATGAGAAAAATCCGATTTCTAAAGCTAAATTAAAAGGGTTAGGATTTGATTATATTGCACTTGGACATATTCATAAACCAGATTATAACCAAGAAGAAAATCAGAATATTGTATATCCAGGCTCTACAATAGCAATGGGATTTGACGAATTAGGAAAGCATGGATTTATATTAGGAGATATTGATAAAGAAAAATTAGATATAAAATTTATTCCAATAGATGATAAAGAATTTAAAATTATAGAATTAGATTTAACAGACATAAATGACCAAGAAGAATTAATTGAAAAATTAAATACATTAGAATTAGAAGAAAATAAATTATATGAAATATTATTAGTTGGAAAAAGAAAATTTGAAATAGAAATTTTAAATTTGTATAAATTCATAACAAATTCAAATTTAATAAAAATAAAAGACCAAACAAAATTAGCCTATTCATTAGAAGAGTTAAAAAATGATTATACACTAAAAGGAATTTTTGTAGAAGAAATATTAGAAGAAATGAAAAGTGAAAATTATACTGAAGAAGAATTAAATAAAATTTTAGAAATAGGACTTTCTGTATTGGAAAAATAATTAAAATAATAATAAAAAAATGAAAAATAAAAATAGAATAATAAAAACAAAAAAATAAGAAAATAAAATAATAAAAATAAGATTAAAAAATAAATAAAAAAATAAATAATAAAAATAAAAATAAAAAATAAAAAAATAAATAATAAAAATAAAAATAAAAAATAAAAATAAAAAATAAAAATAAATAATAAAAATAAATAATAAAAATAAATAATAAAAATAAAAAAAATAAAAAAAATAATTAATAATTAATAATTAAAAAGGAGAATTTAATTGGAAATTAAAAATATAAAAATTAATTCTTATGGAATATTAAAAGAAAAAGAAATAAATTTAAAAAATAATATAAATATTATTTATGGAAAAAATGAAAGTGGAAAATCCACTTTATTAAATTTCATAAAAAATATTTTTTATGGAATTTCTAAAAATAAAAATGGCAAAGAAATATCTGATTACGAAAAATATACTCCATGGGAAGGAGAAAATTTTTCAGGAAAAATAAAATATCAATTAAATAATGAAGACGAATTTGAAGTCTACAGAGATTTACATAAAAAGAATCCGAAAATATTTAATGAAAATTTGGAAGACATTTCTGATAAATTTAAAATTGACAAAAAGGATGGCAATCAATTTTTCACAGAACAGACCGGAGTGAATGAACAGACCTATATTTCTACCATAATGAGTGCACAAAAAGAGGTAATATTAGATAAATCTAGTCAAAATGAGTTGGTACAGAGAATGGCAAACCTAGGGAATACTGGAGATGAGACACTATCATTCCAAAGGGTATTAGATAGGTTAAACAAGAGACAATTAGAAGAGGTTGGAACCAATCGTACACAAGATAGACCAATAAATATACTACAAAAAAGAAGAAATGAACTAGACATTGCCTTAAAGACAGAAAAAGATTTCTTAGAAGGAAAAGAAAATTTACAAGAAGAAAAATCTATGATAATGAAAAATTTAGAACAAGAAAAAAATAAAAATAATTTAATTCGTGAAATAGAAAAAATAATAAAAGAAAAAAATATAGAATTAGAAAAAAATAATTTAAAAATAAAAATAAAAAATGATAATGAAGAAAAAATTAAAAAAATAAAAGATGAAAAAAATAATTTAAATAATAATTTAAAAAATTTACAAAATAAATTAGAAAATAAAAATAAAATAAAAGATGAAATTAAAAATTCTAAAAAAGAAAAAAATATATTTTTAATTATTTTTATTTTAATAATTATTTTAAATATTTTTAATTATATTTTTAATCCAATAAAAATATTAAAATATATTTTATTAATTTTTATTCCAATTGAATTTTTAATATATTTTTTAATAAATAAAAATAAAAAAATAAAAATAAAAAATAAAATACAAAACGAAGAAGAAAATACAAAAAAAGAAATTACAGGATTTAATAGTCAAATAAATTTATTAGAAACAGAAATTCAAAAATTACAAGATGAAATACAATTAGAAAAAGAAAAAATAATAAATAAAATAGAAATAAAAAAACAAGAATTAAAAAATAAATATAAAAATAATTATTATGATAATAATTATGATGATTATGATAAATTATTTTTAATAGAAGATCAGCAAAAAATAGAAGAAGAAATAGAAAAATCTAATAAAAAAATAATGGAACTTAATTTAGAATTAAATCATATACAATATGATGAAAAAAATATTTTAGAAAAAACAGAAGAAATTATTTCATTAAAAGAAGAAAAAGAAGATATTGATGAAAAATTATCTTTATTAGAAGAAAAAAATAAATATTTCCAAATTACAAAAGAACTTATAGAAAAAGCTTATGAAAAAATGAAAAATAATGTAACTCCAAAATTTACCCAAAACTTATCTAATATTGCACAAAAAATATCAAATGGAAAATATAAAAAAGTATCAATAAATCAAGAAAAAGGATTAGTAGTTGAGACAGAAAATGGTGAATATATTTCAGTAGAGCTTTTAAGTACAGGAACAATTGATCAATTATATTTATCATTAAGATTATCAATGTTAGATGAAATATCAAAAGAAAAAATGCCAATTATTTTAGATGAAGCTTTTGCATATTATGATGATGAAAGATTAAAAAATATATTACTATTTTTATCAAATGAGTGTAAAGATCATCAAGTTATTTTATTTACATGTCATAATAGAGAAAAAGAAATTTTAGAAAAAGAAAAAATTGACTATAATTGGGTAGAATTATAAAATACAGGTAATACTTGAAATTTAGGAAAATTTGAGTTATAATACTAATGTTAAAATTAAATTCAAGGAGAAAAGATAATGTTTCAAAAATTAGATGAGGTAGAAAAGCGATATGAAGAGGTTACCAAAAAAATTAGTGATCCAGAAACAATTGCAAAACAAGATGAATGGAAAAAGCTTATGAAAGAGCATGCTGAAATTGAGCCAGTAGTTTTAAAATATAAAGAATATAAAAAAGCAAATCAAGCAATTGAGGATGCAAAGGAAATGCTAAATGATCCAGAAATGAAAGAATTAGCAGAGCTTGAAATAGCAGAAAATAAAGAAAAATTACCAAAATTAGAAGAAGAAATAAAAATATTACTTATTCCAAAAGACCCTAATGATGACAAAAACGTTATATGTGAAATTCGTGGTGGTGCTGGAGGAGATGAAGCAGCATTATTTGCAGGTACTTTATTTAGAATGTATTCTATGTATGCAGAGAAAAAGCATTGGAAATTAGAAATATTAAATGAAAATGAAACAGGTCTTGGAGGCTACAAGGAAGTTTCATTTATGATTACAGGAAAAGGTGCATATAGCAGATTAAAATTTGAAAGTGGAGTACATCGTGTACAAAGAGTACCAGATACAGAAGCAAGTGGAAGAATACATACATCAACAGCAACAGTAGTTGTTTTACCAGAAGTAGAAGATGTAGAAGTTGATATAAATCCAGCAGATATTAAAATGGAAGTATATAGAGCATCTGGTGCAGGAGGACAACACATAAACAAAACCTCATCTGCTGTACGTTTAATTCACGTTCCTACAGGAACAGTTGCAGAATGTCAAACAGAAAGATCACAATTCCAAAATAGAGATTATGCAATGAGATTGCTTCGTTCTAAATTATATGAAGAACAAAAACAAAAACAAGATGCAGAAGTAGCTAATGCTAGAAAAAGCCAAGTTGGAAGTGGAGATAGAAGCGAAAAAATAAGAACATATAACTATCCACAAGGTCGTATTACAGACCATAGAATTGGACTTTCAATTTATCAAATGGAAAACTTCTTAAACGGAGACTTAGATGAAATGATTGATAGCTTAATTACAGCAGATACTGCTGAAAAATTAAAAGGTAGTGAAGAAGAATAAAATAAAAAAAGTATGTGTATAAAATTTAAAGTACACATACTTTTTTATTGTAATAATCAATAAAAAGTTATATAAAAAATTTGCTTAAAAAATAAAATAAGATTATTATAAAAAGCTATATAAAAAATAATTATAAAAATTTGTAATGAAATTAGAAAAAATGACACATATAGATAGAAGAGGTAAAAAAATGGAAAATATAGAAGAAGTTTATAAACAACATTCTAAAACAGTCTACAAATACCTATTATATTTAACTAATGGAAATCAGGATTTATCTGAAGAAATAACAAGCGAAACTTTTGCAGTAGCAGTAGAAAAAATAAATAAATTTAAAGGCAATTGCAAAGTATCTGTGTGGCTTTGTCAAATAGCAAAATTTTTATGGTATAAAGAAGCAAAAAAGAAAAATAAAGTTCAATGGGAAGACTTAGAAAATTTAGAAGATGAAAACAATATGGAAGATACCATAATAGAGAAAGATGAAAAATTACAAATATTTAAAGATATCCAAAAGTTAGATGAAAAAACTAAAGATGTTATGTATTTAAGATTAATGGGAAATTTAAGCTTTATTGAAATCGCAGAAATATTGGGGAAAACGCCTAATTGGGCGAGAGTTACATATTATAGAGGCAAAGAAAAACTAAAATAACAAAATAAAAAATAAAAGATTAAAAAATAAAAATAATTAATAAAGAAAGGTAAGTATAATATATTAAATTTTAGACTTATATTATACAAAGGGAATTAAATATGAATAAAGAAAATGAATGTGAAATTGTACAAGATTTATTATTAAATTACGAAGATGGAGTTTTACACAAATCAACAGAAGAATTTGTAAAAAAGCACATAGAGACTTGCGAAAATTGCAAAAAAAGATTAAAGGAAATAAAACAAGATATAGAAGATATGCAGGAGCAAGAAGAACAAGAAAAAGAAATTGATTACTTGAAAAAAATAAATAAAAAAATAAATGTAAAAAAGATATTACTTATTTTTATTTCAACAATATTAGCAATTGTAATAATATTAAATGTAGCCGTATTTATAAATTATAATAATATGAAAGAACAATTAGGGAATTTTAAAATATTTTTAAGTGATGATATAACAAATGAGGAATTAAAAAATATAGAAGAAGTTATAAAAAATATAGATGATAAAGCTGAAATTCAATATGTTTCAAAAGAAGAAGTATTAGATGAAACAAAAGAAAAGTTTTCTGGCAAAGAAAATTTAATAGAGCAATATGAACAAAATAATCCTTTCAGGGCATATTACATAGTAAAAACTGATTTTATAGAAAAGTTACAAGAAGAACTTAAAGATGTTAAAGGAGTAAATAATACATCCTCTTTAATTCATTTAAATCCATATGAATTATTTATAGATACAATAGCCAAAAAACTAACATCAAAATAATCATTTTTTGATAATTCATAAATATAATTATAATAAAAGCAAGGAATATATAAAATATTTCTTGCTTTTATGCATAATTTAATCTACATAAAAACAATATAAAGAAAGGATATACTTGTAAAATTATAAAAATTAAATTTTGAAGTATATTATAGGGAAAATTTGATTTGAACGAAATATTAAAAGCAACTTTAATTGGTTTGTTTTTTGGAACCTTTGGAACAACAATAGGAGGAATATTAGGTGCAAAACTTAAAAATCCATCTCAAAAATTTTTAAGTTTTATTTTAGCCTTTGCGTCAGGACTTATGCTTGCAATAGTATGTTTTGACCTTTTACCAGAAGCCTTTGAGTTAACAACACTTCCTACAGTATTTTTAGGAATAATATTAGGAATAATTTCAATGATTTTCTGCGACCTTATAGTTGATAAGAAATTTAGTAATAAAAGAAGCTTAAATAGTAATAGTTTATTAAAAACAGGTATAATTGTAAGCATCGGTTTAGCACTTCATAATTTTCCAGAAGGTTTAGCTATTGGTTCTGGGTTTGGTGCATCTTTAAAATTAGGGTTATCACTTGCAATTGCAATATGTCTTCATGATATACCAGAAGGAATAAGCATGTCAGTTCCAATGAAAAATGGAGGAATGAAAACTAGTAAGGTAATCTTTTATGTAGTTTTATCAGGAGTTACAACAGGAATAGGAGCATTTTTTGGAGCACTTATTGGTGGAATTTCACAAAGTGTAATTGCAATGTGTTTAGCTTTCGCAGCAGGTGCAATGATTTATATTGTTTCAGGTGAACTTATACCAGAATCAAATAGTTTGTATCATGGAAGAATGACAGCAATAGGAAATATAGCCGGCTTATTAATAGGAATTTTAGCAATGAGTATTGGATAATTGGTGAATTGATATAGAATAAATTATAAAAGTAAAACTATGAAAATATTGAATTTTACATAAAATGATGATATAATGTGAATATATTACAAAAAAATAATTTAATAGTAATAGATTTGTAATATAAATAATTTATAATATTTTTGTCGAATGCTGTCGAAATTATTTCCTTGATTTTTACATATTCTTAGTATAAAATTTTATAGAAAAAGAAACAATATGAATGTACTAGAGGTAAAGTAATGAATGTAGAAACTATAAAAGGATATCATGGAACTAAAAAAGATAACATTGCGAACATTTTAGAAAATGGTTTTATACCATCTGTTTCAACATCTAAAAAAGAACATTGGCTAGGAAAAGGAATATATTTTTATGAAGACTTATATTATGCAGTTGAATGGAACTATTGTAACATTAAAGATATAGATATTACTTATGATAAATTATGTTCAAATAGTGGAATAATAATGGTTAAAATAGATGTAGAAAATTTTAAAGTATTAGATCTTAATTCTGGATTAGGATACATGGCATTTAAAAATATTCTGAAAAGAGTAAAGAAACTATACCCAGAATATAAGCAAAAAGATATAGAAGAAAATGGAGATATAAAATTAATTAGAGTTATAGAAAAAATAGAAGATATGATTGGAATTAAATTGATTTCTGATTTTGATGTTGTTTATGCTTTATATCCTAAAAATATTTTTAATAAACATATTAAAAATAAGGGAGACTTTTTTGTAGGGGTACAAAAGCAAATTTGTGTAAAAAATCAAGATGCAATTATCCAAAAAGTTGAGTATGATTGTAAAAATCCTGAAGTTAAGAAAATATATAAATTAATTATAGCTAATAGGAGGAAAATATAATGATAAATGATCCTAATATGATAAATAAACTAATTGAAAAGATAAATAAAATACCTGATGAAGTCATAAGAAATGCAATAAAAGAAATTGAGGAAGAAGATGAAAAAGAGTATTTTAAGAGTTTATCTAAATTAGTTGAAGATTATGAGATTAATGAAAAATATTATTATGAACCACAATATAATATATATATACATATTGGTGGTACAAGCCATAATAAAAAAGATAGAAATTTATGCATAGATGAAAAAAAGGAAGTGATGGTAGCATAGTATGAAGGATTATAATAGTGTATTACAATTTTTAGAATATAGAGTTAATGAAATAGAATTAAAAAATAATGACGATTTTAAAGATAACGGTGATAAGATTCCTATAAATTTATCAATTGTGCCAACAATTAAAGTTCAAGGACAAAATATGAGCATATTGTTGAATACAGAAATATTTAAAGATTCAAAACAAAACAATTATCCATTTGAAATGACAATTAAGTTAACAGGGTATTTTAAATGCGAGGGAGAATCACCTGAAAAATTTGCAAAAAATGCAATTGCAATATTATATCCATATATAAGATCAATAGTTTCTACATATACAGCTAATGCAAATATATACCCATTAATACTACCTACAATAAATGTAAATAAATTAGTAGAAGATCAAGAAAAATAAATTAATTTTTTATAATTTAAAAAATTTTATAATTTAAAAAATTTTATAATTAGATGGTAACATTATCGAGAGAAAAATATTAATCTCAATTAGTTACCTTCTTATTTTTTATCATAAGCATAAGAAAGTTAAAAATTTAATACAAAAATTTTAATATTTAATTGTGCAAAAATTATATGTATGATACAATAAGAAATGCTTATAGTATGGTAAAAAACGGAGGAAAAAGTAGTGAAAATAATGTTTATTTGCACAGGAAATATTTGCAGAAGTGCAATGGCTGAAGCAATGCTTAAAAAGATGCTAGAAGGAGAAGAAAATATAGAAGTGTGTTCAGCAGGAATATATGCAGATACAGGCGATATTCCAACACAAGATGCAATAGAAGTAATGAAAGATTATAATATTGATTTAACTAAACATCGAGCTACAAACATACAAGATTCTGAGATAGAAAAAATGGATTTAATATTATGTGCAACAAGATCTCATAAATTAGCTGTTATACAAGAATATCCAAATATTAAAGATAAAGTATATACTATAAAAGAATATGCAGGATTTTCAAAAGAAGGTAATAATTTTGATATTTCAGATCCTTGGGGTTATAACAAGAAAGTATATGAGGAATGTGCAAAAGAAATTTATACATGTTTAGAAATAATTAAAAATAAATTGCTAGAAGAGAGTAATCATAAAGGTCAATAGCTTAAAAATCAGCGTAAACAGCACTTAACATAAAATAAAGACAAGTAAACATAAAACTATAAAATGTAGCTATAAGACATAAAGATGATACAACTAAAAAATAGAAACATAAAAAATATAAATATAAATAAATAGAAATATAAATAGATGAAAAGAACAATAGAAAAGGAAGATGAAAATGCAAGATTTATTAGAAGAATTAAATGATAGACAAAAAGAAGCGGTACTTAATACAGATGGACCATGCTTAGTAATAGCAGGAGCAGGAAGTGGAAAAACAAAAGTATTAACACATAAAATAGCATACTTAATTTCAGAAAAAAATGTAAGCCCATGGAATATTTTAGCAATCACATTTACAAATAAAGCAGCAAGTGAAATGAAACAAAGGGTAGAAAAAATTGTTGGACCAGTAGCTATGGATATGTGGATGGGAACATTTCACTCTATTTGTGTAAAAATTTTAAGAAGATATATTGATAGAATAGGTTTTGATACATCATTTTTAATATTTGATACATCAGACCAGAGAACTGTAGTAAAAGAGTGCTTAAAAACATTAAATATAGATGATAAAATGTTTACAGATAGAAGTGTCTTATCTGAAATAAGTAATGCAAAAAATGAAATGTTAACACCAAAAGCATATCAAACTAAATATTCAGGAGAATATCGTAAAGAAAAGATAGGACAAGTATATGAATTATATCAAAAAAGATTAAGAGAAAATAATGCTATAGATTTTGATGATATAATAAATTATACAATTGATATTTTAACTAATAACCCAGATGTACTTGAATATTATACAGAAAAATTTAGGTATGTATTAGTAGATGAATATCAAGATACTAACAAAGCACAATTCACACTTGTATCAATACTTGCATCACGTTATGGAAATATTACAGTAGTAGGTGATAATGACCAAGGAATATATAGCTTTAGAGGAGCTGATATTACTAACATTTTGAACTTTGAAAAAGACTTTCCTGGAACTAAAATTATTAAGTTAGAGCAAAATTATCGTTGCACAGGAAATATTCTAAAAGTTGCAAATAGTGTTATAAAACATAATGAAAATAAATATGAAAAAAAATTATGGACTGAAAATGAAGAAGGAAATCTTCCAAATTTATATCAAGCAGAAGATGAGTATGACGAAGGAAGATATATAGTAGAACAAATAAATCATTTAAAAACAGAGGAATATTTCAAGTTAAAAGATTTTGTAATTTTATATCGTATGAATGCACAATCAAGAGCAATTGAAGATATATTAAGAAGAGAAGACATTGCATATAAAGTAGTAGGAGGAGTAAAATTCTACGAAAGAAAAGAAATTAAAGATGCAATAGCATATTTAAGACTAATACATAATACATCCGATAATTTATCATTAAAAAGAATTATAAATGAGCCAAAACGTGGTATTGGAAAGACAAGTTTAGATAATATACAAGAAATATCGGACAAAACAGGATTATCTATGTATGAAATAATTAAAAATACTGATCAATATGGACTTAGCAGAATAAAAGAAACTGCACAAGGATTTGTAAATTTCATTGAAGAAATGAGAGTAAAAAAAGAAGAACTTACAATATCTGAATTATTAAAAGAAGTTTTAAGAAAATCTGGCTATACAAAAGCCTTAGAAAATGAAAATACTGTAGAAGCAGAGTCAAGAATAGAAAACTTAGAAGAGTTTTTAACAGTAGCAATGGAATTTGAAGAAGAATCAGCAGATAATAGTTTAGCAGAATTCTTAGAGAGCATTACACTTTCTAGTGATGTTGATGAAATGCAAGATGAAGATAATTCAGTTACATTAATGACACTTCATAGCGCAAAAGGCTTGGAATACCCGGTAGTATTCTTAGTAGGAATGGAAGAAGGAATTTTTCCTGGATATAAATCAATAGGAGAGCCTAAAGAATTAGAAGAAGAAAGACGATTATTTTATGTAGGAATTACAAGAGCAAAGCAATTTTTATATTTAACTTGTAGCAAACATAGAACGATATTTGGTTCTACTAGTTATAATGCAATTTCAAGATTTGTAAAAGAAATACCAGAAAACTTGTTAGAAGGAAGCTTTACAAATAGTAAAGAGGATGATTTTGAAGATTCTTCATATAGTTGGGAATATTCAAAGTCATACGGAAATAATTATTTTGGAAGTGATGCAGGCGGAAAAGTTAAAACTTATAAAATTGGAAATGAAGATAATATACCTATTAAACCAAAAGTAGCTGCAAGTAATTATCAATTTAGAACAGCAGAAAGCTTCTTAAATTCATTAGGTCAGAAGAAAGTGCAAAATGAATTTGATATTAACAAATACAAAGAAGGAACTAGAATTTATCACAAGAAATTTGGAGAAGGCACAATCCAAAAGATTGAAGCAGAAGATGATGATTATAAGGTAGATATACAATTTGATAAATCTGGACATAAAAGATTAATGGCAAAATTTGCAGGATTAGAAGTTATAGATTAAAAAAATATAAAAATGCCACCAAAATAACTACATAAAAATAATTATAAAATATCAAAAAAATAAAAACAGTCAAACTGCCCAGTACTACGGAAATAAAAAGAAGCGGAAATTTTTAAAGCAAAAAATTAATCAAAATCTATTGTAAAAAATATTTAATTGATGTAAAATATAACAGAAGTAAAAAAAGATAGGAGTGTTTAAAATTAGTACTATAAAAAGATTTTTTATGTTCTTTAGAACATCTATAAAAGTTATTATATTAACAATTATATCTATTTTTCTTATTTGTAGTGCAGTTGCCATTTGCTATAAACCAACTTATGCAGTTAGTTTGAATGGAGAAGTAATTGGATATACAGCAGATAAAAGCAAATTACAAAATAGAATTAATCAATATATGGAAGGAGAATCAGAAGATGGAATCGCTTTTAGACAAATTGATTCTCTACCACAATATACACTTTGCTTACTAAAAAAAGATTATGAATTTAATGATGATGAAATATATGCAAAAGTTACTGAAAATGGTACACAATACTATAAATATTATGCAATTACAGATGAAAAAAAGGAAAAGTATTACGTAGCTACATTTGAAGAAGCTGAAAGTGTAATAAAAAAATTAAAAAGTAAAGACAGTATGAATAAAAATGATCTTGGAATTGTAGAAAAATATGATACAGAAACAAAAAAATTCACATCAGTAGAAACTTGCGTTTCTAAACTATATGAAGCAAGACCTAAAGTTGTATATGTTGCAACAGCATCATCAGGGTCAGTTTCAGGAACATCAAGTCAAAAAGTTGATATAGGTATATCTTTTATAAAACCAATTTCAGGAATAATAACATCAAGATTTGGAAGTAGAGAAAGTATTCGTAGTGCAGCACATAGAGGATTAGATATTGCAACATCTACTGGAACACCAATAAAAGCAGCAGCAGGTGGAACAGTAATAGCAGCAGGCTATAGTGGCTCATATGGAAATATGGTACGTATTTCACACGGAAATGGTGTTGAAACATTATATGCACATTGTAGTGTATTAAGTGTTTCAACAGGTCAGACAGTAACTCAAGGTCAAGTAATTGCAAAAGTTGGAACTACAGGTCATGTAACTGGTCCACATTTACACTTTGAAGTAAGAAAAAATGGAGTATTATTAAATCCTCAAAATTATGTATACTAAAAATTTGCTAAAAAATAATGTTATTTAAAATGTTATTTAAAATAATATATTTAATAATAAATGAACAATATATGTTTTGCTTGTGTCTTGTTGTCGCAAACCTTTTATGAAAAAAGATGTAGAATATCTACATCTTTTTTCAATATATGATGGTTGCTCCAAGCGCACTTCACTTCGTTTCGTTTGAACGCTACGCGACACTACACAAAACATATATTGTTCATTTTATATTGTATTATACTTTATTTTATGAAATTTTTATAAAGTACTTACGAAGTTTTCTTTATGAAATATATTATATTTTTTAGATTTTCACGAAGTTTTCTTTACGAAATTTTCAAACCCAATTTCCAAAGCATTGTTTTTCATAACTAAAGTGCCACATTCTTTTAGCTTACTTGCAAAAACTTTTGAATTAGTGATACATCTTGCAAATTCTGTTATGCAAGTGTAAAATTTGATTTTATCAATAACTACTGAATGAATATCATTCATAAGTAAATAATAATTATTCTTATAACTATAAAGCTCAATATTATCAGCAATTGCATTACTATACATCATTAAATTTCTTTGACTTAAAAATTTTAACAAACTGCAAAAATCCTCAAAAGAATGAAATATGTAAATAGCTTGTGTAGTAGAAGGATTCATACATTTTCTTTTTATCATAATTTTTCTTTTTAAAACTTTATTCTTATCAGTTTCTGGAGTAATTTTTGTAATTGTAAAAATAAAATTAGTATCTGCTAAAGCTAAAGCTTCAATTTTTAAATTTGAATTTTCAGCATCAAAGCCAGTTTCCTTTTTAGCTTCTTCTAACATATCCAGTAAAATATCTTGAGATTCAATATTATTAGACATAAAAGATTGAAAATCAATATTCTTTTCTGCTAAATCTTGAATAGTTAAAATAATTCTTATTTTATTATCACTAAGTTTTTCAAATTTCATTAAAAGTCCTCCAAAATATACTTATCTTTAATAATATTATACTACTATAAATCCATAAATGAAACCAACAAAATATGGAAAATTTTTTGTGTTTATAAATATAACACAAAAAAATAAAAAAGAAAACACTTTTATATTAAAAATGTAATAATTATCTTGAAAAAAATAGTATTTGAATATATAATACTAGCATATGGAAAAATAGAAGAAGATACTAAGGAGGAAGAAAAAATGGCAGTAAGAGAAAAAAATATATGGATACTAATTTTATTCCTTTTATCTGGAATAGTAGTAGGAGGTTTAATAGGGGAATTAGCATCTCAAGTTGACTTCTTATCATGGCTATCATATGGAAAAGAATTTGGATTAACAACTCCAGTAGAATTAGACTTAAGTGTTATTAAATTAACATTTGGATTAATGTTCAAAATCAATATTGCAAGTATTGTAGGAATTGTATTAGCCATTTTTATTTATAAAAAGATATAAAAGAATTTAAATTTATTTAAACTCATACTTTATTTAATTCAAAAGATATTTATTTGGGGGCTAAAATAGAAAGGAATGAAAAAACATGTCAATTAAAATGAAAGAGCTCCCAATTTCAGAGAGACCTTATGAAAAAATGGAAATGTACGGAGAAAGTGTACTTTCCAATGCAGAATTACTAGCGATAATTATAAAAAATGGAACGAAAGACGAAAGTTCAGTTACGTTAGCACAAAAAATACTTTCGCTAGGAAAAGAATATAGTAAAGACACATTAAGTTTTTTGCAAGATATTACTATAGAAGAACTTACCAAAATAAATGGAATAGGAAAAGTAAAAGCACTACAAATAAAAGCTGTTTGTGAGCTAGCAAAAAGAATTTCTAGACCAATTGATAATCAAAAAATAAAAATAAAATCTCCACAAGATATAGTTAATTTAGTAATGAATGAATTAAAATTAGAAAAAAGGGAAATAGTGAAAGTTGTAGTATTAAATTCCCAAAACGTAATTATAAAAATACAAACTATAGCATTAGGAAAAACTAACTCTGCAAATATTGATATAAAAGATATTTTCACAGAAGCAATAAAAAGAGGGTTAAATAAAATCATATTATTGCATAATCATCCTAGTGGAAACTCAATACCAAGCAAACAAGATATAGACTTTACAAAAAGAATAGAAGAAGCAGGAAATTTATTAAATATTCAATTATTAGACCACATAATAATTGGATATAATGAATATACAAGTATAAAATCATATTTATTAAAGAAAGGAAGAACAATATGAACTTATTAGGATGGAATTCAAAAGATATAGGAGTTGACTTAGGTACAGCTAATATAATTATTACAGTAAAAGGAAAAGGAATAGTATTAAATGAACCATCTGTAATTGCAATTGAAAAAGGAACAGGAGAAATTTTGGCTACAGGAAATGAAGCAAAAGAGATGTTAGGAAGAACACCAGAAAATATAAATGCAATAAGACCAATGAAAGAAGGAGTAATTGCAGATTATACTGCAACTGGTCTTATGATAAAAACAATGCTACAAAAAGTATGCAAAAGATATAATGCTGGAAGACCTAGAGTTGTAGTTGGAGTTCCATCTGGAATTACTGAAGTGGAAAAAAGAGCTGTAGAAGAATCTATATTACAAGCAGGTGCAAAAGAAGTTTACTTAATAGAAGAACCAATGGCAGCAGCAATAGGTGCAGGATTAGATGTTGCAGAACCAGCAGGTAACATAATTGTTGACATCGGAGGAGGAACAACAGAAGTTGCCATAATATCATTAGGCGGAATAGTTGTTAGCAATTCCCTTAGAATAGGTGGAGACAAGCTAAATCAAGATATAGTAAATTATGTAAAGAGAGAAATGAATTTAGCAATAGGTGAAAATATGGCAGAGCAAATAAAAATATCAATAGGATGTGCTAAACCATTAATGGCAGAAGAAGTAGACAAAATAAGAGGAAGAAATTTAGGAAACGGATTCCCAGAAACAATAGAAATAACTTCTACACAAATACAAGAAGCAATATCTGAATCAGTAGAAAAAATCATAGATGTAATTAAACAAACACTAGAAAGAACACCACCAGAACTTGCATCAGACATAATGGAAAAGGGAATAGTACTAACAGGAGGGGGTTCATTACTTAAAAACTTTGATCAGCTATTATCAGAAAGAACGGATATGCCAGTATACATAGCAGAAAAACCATTAGAGTGTGTTGCTCAAGGAGCAGAAAAAGCACTAGAAGATATAGAAAAATTAAAAGTCGTACTTATGAATTCAAGAAAAAGATAATATTTTAAAATTGAGTTATCATAAATAAAATTATAAACTTGGTAAAAAGATAATGTTTTAAAATAGGAGCGTGCAATGTATAAAAATAAAAAAACAGGTATAATTGGAGTTGTTATTACAATTATCATTTTAATAGTAATAGTAATAGTATCTAATGTTGACATAAAAGGTATATCGTATATAGAGAATATCTTTACTAGTATTGTAATGCCAATTCAAAATGGTTTTGTATACTTGAAAAATAAAATAGAGGGAAATGAAAGTTTCTTTACAAATATAGATACATTGAAAGCTGAAAATGAAGATTTAAAAAAGAAAAATAGTGAACTAGAAAAATCATTAAGAGAATTAGAAATTATAAAATCAGAAAATGAAACTTTAAAGGAATATGTAAACTTAAAAGATAAATATTCAGAATACAAAACAATACCAGCATATATTATAAATAAAGATATTCAAAATTATACAAAAACTATAATAATAAATGTAGGAGAAAAAGATGGAATTAAACCTAATATGACAGTAATTGCAGACCAAGGTTTAGTTGGATATGTTATTTCTACTACTGATAAAACTGCAAAAGTTCAAACTATCATAGATACAGCTACATCTGTTAGTAGTGTAATAACAAGTTCTAGAGAAACAGTAGTAGTTAGTGGAACCTTGGAAAACAATACAACATTAAGGGCCACATATATTCCAACAGATGCTACATTAATGGAAAATGATACACTTGAGACATCTGGTTTAGGTGGTATTTATCCAAAAGGTATACGTATAGGAACAATAAAACAAATAGTAAATACAAAAAATATTATAGATAGGTACGCATATATACAAACAGCTGTTGATTTTGGTAAATTAGAAACAGTATTAGTTATTACAAATAATGAAGAATAATAAACATAATTAAATTATAGTAAACGAAAAAAGTTAAATAATCATAAATCGATAAAAAAATAATAGAAAAGAGCAGAATAAAGGATGCAGTAATAAATAAAAAACATAAGGAAGGTGAGCAAGTGAAAAAAATTCTAGTGATTATAGGAATTATAATTACATTTTTTATAATTT
Organism: uncultured Clostridia bacterium; assembly: GCA_947632035.1. GTDB lineage: Bacteria > Bacillota > Clostridia > TANB77 > CAG-508 > CAG-273. The sequence goes on along the minus strand of CANRNR010000006.1, from coordinate 55,177 downwards.
ATTTTTTGCAAGCTAATTTTTTTACTTGGTTTACTATTGCTGGAATAATGCCAAACTTGTTTATTATATTTGTTATATTTATAGGTTTATTCATAGGTAAGAAATTAGGATTAGTTTTTGGAGCAATTTTTGGAATTTACATTGACATACTTATAGGAAAAACAATTGGTCCGTCTGGAATAATGCTTGGAATAATTGGAATGATTGCAGAATATATAGACAAAAGCTTTTCAAAAGATAGCCGTATTACAATTATGAGTATAACAGCAGTATGTACTGCTGTATATGAAATAGGAATGTATATGTTTCAAATAATAAAATGGGGAACAATTATAGAAATAATTCCATTTTTTAAAATATTATTAGTAGAAATATTCTTTAATACAATTTTAGTAATTATTCTATATCCAATAATTCAAAAATTAGGACAAAAAATAGAAACTATATTTAAAGGAAATACAATTTTAACACGTTATTTATAGGTAACATAAAATTTAAAAATAGATTTTTAAGTAATAAATTGAAAGGAGAAAAAATTGAAAAATAAAAAAGCAAGAAATGAAAAGATAAGATACAATATTATAATAATGTTAGTATACATAATCGGAATAATCTTGCTATTTCAATTATTTAATCTACAAATAGTACATGGAGAAGAATATAGGCAAACATCTAATACTAGACTTACCAGAGAATCTACTTTAAAAGCTGCAAGAGGTGATGTAACAGATGCAAATGGAAACAAGCTTGTTACTACAAAAATAGGATATAGTCTAGAATTATATAAAACAAAAATGGACAACCAAACCTTCAATCAAACAATATTAAAATTAGTAGAATTATTAGAAAAAAATGGAGATAAATGTATAGATAATTTACCAATAAAAGTAAAACCATATGAGTTTACAATAAAGGATGAAGAAAGTCAAAAAAAATGGAAAGTAAATAATGGAATAGATGAAAATATAACAGCAGAAGAAGTTTTTAACTTCTTAAAACAAAAATATGATATACAAGAGGAAAACCCAGAAAAAGCCAGAAAAATTATGGTAGTAAGATATGAAACAAGCAGAAATGGATTTGGAAATATCAAACCAGTAACTATATCAAAAAATATTAGTAGTTTAAGTGTAAATGAAATAAGAGAGCAAAGTAGTTATTTCCCAGGAGCTGGTGTAGTTACAGAGCCAGTTGTTGTATATCCATATGGAAGCTTAGCATCACATGTTTTAGGACAGGTAGGTGCAATATCTGAAGAAGAATACGAAACTAGAAAAGATACTTACAATATAAATGATATAATAGGAAAAACTGGAATAGAAGCAACTTTAGAAGAATACCTAAAAGGACAAGATGGCATAAAGCAACTAGATATGGCAGTAGATGGAACAATTACAGGAGAATATATTACAAAAGAAGCAATAGCAGGAAATAATGTTACATTAACAATTGATGCAAATCTACAAAAAGTGGTAGAAGATGCACTAAAAAAGAATGTAGAAAAAATTAAAAAAGGTGAATATGGAAAAAAATATAATGCAGATGGTGGAGCAGTAATTGTAATGGATGTAAATACTGGTGAAGTTCTAGCATTAGCAAGCTACCCAGACTATGAGCCAGAGTTATACATCACAGGAATTACAGAAGAAAAGCTAGAAGAATATAATAAAGGAAGTAACTTATATAATAGAGCAATTACAGGGTCATATGCACCTGGATCAATATTTAAAATGGTAGTAGCCACAGCAGCATTAGAAACAAAAACAGTTACAGAAAATGAAACAGTAAATGACATAGGAAAATACCCTAGAGGTTATCATCCAGCATGCTGGTATTATACACAATATGGATATGGACATGGACCTTTAAGTATAAAGCAAGCAATTCAAAAATCTTGTAATTACTTTTTCTATGAAATGGGCTATAGAATGGGAATTTCACCAGTAATAAAATATGCAAAAATTTATGGATTAGGTTCAAAAACTGGAATAGAACTATACGGAGAAGGAAAAGGAATAGTAGATTTAGAAGAATATTGTAAAAAGCAAACTGGACAAGACTGGCAATTTGGTGATACACTATCTGCTGTAATAGGGCAAAGCTACAATGAATATACACCTATTCAAATAGCAAAATATATAAGTATGATAGCAAATGGAGGAAAAGAAGTAGATGTTACTTTAATAAAATCAATTACAGATATTGATGGAAATGAAATAAATAAACAAGAAATTACAGAAAAAATAGATAAAAAATTAGGAAATGAAACTCCAAAAGAATTAAAAGATTTAGATATTAGCAAAAACACATTAGAAATCGTAAGAAAAGGAATGAAAGGTGTTACTAGTGAAAGTGGTGGAACTGCATATTATATTTTCTCAGATTTAGGAATTGATATTGCAGGTAAAACTGGTTCAGCAGAAACAAGTACAAAAGGAAGAGTAAACGGATGGTTTGCTGGATTTGCTCCATATGATAACCCAGAAATTGCAGTAGTAGTATTAATAGAAAATGCAGGAGCAGGAGGAAATGTAGCACCTGTTGCAAAAGAAATTATAAAATCATACTTTGGAACAGATGCAAAGAATGTAAAAGAAGATACAACAGCAATTCCAAGCACAGGAGAAACAAGGTAAACAGTATAAGTTAAAAAAGATAAATAATTATGCGAAAAATAAAATAAACAGTATATGAGAAACAAGATAAGCATTATAAGTTAAAAAAGATAAATAATTATGCGAAAAATAAAATAAACAGTATATAAGAAACAAAATAAATATTATAAGAGAAATAATATAAATATTATAAAAGAAAGGGTATATTTATAAAATCTATTATTTTAAATAAGGATTATAAATATATTATAAGGGAAAAAAATGAAAAATTGTATTAGTGTCCAAACCAAAAAAGATCAAGTAATAATCAATGTAGATGAAAAAGGGGAACAAAAGGAAATTTTGCAAGAATTAAAGAAAAAAGTATCAGAATTAAAAAAATTATATAAAGATGATAAAACTCCTATTTTAGTAACAGGTAAAGTTTTTAAGAATAAAGAAATGGAACAGATTCAAGAAGTTATACAAGGAATAATTTCTGTAGAAGTAAGTTTTGATACACCTAAAATATTAGGATTACATGGAATTAAGAAAACATTTAGTAAAGAAATTGCAACATCTGAAACCAAATTTCATAGAGGTTCTTTAAGATCAGGACAAAAAATAGAATTTGAAGGAAGTTTAGTAGTTCTAGGAGATGTCAATGCAGGAGCTGAAGTTTTAGCAGGTGAAAATATCGTAGTTCTAGGAATTCTAAGGGGTATAGCTCATGCAGGTGCAAAGGGAAATAAAGAAGCAATTATCGCAGCAGCATCAATAGAATCAGTACAAATTCGTATTGCAAGTATAATAAAAGAAATAGAAAAAAATGAATTAGAAGAAATAAAAACATGTGCATATGTAAATGACGAGAATAAAATAATATTAGAATAATTAATCCAAAGGTTTACATATTATTGCAAATATGTATTATGCTAAAAAAGTATATAATGCAAAGAATGCTTTATACATAAAGCTGTCAGCTTAAAAATTACATAATAAAGCAAGAATGGATTATGTAAGAAGCAACAAAACTAAAGCAAACATTAGATAATTATCTTTAATATCTTCTTTGTACAAAAAGAAAATAAGGCAAATTAAAAGAATATCATCATAATACAATTTTAATCCAAAAATTTCAAAAAAAGAATTATCTTCATTAGAAGATTTTTCACTCAAAATTCTCTCCTTTTTTTGTTGAGATTCAGAAGGAGAGACTTTTTTTGATTCCAACACATTGTTTACATAACTAGAATTATAATTACGATAAGGATAATAATTTCTTGAATGAGGAAAATTAAAAAAAGGATAATTATATATCATTTTTCTTTTCACCACCTGAAGTATTCATCATTTCAAATATTTTTCCTATGCGAAATAATTTAATATATTCATCAACCTTATTTTTTCTACTTTCTCTTAAATATGGCTTTAAAGATCTAAGCAAATTAGACCTTGGATCAGACTGATTATTATTCATATTATCCATTATAGATTTCATTTTAAGAATAGTATTTATATCAAAATCAGGCATTTCTGAAGAATTTTGGTTCATATTATCTTGGCTAGAAGAATCTTTTGATAAGTTATTTGCAGTATTATTAGAAGTGTTATTTGAAGCACCATTAAAAGTATTTTTAGAACTATTATTAGAAGAAAATTGTTCAAGCATATTTTTCAAATCATTAGGTATTTGATTATTTTGTATCATATTATTAACTTTTTGCATAATATCAGAAATATCTTCACTCATTATTTTATGATAACTCAATATAAAATTTAAGAGTTATTTCTCCTTCCATTAAAAGTTTGACCATTATTGTTATTGTAATTCTTATTATAGCTACTATTGGTATTATTGTAATTCTTATTATAATTACCATTGTTGTTATTATTATAATTGCTATTATTACCATTATTATTTAGCATTTTACTAATTTGGTTTAAACCTTCTTCAACTTGCTTTTTATCCATTTGAGAAAGCATATTCATAAGTTTTGTAACATCAATATCTTTGGGAATATCCATAAAAAATTTGCTCCTTTCAATATTAATCAAAATTTACACAATAATATAAAACTTCATTTATCTATATTTGAATATTTTTTATACTTATTATTATTCAATTTATCTATATTCATATATATTCACTTCTTGAAAAAATGTTACCAAAAGATAAAATAATTTATAAAATAAAGATTACCATATTAACATTATGTATACAAATTAAAAAACAAATAATGTTTTATGACAAAAATTGCTAAATTGTTACAAAAATTTAATATTTCTAAACAAAAAACACTATCCGTAAACACAAATCATATTACTATATTTAATTAGAAAAAATAACCATTGAAAAAATAAATAAATGTGGTAAATTGATATTATAGAACAATTATGTTCATAAGAAGATTTAGGAGGTTACTATGAGACTTAGGAAAAAAATTATATCAATAATTATGCTAGTAATATTACTTAGTGGCAACTTGTTAAATGTGGGTTCACAAGTAATAGCATTATCAACTACATTACCTACACAAAATAGCAAAACAAATAGCTCTAATGTAGAATTTAATAGTTACTTAGAGGGTGGAGATCATGAGAAAACACTTGATACATCAACAGGAGGCAATTTATACATTAAAATAAATGTAAAAGAAAGTGGCTATCTAAGAAATGGAATAGTAGAATTAGGAAATCAAAACTTTGAAGTAGATAGTAGCCAAGTGGAATCTAATTATATACAAAAAATAGAGAATGGGAAAATTTATCTAGAACAAATAAAAAGTGGCGAGGAAGTTTTAATAAGCTTACCAATCACTTTTAAAAAGGATGCTCAAATAGATAATGATTATTTTTCAAAAGATACAAGAATATACTTTAACGGAAATTATATAAATGGAAATGGCGATGAGAAAAAAGTAGAAAAAACAATAACAAACAGAATAAGATGGCAAGCTAATCCAGAAATAGAAATAGAAGGAGAAGTATCTAAATATATACCATATCATAAAGATAACGAATATGGAGTTATGGTACAAAGTAAAATAACAACAGGAATAAAAGAAAATAAATTACCAATAGCAAAAACAAAATTACAAATAGAAGTACCAGAAATAAAACTTCCAAATACAGATGAAGAAACACAAAATCAATTATCAGAGAAAATGCTAGATGGAGAACCAACGGAAGAATTTGAAAGTAAAAAACCAGAAAGGATAAGTGTTATTTCAAATTCATTAAAAGCAACGAAAGGAAACTCAAGTGAAAATATATTTGGAAAAGAAAATTATACTTATAATAAAGAAGAAGGAAAAATAGTAATAGAAGTAAGTAATAATGTTGCAGAAGGAAAAATAACTTGGGGAGAAGGAAAAGACGAATACATAATAACATTTATATATGAAGGAAAAGAAATATACGATTATATACAAGAGCAAATTAAAGAAGCAAAAGCAGGAAAATTAACAGAAGAAGAAATAGAGCAAGGAAAAACAAATGAGCAAGCGATAACAGGAGAAATAAAAGTAGAAGTAGAATTAGAAACCTATAACCCAGAAGAAGCTACAATAGGAATAGAAGGAGTAATTAACTATAGTATAGAAGAAGAAAAAGGAAACATAACAGAATTTGATGCAACAACTAATGAAAAACTAAGTAAAGCATACATGTATGCAAATTATAGTAAGAAAGAAAATAAACAAGAAACAGAATATGATGTAATATATAAAACAGACATATATGATACAAAATTAAATCAAAATATAGAATATGAAATTAAAAATGACAAAATCGAATATCAAAATGAAAAATACTTAAGTGGAAACAATACATATGTAAAACAAATAAGAATATCAGAAGAAAATTTCAAAAAAATGCTAGGTGAAGAAGGAAGTATAGAAATAAGCACAAAGGATGGAGAAGTTATAGCAGTAATAAAAAATGAGCAAATAAATAGCCAGCAAGTAAATAATGAGCAAATAAATAATGAGCAAGACGAATTAGAAGAAGAAACAGAAAATGTAAAAACAAGTTATTTAGATAATCAAACAAAAGATTACGTTTTAGATATAGTAGAAGAAAAAGCTTCAGAATTAAAAATAAAAACATCAGAACTAATATCAGAAGGAACTATGAAATTAGAAATAACAAAAGCATTTAAAGAAAATACAGAATACACAAAAGAGCAAATGAAGGAAATAACAAAAATAGAAACAGAAGCTATAGCAAGAACAAATACAAACGAGCAAGCTTTGAAAAATGAAATACAATTAGAAGAATTAACAAATAAAGCAGAGATAAGCATAGCACCAGAAAGTCTATCAACAGTAGTAACAAATGAAAATGTGCAAATAAGGGTAGTACTAGATACATCAGATTTAAATAATGCATTATACAAAAATCCTACTTTAAGAATAAAATTACCATCATATATAAGCAATATAAATCTAAAATCAACAGACATTGTAATGAACAATGGATTAAAGATAAAAAATGCCAATATAGAAAAAATAAATGATGAATCAGTAATAGTAGTAGAATTAGAAGGAGAACAAACAGAATATACAATAGGAGCAGACTACAAAGGAACAATAATATTATTAAATACAGATATAGACTTGGACCCATTAACTCCAACAAATGAAAACAAAGTAGAGATGACTTATGTAAACGAAAATGAAGTAGTAAAAAATAAAGAAGGAAAAGAAGAAGCAATAATAAACTTTATTGCACCAACAGGAGTAGTAACTGCAAATACAATAACAAATTATGCAGGAAATAACAAAAAAATAATGTCTATATCAGCAGAAAAAACATCAGTAGCAGAAGTAAAAACATATAGTGAAAAGAAAATAGCAACAGTAACAGGAACAGTAATAAATAATTATGGAAACAAAATAACAGACATAAAAATATTAGGAAGATTACCATCGAAAGATAATAAAAAAATAGATTCTAATGAAGAATTAGGAGCAACATTTGATGCAACAATAAAAACAGAAGTAAATGTAAAAGGAATAGAGAATTATAAAGTATATTATTCAAGTAAAGTAGATGCAAATTCAAGCTTAGAAGATTTAGAAAATGAATGGACAGAAAGTTTTACAAATCAAGCAAAATCATACATGATAGTTGCAGATGAAAGCTATGAAATGGAAAAAGAAAAAATAATAGAATTTAGCTACGATATAGAAATACCAGAAAGTTTAACTTACAACAATAGCAGTTATGAATTGTATAAAGTTTATTATACAAATGTATCAGAAATAGCAAGAATGAATGAAGAAAAAGAATCACCAATAATAAAAATTACAACTGGGGAAGGACCAGACTTAAAAGTAGAGTTATCATCAACAGCAGATGTAATAAGAGAAGGACAAATAGTAAAAATGCAAGTAGCTATAACTAATACAGGAGATAAAGAAGTTACAAATGCAAAAGTAAATGTTCCAAAACCAAAATATGCAAACTTAATGGAATATAAAACTAACTATGATATAACTCTTTTTGAAGGAGAAACTAAGGAAATTGATGTAGGAACAATAAAACCAGGAGAAACAGTAAATGCAACATATTATATTCAAATAGATGAATCAATATTAAAATTATCTATTTTTACAGATGTAGATGGAAACAAATTCTTTAGAGACGAAAATGGTGAAATGCAACCGTTAGAAGGAGATACACCAGAGATAAAATTCAAGACTAAAGTAACAGTTAAAGTAGATGGAATAGAAGATGAAATACCTTCTAATGAATATAGTAACATCATAAAAGAAGGAAAATTAAATTTAAAATTAATAGGAAGAAATTCCGAAGATATAGATATATTAAATGGTACTGAACTTGAATTTAAATTATATATAAATACAATGGGTATTGGAGAAGTAAATGATGTGACAGTAACAATACCATTATTAGAAAATACTACCTATAAAGAAGCAACTATAAGAAAAAGCTCAGAGAAATCTGAAACCACGACAGAAGGAATTAGCTATGATAAGAAAAATCATACTTTGCAAGTAAAAATAGATAAATTAAATGAAGAAGAACAACTTATTATACTAAAATTAACAGGAAAAGATTTTGACGGAAAAAGTTCTATGATGGCTACAGCAAGAATTGGTAATGGAGAAGAAAACTATTCTAATAAGCTTACATATAATTCAGAAAAAGTAAAATTAACAGTATCAGATTTAACAGGTTTGCCAAAATACGTAAAAGAAAGAGAAAACATTACATATAAACTTAATATTACAAACGAAAGCTCTTCATATATAACAAATATTGAAATAACAGATACATTACCAGATGATTTGGTTTTTGTTCAAGGTTACTACTCAATAAATAATAAACAAAACAAAATCTCAAAAGCACCTAATAATGTAGCAAAAATGACTATAAAAACATTATATAGTGGACAAACAGCAGAAATTACAATTATTGCAAGAGCAAAAGCTTTGGAAGACAAAAACGATAAAACAATAAAAAATAAAATGCAAATTTCTGGAACTAATTTTGATAGCATTGAAACAAATACTGTAACAAATGTTATTGAATACAATGAAGAAATACACAAAGATGATAAAGATAAAGATAGTTCTAGCAAAGACAGATACAAAATTGTAGGAACAGCATGGCTAGATGAAAATAAAGATGGAAAAAGAGATAGTAATGAGCAAACATTAAAAAATATTGAAGTTATGCTATTAGATAAATCAAACAATACTATTGTAACAGATGTAGATACAAAATTACAGAAAAAGACTACAACTAAAAATGATGGAACATATGAATTTGTAAATATTATGCCAGGCGAATATTTGGTAGTATTCTTATATGATTCTGCAAGCTATAAATTAACTACATATCAAGCAGAGGGAGTAGAAGAAGAATTAAATTCAGATGCAATAGATATAAACATATTATATGAAGGAGAGAGAAAATTAGCAGGAGTTTCTGATGTTATAAAAATAACAAATTCAAATGCAAGAGATATAGATATAGGTATATATGAAGCAGAAAGATTTGATTTAAGATTGGACAAGTATATAAGCAAAATAACATTAACAACACCTACAATTGGTACAAGAGTAACAAATTATAACGAAGAAAGTTTAGCAAAAGTGGAAGTATTAGCAAGAAATGTAAACAAAAGTAACATCATTGTAGAATACAAAATTAAAGTAACAAACCAAGGAAAAGTTGCAGGCTATGCAAAAAAATTAGTTGATTATTTACCAGAAGATGCCATCTTTATGTCAGAACTAAATAGTGATTGGTATTTATCAAATAATAACCAAGATGTATACAATACAAGTTTAGCAAATAAAATAATAAATCCAGGAGAAAGTAAAGAAGTAACCTTAGTACTAAGCTTTAACATAACAGATAAAAATATAGGAAATATAGTAAATAATAATGCAGAAATATATGAAAGCTATAATGAGCAAGGAACTCAAGACATAGACTCAGTTCCAGGAAACAAAATGTCAGAAGAAGATGATATGTCAAAAGCAGATATCATACTATCAGTAGTAACTGGAAAGTTAGTAATAGGATCAATACTAATAATCGTTATGCTAGTAATAGTTGCATTCGGAATGTACGAAATTAAAAAAAGAGTATTAACAAAGAAATTAAACTAAGGAGGGAGAAAAAGAAATGCCATATAAAAAAGAAAGTAAAATTCTAGGGACGATAATACAGACAATAATTACTACGTTTATAATGATAGGTCTATTTCAATTAGTAATTTTTTCTGTAGCTACTTCTGATAAAAATTCAGGTATAGCAACAATAAGTAGTACATCTGATTCAGGTGGCGGTTACAACATGGAGCCCTCAGGACTAAGTGGAAAAAGAACTAGTGGAGAAGATCCAAATACGTATAAATATAATACAATACCAGAAAATTATGACAAGGAGAATGGATTAACATTAAAAACATCAACATGGAAAGATGAAAACGGAGTTGAGCAAGAGGGAATTCTTAGTTATGAACTAGGAGAAGATAATATGGCACCATTAGTAGAAGGAGCAGATGTATATTGCAATGGCCCTAATATGCGTTTCAATTCATATAGAGGAGGATTTTCTGTAGAAGAATACACGGAGTTGCAAAACAAGATGGGAGATGGAAAAAAGTCTATGACAGAGAGTTCTGAATGTACAATTCATGATGGACATAAATGTGAAGACCAAAAAGATGGCACAAAAACTAGCTATTCACCAGCTTATTATACAATAAGTAGTACAGAAACCATCTCACCTGCAGAAGCATACATATATACTGATGGTGGTACTGAATGGACTGCTGAAAAGCAAAAGGCTTTTTGGGAAATAAATCATGGAGAAAATATAGAGACAACTCATGGAACAGACAATATTTATAGCACAGCAGCTAAAGAATATGCAAGTTTTCATGATTCTGTAATCAAAAACGAAGGACTAAACATACAAGACTTTACAGGAGGAATATCTTTTTTACAGGGAGATTTAAATGGTGGGACAGATGGAAATGGATCATATAGAGCAGGACCTGTTAGTATAGGATATAATGATTCAGGAAGTAACTTCGGTGGTAGTGGCTCACATGGAGGTATGGCTAGTGTAGAAGTTATAGGTCATGCGGCTGATGGCTCTGAAAGAAAACTAGGTGGAAGTCTTCAATATGGAGGTGGAAGTGAAACTCATTTCTTTAATCCAGATGAATCAGGTTCAGATCCTAATGCGCAGCAATATCCTGCTTCAGGAGAAGCATTTTATGTAGATTTTAATAACCCTAATACTAATGTTAAAGATGATGGAAGTAATTATATATCCAGTATATCTATATTGGTAACATTTAAATACACTTTAGCTTATGGAGTAAAAACAAACTATGAAGGAAATCAATATGAGAAAACAGTAACTACTAAACATGGTGAAACTAGTCATTCACATCAAGAGTCACAAGAAGTAGAGGTAGATTGTACTCATGATGAAAATAATGATGGAAAAATGGATCATGATCATGATACGAAAACAGTACCCGTAACAAAATATTGCAAAGATGAAAAGGGTCAAACATGTGTTGTAACAACAAAAATAAGTAAGAAAGGTAGTGAAACATTACAACCAATATCAATACCAGATGTATGTATAGTTGAATACACAGAAACTATAGAAATATTCTCAACAGGTGGAGGCACGCCAACGCCAACACCAACACCAACTCCAACAACAACACCATCAAGACCATCAACACCATCAACACCATCAAGACCATCAACACCATCAACACCATCAACACCATCGATACCATCGACACCATCAAGACCATCAACACCATCAACACCATCGACACCATCAACACCATCAACACCATCGACACCATCAACACCATCAACACCATCAACACCATCGACACCATCAAGACCATCAACACCATCAACACCATCAACACCATCAACACCATCAACACCATCGACACCGTCGACACCATCAACACCATCAACACCATCGACACCATCGACACCGTCGACACCGTCAACACCAACGACGCCATCAACGCCAACAACACCACCGCCAACGCCGACACCAACACCGTATGATCCACCTCAATTATATATGAATCTAGGAGGATATGTATGGGAAGACCAGTCTGGTGGAAAGGAATCAGTACGAGATGGTTTAAGAGATGCAAGTGTAGAAAGAGGCATAAAAAATGTTAAAGTAACATTATATACATTAGATGGAAAATTAGCACCAATATATAACTTCTTAGGAGAAGGAGATATATATTCACATATAAATCCAACATATACAGATGATTATGGTCATTATAGCTTTATGGGAATAGACCCAATGAAAAGATATTATATGACTTTTGAATATGATGGTCAAATATTTACTGCTACAGATTATTTAAAAGTAGGAGATAAGACTTACAATAGTGCAAAGGAAATGATTACTGATGAAAATCTTGAAGAAGAAATAAGAGCAGCATTTTGGAAAATTACTTCAAAAGCAACTGAAGAAACTGTAACAACAGTAAAAGGCTCTAGAAATGAATTCGATGAAAACTTTGCATCAATTGGTTCATATCCTGAAAACTATAAAATAAGAAATAAAATAAATTCATTATTTACCAATAATAATGGATGGCTATCAGGAGATTATAATGCAAGCTTTACACAAGACGATTTAGGAGACTTAATTGATAGATATAATGAACAAGGAATTTGTATTAATGGTAAGATTTCAGAAGCAGTAAGAAATTACATTAATAACAATAGAAAATTCCCAACTGATCAAGACATGCAACGAATTTATTATAACATAGCTAAAAATAGTAATAATCCTAAAGAAACGGCGCAAAAATTACAATTCATAGAAGATTGTAAAATTAAAGCATATACAAAAGCATCATCAAAATCAATAACATCAGCAATAAAGGATACATATGATGCATATCCTATGTCAGAAACCTTCAGTATAAATGATAGGGTTTATAGAAAAGGTTCAGGAGGAGGTTCATTTACAGATCAAGATGGAAATTCATACGGTATAGAATTAGGTAGTGATAAGAATTCTTCATTCTGGGATATATTAGATGATTTATGGACAGATATTGATGACTTATTAGGAGAAAGTGCATATGAAACTATATATCCAAACAATGCTTATGTAAACTTAGGACTATGGAGAAGACCACTATCAGACATATCACTTACAAAAGACGTATTTAAAGCAGCCTTAACAATAAATGGACAATCACAAGTTTATGATTATGATGATAGAGGAGATACAGAAGATAAAGACTATCCATATTGGGATATTGGAGCAAGAATTTCTGATTATGGAAACTACTATGATAGCATGTATGAACGATCAGTATACCCATCTGATGCAAACTCAAATTTAGGCAATAATGATAATGCAAACAAGAGATTAGACATTTATGTTACATATAAAATAGCAGTTAGAAACTCTTCACAAAGTATGCAAGCACAAATAGATGAAATTGTAGATTACTATGATGCAGACTATGAAAGTTTAGTGCCAGAAATGTCATGGGTAATGTATAGGGGACAAAGCGAGGACAACGTAGAAAATAGAAAAATGATAAATGTTTCAGATGAAGAATATTTAAAAATAATAGATGGTAAAAATATTTCATATGCTAACGAGGGATATTCAGCAGATAATCCAAAATATAAACCAATTTATCTAGATGAAACAGTAGCTTCTGGAGGAAAATATACACCTGAAGAAGGAAAATATTCACAAAACACAAGATGGGATTTAACAATAGATGGTGAAACATATAAAGCAACACATATTAATGGTTTGAAAGACAGAAAATTACAAACCGGTGAAAATGGTTATGTTTTCTTAACCTTCAAACTAGGAAGAAATCAAAATAATAATAAACTATTATTAGATAATCAAATTACTTCTAAACAAAACATAGCAGAAGTAAATGGTTACACTACATGGTATAATGATGGAACTAAATTACCAAACGGAATTGAAAAGTCTTCAAATAACCATGCAGGAATAATAGATAGAGATTCTACATCAGGTAACTTTGATAACAGTAAAATAAATAACGATAAATGGGAAAACAACATGGAAGATGATACTGATAGAGCAAGAGGAATTAAAATATATGAAGATTCAAATCTAGTAAGAAAAATAAGTGGTGTAGCATGGGAAGATAAGAGAACCTACTCACCAGAAGAAACAAATGCCCTTATAGGAAATGGCTTAAGAGAAGACGGTGAAGTAGGAATAAATGGAATTACTGTAAATTTATATGAAGTAATTAATCGTAAGACTAATGATACACCAGCTAAAAGATATGAAAATGGAGATTGGACGAGCGAGCCAATAAAAACACATAACGAAACAATAGATGGTAAAAATATAGATGGATACTATAGCTTTGAAGGCTATATACCAGGAGATTATATAGTAAGGTTCACATACGGAGGAGAAGATTGTAAAGATTATAATGGACAAGACTATAAATCAACAAGTTATCAAAGATATCTTCATATTAAAGGAGCAGGAGAATATAAGCTTGATGAAATAGACCAAAATGCAACAACAGATATTAGTTCTAATGACATTAATCCTATCCATTATTTAGGATATATATATCCAGAGCTTGATACTCAAAATGAATCAGCAGGATATGGTTACAGTATAGATAGAGCAGATAATTTTGTAGATAGTTCTGGTAAAAAATTAAATGTATCAGATGCAAAAGATCTTTTAGGAGCAATTCAGGGATATCCATTTTATGGACAAGGAAGAGCAAGATTTTATGAGGATAAATATACTAAGGAAATAAAAAATTCTATGGCAACATCATCTGAATATTTATATCCAACAATTGTAGCAGAGACAGGTGTAATAAGAGCAGAAGTTGAATATAACAGAGAATTTACAGAAGGCAATAATAGTGGAGAATATCACATAAGAGATTTAGACTTTGGATTAGAAGAAAGACCAAAAGCAGGATTAGAGTTAGACAAGAAAGTAAGTAACGTAAAATTAACACTTTCAAATCAAACAGTACTATTTGATGCAACACAAAGTGTAGAAGATTTAATTTGGCAACCAAAACAAAGCTACAATATAAATAACATGAAAAATGAAACAACATATGATAATGTAGGACCAACTGCATCTAATCCAGAAAGAGTATATAGTGATTACACAAGATACAACGACTTTAGACAAGCAGTATTAAACAGGGTTGACACAATGGTAAATAGCAATAAAGGACTAATACAATTAACAATGGATGAAGAAATAATGCATGGTGCAACAATAGAAATAACATATGACATGACAGTTACAAATATAGGTGAAGAAGATTACAAGGATAATTATTTCTACTATCTAGGAAGGATAACAAACAAACATACAATTGTAGGAGGTGGAATAGACGACACGGATACGATTGTAAAAACAACAGCAAATGAAGTAATAGACTATGTAGAAAACAACTTACAATATAGAGAAGCTAATAACAATACTGATTGGAAATGGAGAACAATTACTCAAGAAGAAGCACATCAATATGTAAATAACGATGTATATAATGCAATAGATAAAAAATATAATACAATCCTTATGACAACTGCATTAAATAAACCATTAATTCCATTAGGAAGCAGCGAAAATGAAAATGATAGTAAAGTTGGAACAAAATTAATATTAATACAAACTATAACATCACAAAACACAGCAGACGATTTATCGTACAAGAACATGGCAGAAATAGTATCAATTTCAAATGATGTAGGAAGAAGAATGGCATTCTCAATACAAGGAGATCAAGATCCAAAAGCAGCACCAGCAGAACCAGACGCAAGCAGAGCAGAAGATGTAACAATACTTCCACCATTTGGTGAACATTATGTATACATTGGACTTGCTATATTCATCATAACAATATTAGCTGTTAGTGTTGTAACTATAAAGAAAACTGTACTTAAGTAATACAGTCAAAAAGAGATGATTTAAATATCATCTCTTTTTTTGCTATAAATATTTAATTATATTTGTAAATAATAACATTTTTAAGTATTAGAATTATTAATATGAAGATTGTAAAATTATAAAAAAATGTAATACAAATTTAATATATTGACATAAATATATCATTTCCGTAAACAAAATTTACATTTTTTGTATATTTCTAGGCGAAAAAGCATTGAAAAATGAAAAAAATGTGGTATAATTGATATTATAGAATAATTATGTCTAAAAATAAATTTAGGAGGTTACTATGAAAATGAGAAGAAAAATACTAGCAACTATTATGCTAATAATATTACTTAGTGGTAATTTGTTAAATGTAGGTTCACAAGTAATTGCATTAGCAAGTACATTACCTACCCAAAATAGTAAAACAAATAACTCTAATGTAGAATTTAATAGTTACTTAGAAGAAGGAGAATCACATGACAAAACCTTTGAAGTGTCAAAGGGAGGAAAATTATACATAAACCTTAAAGTAAAAGAAAATGGCTATTTAAAAGATGGAGTAATAGAATTCCAAAACAGCAACTTCAAGCTAGATAGTAGCCAAATAAAATCTGAACATATACAAAAAATAGAAGATGAAAAAATCTATTTAGAGCAAATGCAAAGTGGAGAAGAATATGTAGTAGAATTACCAATAACATTTGCAAAAAGTGAAAAAATAGATAGCGACTATTTCTCAAAAGAAGTCAAAACATTATTTACAGCAGATTACATAAATGGAAATGGAAATGAGAAAAAAATAGAAAAAGAAGTAGTAAATAAAATAGGCTGGCAAGTTGAATCAGAAGTAGAAATAGACGGAAAATTAAATAAATATTTACCATACCATATAGGAGAAGAATATGGTGTTATTTTTCAGAGCAAAATTAACTTAGGAATAAAAGATAACAAAGCCCCAATAGCAAAAACAAACTTAGAAGTAGAAGTACCAACAATAAATAACCAAGAAGCAGAAAGAGTAAGTGTAGTATTAAATTCAAATAAAGAAGACGAAGTAGAAGAAAAAAATACTACAACATATAATTATGAAAAAGAAAATCAAAAAGTAATAATAGAAACAGTAAGAGAAAAAGACGAAGAAGGAAAAATAGATTGGGAAGAAGGAAAAGACGAATATATAGTAACAAGCGTATATACAGGAGAAGAAGTATATAATTATGTAAACGATAAATTAAAAGAAGCAGAAGCAGGAAAATTAACAGAAGATGAAATAAAAGCAGGACAAGTAAATGATAAAGCAATAACAGGAAACATTGTAGCAACAGCAAATGTAGAAACATATGACGGAAAAAGTAGCACAGTAGAAATAGAAAATAAAGGATCATATGTAGTAGAAGGACCAATAGGAAAAATAACAGATATAAATGTAGAAAGTCCAAAAGAAATAAGCAAAGGATATTTATATGCAAACTATGATAAGAAGGAAAATAAACAAGAAACAATGTATGACATAACATATATAACACCAATATATGATAAAGTATTAAATAGTAGTATAGAATATCAAATAAACAATGACAAAGTAGAATATGAAGGAGAATTATATTCAGCAGAAAACAACATATATGTAAAACAAATAAAAATATCTAAAACAAACTTTATAAAACTTCTAGGAGATAGCGGATTAATAAAAGTAAGTAAAAAAGATGGAACAGTTATAGGAATTATCGTAAGTGATGAAACAAGAGCAGTAATAAATAACCTACCAGAAGATACTTTGATGAATACTTTTGATGATGAAGATGGAAGTTATATATTAAATATAGAGAAACAAAAATTAAGTGAATTACTAATAGAAACTTCAACTCCAAAATCAGAAGGTAGATTAGTATTAACATTAACAAAAGCATTTTCAGTAGATAACAATTATACAAAAGATCAAATGAAAGAATTAACTAAAATACAAACAGAAGCAATTCAAAAAATTACTATACCAAAATTAACTATTGATGAAACAAAAGATGTAAGAAGTGGTATAAAAAACGAAGAAGTAAAAGAAGGAAACAATAATGTAGAAAATGAAGAAATAAAAGAAGAAACAGCAAATACAACAATGGAAGATACAATAAATAAAGCTTTACAATCTACAGAAAGAACAGTCATAGATTCAAAAATAATAACAAGTGATATAAAATTAACAGAAGTAACAAATAAAGCAGAAATAAACATAAATCCAGAAAATTTATCAACAGTAGTAGTAAATAAAGATGTAGAAATAAGAGCAGTATTAGATACATCAAGTATAAATTATGCATTATACAAAAATCCAACATTAAAAATAAGATTTCCATCATATATAAGTGACGTAAAATTAAATAGTAAAAATATTTTAATGAATAATGGATTAAAAATAAAAAGTGTTAATGTAGAAAAAGAAGATGGTGTACCTGTAATTAATATTATATTAGAAGGAACACAATCAGACTATACATTAGATGCAGAATATAAAGGAACTATTATATTATTAAATGCAGATATAACAGTAAAAACATTAACACCATCAAATGAAAATAAGATAGAAATGATTTACATAAATGAAAATGATGTTGTAAAAGAAAAACAAGGACAAGTAGAAACAAAAGTAAATTTTGTAGCACCAACTGGAGTAGTATCAGCCAATGCAATAGCAAATTATGCTCAAAATAGTAAAGAAGTAATGTCAATATCAGATAAAACAGAAGAAGTACAAATAGAAACATATAGTGATAAAAAAGTAGCAACAGTAACAGGAACAGTAGTAAATAATTATGGAAACAAAATAACAGACTTAAAAATATTAGGAAGATTACCATCAAAGGATAATAGAAAAATAGATTCAGAAGAAGAATTAGGTTCAACATTTGATGCAGTAATAAATTCAGAAATAAAAGTAACAGGTTTAGAAAATTATAAAGTATATTATTCAAATAAAGTAGATGCAAATTCAAACTTAGAAGATGCAGAAAATGGATGGACAGAAAACTTCAGCAAAGAAGCAAAATCATACATGATAGTAGCAAACGAAGGCTACGAAATGAATGAACAAGAAGTAATAGCATTTAGCTATGATATAGAAGTACCAGCAAACTTAAGTTATAATAATAGTAGCTATGAGATGTATAAAATATATTATACAAACACATCAGAAGTAGGAAGCTTAGAAGAAACAAAAGAGTCACCAGTAATAGCCTTAACAACTGGTGAAGGACCAGAATTAGATGTAAAACTAGAATCTACAGCAGATGTAATAAGAGAAGGACAAACAGTAAAAATGAATGTAACTGTAACAAATACAGGAGACATGGCAGTTACAAATGCAAAATTAAATATTCCAAAACCAGAATATGCAAAATTTTCAGTTTATACATATAATATGGGATTTTCTGAGCAGGTAGCTGATGAAAAAACAATCGATATAGGAACAATAAAACCAGGAGAAACTATAACAAAAAGCTATTATATTAAAATAGATAATTCAATTCCAAAGCCAAAAACTTATAAAGATAGTGATGGAAACATATATATAGATGACGAAGATGGAACAGTTAAAAAACTAGAAGATGGTAAACTACCAGAAACTGAATTTACAAGCAAAGTTACTATCATCGGAGACCAAATGCAAAATGGTATTCCTTCAAATGAATATAAAAATACAATAAAAGATGGAGAAATAAAATTACAATTAATAGGAAGCATTGAAGATAGTACACCACTATTAAAAGGACAAGAAACAAAATATAGAGTTAATATAAGTTATATAGGAAGCGAAAGTGAATTAAAAGATGTAACAGTAAATATTCCATTATTACCAGGAACTAATTATAAAGAAGCAACATTAGAACAAGAAAATGGAGTAACAAGTAGAAATACTATTAGTTATGATAAGAATACACATACATTACAAGTAAAAATAGACACTCTAACTACTACAGAACAAGTAATACGTATAACATTAGAAGGAAAAGAATTTGACGGAGTAAGTTCTATGAGAGCAATTGCAAAAAGTGCTGAAGGAGAAGAACATTATTCAAATACTTTAGAGTATGAATCAGCAAAAGTAAAACTAGAGATATCTGAACTTACAACAACACCAAGATATGTAAAAGAAGGAGAAACAATTACATATAAATTTGACATCAAAAATATAGGAGACATAATTGCAGAAAATATTAAGATAGAAGATGTTATACCTGATGAACTTTTATTTACAGAATTATCTTATACAACTGATTCAGGTGTACAACATATTACTAATATAAGTAATAATACAGCTAGAACTGTTATTTCACAACTACCTGTTGGAGCAAGTGCAAGCATAACTATTACTGTAAGAGCAAAAGTATTAAATCAAGAAGACAAGCAAGTTAAAAATACAGTAAAAGTTTCAGCTCAATATTTTGAAGAAGTACAAACAAACACAGTAACAAACACAATAGAATATAATGAAGAATTACACCAAGAACCATCATCAAACCCAAATCAAGGTGGAACAACTACATCGCCAACAACACCTAAATATAAAATAGCAGGAACTGCATGGTTAGATGAAAATAAAGATGGAAAACGTGATGACACAGAAAAACTTTTAAGCAATATACCAGTTGTATTATTAAATAAAGTAAACAACATGGTTGTAAACGATATAAATACAAACGAACCAAAAAGAACTACAACATCAAATAATGGAACATACGAATTTGCAAATATTCCACAAGGAGAATACTTAGTATTATTCTTATATGATGCATCAAGCTACAGTCTAACTAAATATAAAGCAGAAGGTGTAGATGAAGGATTAAATTCAGATGTAATAGATATAAGTACTGTATTTGATGGAGAAAAGAGAGTTGCAGGTATTACAAACATAGTAAAGATTACAGATTCAAATGTAAGAGATATCGATATAGGTTTATATGTAGCAGAAAAATTTGATTTAAGACTAGATAAATATGTAAGTAAAATAACATTAACAACTCCAACAATAGGAACAAGAGTAACACCATATAATAATGAAAAATTAGCAAAAGTAGAAATATTAGGAAACAACGTAAACAAGAGTAGCATAATAGTAGAATACAAAATAAGAGTAACAAACGAAGGAAAAATACCAGGATATGCAAGAAAATTAATAGATTACTTACCAGAAGATGCAATGTTTATGTCAGAAGTAAATAGTGATTGGTATTTAGCAAGCAACAATCAAGATGTATTTAACACAAGCTTAGCAAATACAATAATAAATCCTGGAGAAAGCAAAGAAGTAACATTAGTATTAAGCTTTAATATAACAGATAAAAACATAGGAAACATTATAAACAATAATGCAGAAATATATGAAAGCTATAATGAAGAAGGAAGAGAAGATTTAGATTCAGTAGCAGGAAATAATATATCACAAGAAGATGATATATCAAAAGCAGATATTGTGTTATCAGTAGTAACTGGTAAATTAGTAGTAGGATCAATTTTAATAGTAGTAATATTAGCAGTATTAGCATTTGGAATATATGAAATCAAAAAACGAGTATTAACAAAGAAAGTAAACTAAAAAGGAGAGGAGGAAAAATAAAATGCGAACTAAAAAGATGAAACAAATCTTTAGAGTAAGTATACTAATGATAATGGTAACATTAATTATAGTAGGAATATTACAATTAACAATTGATAGAATAAAAGCTGTTACCGATCCTGACGTAGAAATTGTACCAAATGAAGATGAATATGGCGTAGAAATAGTACCAGATGGTGCAGGTACATTAGTATCTGGCGACCCATATTCAAAGTTTAATGTTCCAGCAGGTGCAAAAGATTTACCATGTTTAGAATTAGGACCAGGTGATTTAGCTCCTCTAATTGAAGGTTACGAAGTTTATTGTATAGAGCCAAAACAAGGACATGTAACACCAGGATTAAGAACTAGAAAATCTGGTGGAGGATATTTTACAAAAACTGAATTACAAGGTTTAGCATCACAGTTTAAAGAATCAAAATGTACTACAAATACAAAACTACCAGAATATGGACATGCTAAAATAACATGGAAAGAAATCTCACAAACACCTTGGTATAATACCAATACAGGTGAGACTGACTATTATAACACAGTAGAAAAAGTAGAATTAGTAGAGCATACTAAAGTAACAATGCCATCAAAAATAGTAACACCACCACTATTTTCTACAAAAGAAGTAATAAAATTAAGTCCAGCTATGGCATATATAGTATCATCTGATCCAAAAGGACAATGGACAGAAGAAAAACAATATGCAATCTGGAATTTAAGAGGAAAACAAGTATTTAATGAAGCAACAGGTGGTTATGAAAGTGCAGATGGAAGCGCAATTGTAGGTACAGGAACAGAAGAATATCCTAACCCTGAAGTAGGAGGTGCTGCAGATGGACTTACAAACGAAGCACTTCGTTATGCAGAATATCATAATAAAGTAGAAGCAAATGGTGGATTAAATCCACAAAACACATCATCAGGAGTTTTCCCTAGAGTTGATATGGCAACAGGAAATTATACCTTTGGACCATTTAGTATGACCTATGTTGATGATGGAACAGCTTTTGATGGAGGAAAATCTTTTGCAGGAATTACAGAAATGTATGTAATGGGATATAACTCATTTGGAGCTTGTATAGGACAACTTCCAATTTCAAGTATTATGCTTGGAGATGGTGCAACAGGAGGATACGGAGGAGGAAGCTCTTTACAATTCTTCACTCCATCAGGAAGTGAACTAGTAGATACTAATAAACAAGTATATCCAAAATCAGGACAACAGTTTTTCGTAACAATAAGTAACCCAAATGTTGGAAAAACTTCAGAAGAACAATGTGTAACATCTATTTCTGTAAAAGTAAAATTTCAATATATGTTAGCATCTGGTGAAGCAGCAATATTAGAAGGTAAACAATATACAGCTACACTAACTGCTAATGAAAAAGTATACGAGCATACTGGAGATTGCTATGATGGAACTACAAAGCATACCAAAACAGTTGAAGACAAAGACAATTGGATAGACGAATATTGGGAAAGAACTGATGAAAACGGCACTACAATAACAACAACTACAAAGCCAGATTCAAATGATGGATATAGCTGGGATCATGTTGCAGGGCATTATGGAACAAAAGTTGTTGATGAAACAGCTTATGGATGTAAAATAAATGTTTCAATTAGTTCAACAGATCAACAAGAAGTAATGATACCAGATGCAAATAGATTACTTTATGAACAAGAATTAGATTTAAATGCTTCAATTCCAACACCACCAGAAGATGATGATGATACACCACCACCACCTCCACCACCAGGAGATGATGATAATGACGATGACGATGATGATGATGACTATGAGGTATATGATTTTTATGACTTTTCATTTAACTTAGGTGGAAATGTATGGGAGGATGCTGGAGTAGGAAAAGAAAGCTTACGTGATGGACGTAATACAACTGATATTCCAGGTTCTGAAGATATAAGTCTTAAAAATATAAAAGTAACACTATATTTTGCAGATACTAACGAATTAGCTTGGCCAATAAATACAAGTAGAAAAACAGCTTCAAATATGTATGCATATATAAACCCAACATATACAGATGAAAATGGTAAATATGAATTTAGAGGGCTAGACCCAATGAGAAAATACTATGTTAAATTCGAATATGATGGACAAATATATATGCCAACTGATTATTTAACAAATATAGATGTAGAAGGAAACATAGACAAAAACAAACCTAATTATTATAATATAGAAGATATGATTAATAGCGGATTGTATAATACAGATGCATGGCAAAGAACTTCAAAAGCAACAGAAAAAAATAGTGAAAAAACTGCATATGATAACAGATTTGGAACAATTGAGTCATACCCAGAAAACTATGTAACAACTAATTCATTAGGATTGCTTCAAGATACATATAACACAACCTTTAGTAGATTAGATTTAATGGGTTATACTTTAGGAACAGATGGAAAATATTATTACGATAGATCAAAACAACTATTAGATGGATATTTATATGATGAACAAGGAATAGAAACTAATCAATATCAAGAAGGTATAGTAACTGAGGCAATTAAACAGTTTATTATGGGAGATGGAATTACACCAGGAAGCTATAGATTCCCTAATGATCAAGAATTAAGAAATATATATCTAAGAATAGTAAATGGTAATGTAGAAACTGCTAAGAAATTACAATTTATTGAAGATTGTAAAATGTCAGCATATACTAAACCACAAAGTAGTGAAGATACTAGTACATATGATAACTATTTGACTTTAAACCAATTTACTAATAACTTAGATTCAGAAGAACATTCTACATATGTTAAGCAAGTTTTACAACCAGATGGAACATATAAAGAGGTAGAAGTTACTATTAACATTTATCATTATACATTACTTGATGGTGGAGCAAATTATATAAACTTAGGTTTAGTAAGAAGATCACAAAACGACTTATCACTTACAAAAGATGTATATAAAGCAGCATTAACAATAAATGGACAAACACAAACATATACATACAATGGTGATGACGAAGATGATGAAAGATATTGGGAAATTAGTGCGAGAATTTCAGATTATGCAGCATACTATTCACCTACATATAATAGAGAATTATACCCAGCAGATACTAAGGTGGATTTAGAAAATACACAAGGTAAGAGATTAGATGTATATGTTACATATAAATTATCAATTAGAAATACAGCATCATTACTAGCACAAGTAGATGAAGTAGTAGATTACTATGATGAAGATTATGTATTTATGCCTAATATGTCATGGGTAATGTACAAAGGAGAACAAGATGATAGAAAAATAAATAATGTTAGTGATAAAGAATACTTAAAAATTATAGAAGAAAATGGTTTAAATGGAGCAAACGAACTTTATAGAAAAGAAAGTTATGCAACAAATAATGACAAATATAAACCAGTACAATCAAGTGATACTGGAATGTATTCAGAAAATACAAGATATAATGATGAACTAAGAAACTTAGGATATAAGACAATTTATATCAATGGATTAAAAGACAACAAGTTATCAACAGGAGGAACTGGATATATCTACTTAACATTTAAATTAGGAAGAGCTTCAGATTATAGCCTACTTCTAGATAATGATGAAAATAGTTCAAAGAAAAATATTGCAGAAGTAAATGGATACTCAACATGGTACAATAATGGACAAGTATTACCAAACGGAATTACAAAATCTTCAAATGACCATGCTGGTATAATAGATAAGGATTCTAACCCAGGTAACTTTAATGATGCTACATTAAGAGCAATACAATCAACACCACAAGGACAACAAATTTATGAGCATAATTTTGAAGACGATACAGATAGAGCAAAAGAAATTAGAATATATGCAGATAACAGTTTAACAAGAAAAATAAATGGTACAGTATGGGAAGACAAGAGAACATATTCACCAGGTGATACAAATGCACTTATAGGAAATGGTTTAAAAGAAGAGGGTGAAGTAGGAGTAGAAGGCATACGAGTAGAATTACATGAAGTAACTAAAGCACCTGATGGAACAGTAACAGTAGATCCAAATGTAGCAAAAATATATGATCTTGCAAGTGGAGAATTTAGAGATGCAACAGCTACAACACGAGTATTGGGAGAATATGAAATTGAAGGATATATACCAGGAGATTATATAGTAAAATTTACATACGGAGGAACAGCTTTTAATAAAGAAATATACAATGCACAAGACTATAAATCAACAAGCTATCAAATGAATTTATCTACAGGAGCAAAAATAGACCAAAACGGAAGAACAGATATTAGTGGTGACGACGTACTAGGATATGTAGGATATACAGATTTAAACGGACAAAATGAATCAGCTACATATGGCTATGATATTGCTAAAGCAGATGAATTTGGATTAAGAGTATCAGATGCAAAAGACATTTGGAGCATAAGAGAAGGCGTAAATAATAAATACGCACATAGTGTAACAAACACTATGGCAGAAGAACAAGCATACGGCAAAAAGAATGCAGATGGAACTGTTAAATATGAAGAAATGACAGCAGAAACAGGTGTAATAAGAGTAGAAGTAGAGTATAACAGAGAGTTTTCAGTAGGAAGCAATAAAGAAAGCAACAATTCAGACGATATGAAATATGCTAATGGAAATGAATATAATGGAAACTATGTAATACAAAACTTAGACTTCGGATTAGAAGAAAGACCAAAAGCAGGATTAGAATTAGACAAGAAAGTAAGCAATATAAAAATAACACTTGCAGATAGAACAGTATTATTTGATGCAACACAAAGTGTAGAAGATCTAATCTGGCAACCAAAAGAAAGCTACAATATAAATGATATGAAAAACAATACAGAATATGATACAGTAGGACCAAATGCATCTAATCCAGAAAGAGTATATAGTGATTACACAAGATACAATGACTTTAGACAAGCAGTATTAGATAGAGTAGCAACAAAGGTAACTGGTAATAAAGGATTAATCCAAGTAACAATGGACGAAGAAATAATGCATGGAGCAACAATAGAAATAACATATGACATGACAGTTACAAATATAGGTGAAGAAGACTACAATGAAACATCATTCTACTATATAGGAAAAGTAGCTAATAAAGATAATATTGTAAAGACATCAGCAGACTTAACTTTAGACTATGTACCAAATAATTTGAAATTTATAAAAGATCAAAATGCAACATGGAATTGGAACCAAATTACTCAATCAGATATTAGTGCAAATGGATATGTAAATGCAAAATTGCAAGAAGAAAAAATAAACGGAAAATATAATACAATTATTACTACAGATTCATTGAAGAAAGATTTAGTTCCAGTAGGAAGCGGAAATGTAAATAGTAGCGTAGCAAATACAAAACTAATATTAACACAAACAATAACCTCAGAAAACACATCAGATGATTTATCATATGATAACATTGCAGAAATAGTATCAATTTCAAATACAGTAGGTAGAAGAATGGCATACTCAATACAAGGAAATCAAGACCCAACAGCAGAACCAGCAGAACCAGATGCAAGTAAAGCAGAAAATGTAGTTATTTTACCACCATTTGGTACACACTACCTATACATTGGATTAGGCATAGTAATAGTAGCAATAGTAGCAGTAAGCGCAATTGTTATTAAGAAAAGAATATTAAAATAGACAACGGGACGGGGTTTTTGTCTTAAGGTTTTAAAGGCATTGTGCTAAAAAACTAATGAAATAACAAAATTTGGATTTTTGACTTAAGACTTTACAGAATAACAAAAAAGAAGATTGTTCAATTTTGAATAAAATCAAAATTTTAAAACAATCTTCTTTTTTTATTATGGATAAAATAAAAAATTTATATTTGAACAATTAATTTAAAAATAAACTAACAAAAAGCTTGTATTTTTAGACATTTTAAGATAGAATATAAAAAAATAAATGAGAAAAAAATAAAAAGAACACGTAAGATGACAATTAAGAAAGAAAACTTTTTTAATTTGAGTATTCAAAACGACAAAAATTTTAAATAGCTTGTACTAAAATAAAAGCAAATTAAAAAAGTAGGGGTGATTTTAAAGTGTTTCAAAATATACAAAGAGAAGGAAATATTAATTCAGAATATGATGATTATTCAGATAATTTAAATGAACAAAATTCAAGTAATGAAGAAAATTTAGGTAAAAGAAATTTAAAAGAAATATTAATAAAGCTATTTTCTATAGAAAATATAGCATTATATTTTATAGCATTTATGGTTTCAATGGTAGGCTTTAGAAGTGAAAATATCATACTAAACATGAGTCCATTTGCAATTAGTTTTATATCAGCAATGGTATCAAACCGTAAAACAATAGGAATTGCATATTTATTTACATTACTAGGTACATTTATCGCATTTGGACCTAACAGTTTATTAATATATTTTTTAAGTAGCCTACTATTCTTCGTTTTAATTCTTATAAAACAACCAAAAGAAGAAGAAAACACAAACGAACAAAAGCGAGTAGGCTTGCACTTAAGTATAGCAGTCTTAGCTGTGCAAGTTATTCCTATGTTTTTTAGAACATTTTATTTTTATGATTTATTAGTAAGTATAATGCTTACAATTAGTAGTTTTGTATTTTATAAAATATTTGCAAATTCGCTATTAATGATAAGTGAATTTAAAACTAAAAAAGCATTTTCAATAGAAGAAGTAATGGGAACAAGCCTTCTTCTTGCAATAGTAAGCATGGCATTTGGGAACCTAAAAATTTTTGGATACAGTATATGCCATATTATAAGCATTTTATTAGTTCTAATTTTAGGTTGGAAAAATGGAATGCTAGTAGGAGCAACAGGTGGAATTACAATAGGTGTAGCACTTGGGATAATAGGAAACAACGACCCAATACTTATTGCAGCATATGCACTTTCAGGAATGATAGCAGGAATATTCTATAAACTTGGTAGAATAGGGGTAGTAGTAGGTTTCATTTTAGGAAATATCATTTTAAACTATGTATCAAATGGAAATACAGCACCAATAATTTTAGTGCAAGAAATTTTAATAGCATCACTTGGACTCCTTGCAGTACCAAAAAGATTTGAGATTAACATACAAGATATATATAAGAAAAATCAAAGACTACTTCCAGAAACAACAGGAAGAGTTATAACAGAAAACAAAGACACTATTTTTAAATTAAATAGTATGTCAGAAACTATAAGTGATTTAGCAAAAAGTTATGAAGAAGCAGCAAGCACAATATTAGATGAAAAAGACTTAAAAGAACAAGAGTTATCAAATGAGCAAGTATTTAAAGAAGAATTAGAAGGCAATTTATTAGAACTAGAAAATAATATTCTATATGATGAAATAACTGATAGTGAAAACGGAATTATAGATGATGTATTTGCACATTTACTAGAACAAGAAGTAGTTACGGAAAAAGAATTAGTAAGGATATTTGAAAAACATAATCAATACATTATAGGTTTTGAGGAAAAAAATGAACAAGTATTAGAAGATGTTTCAAAAATGATAAAAGCAATAAATTCAGCATATAGGATTAGCAAAGTAAACTTCATTTGGAAAAGAAAAATAGAAGAAAACAAAAAGAGTGTATCATCACAATTAGATGGTGTATCAAAAGCAATTTCATCTATGGCAGAAGAGATGAAAGAAGAAGAAAAAAATCCATTTGAGACAGAAGAGAAGGAAATAAGAAGCCTATTAGAACAAAAAGAAATAACAATAGAAAGTATGAAAATAAAGAAAAGTGCTTCAGGAAGATATTATGTAGAAGTGTATACTAAACTATGTGATGACATAGAAGGAAATAAATGTAACATAAAGAAAATAGCTAAAATATTAGAAAAAGTATTAAAAGATAAGTTCATTATACAAGCACAAGAATGTGGGCTAAGAGAGCAAAAGCAAGGATGCAAATTTAGCTATTATTCACAAGACAAATTTAAATTACAAGTTGGTGTAGCAGGAGCAGTAAAAAATGGCTCACCAGTTTCAGGGGACAGCCATGTTGAAACCAAATTAGAAGATGGAAAATATTTAATTGCAATAAGTGACGGAATGGGCTCAGGACCTGAAGCAATGAAAAGCAGTAAGATAGCAATAAAAATGTTAGAAAGATTGTTAAAAGCAGGGTTTGATAAAGAAGTATCACTAAATTTAATAAATGCCACATTAGTAGCAAACACAAAAGAAGATATGTACGCAACATTGGATATGCAAATATTAGATTTATATGCAGGAAACATGGAATTTATAAAAAGTAGTGCATGCCCAACATTTATAAAAAGAGGAAAAGAAGTACAATTATTAAGAACCTTAACATTACCAACAGGAATATTAGAAAATGCAGATTTAATAGTGTACGATTATGATTTACAAGCAGGAGACATTTTGGTAATGTGTACTGACGGAATTATAGATGCAAATACAGAATACATAAACAAAGAGCTATGGGTAAAATATTTGTTAGAAGATATACAAACAGATGATGCACAACAAATAGCAAACATGATTTTAAATGAAGCAATAGATAGTGAATTTGGAATGCAAAAAGATGACATGACAGTAATTGTTGCAAAAATTTATTAAAAATATAGAAAATATAGAAAATATGAAAAATATATAAATTATATGATTATATGATAATATAATTTTCCAATAATATCTCAAACAATATAGATTATTGACATATAGTATTAGATTTATGTATAATAAAATCAAATATGAACATATTGAAGCACAATGGAGAATACTAAAAAAGGTAACAAAGGAGAAAAGAGAAATGAATAACAAAATGTTAAATAAACAAAATACAAAAGGTGTAACAATAATTGCACTTACTGTAACAATAATAGTACTTTTAATTTTAGCATCAGTAAGTATAACAGTAGTACTTGGAAACAATGGTGTAATAGATGCAGCTAAAAACTCAGAAAAAAGAACTAATCAGGTAATGAACAATAAGCTAAATGATATTAACGATTTGAAAAATCAATTAAATGATACTATGAATCCATAATATTTAATAATAAGAACTACAACAAGTAAAAAAATAACTTATTTGGAGGGAAAATTATGAGTAGAGGAAAAAGATATGGAATAGAAGGAAGAAGACTAAACATGAAAAAAGTTATAGCAGTTTTAATAGCATTAGCAGTAATTATTATAACAATAATAGGAATTATAAAAATGTTTAGTAAAAGTACAGTAACATCAGGTAAAACAGTTCCAAACCAATATTTTGCAGTATACACAAATGGTAAGTGGGGAGTTATAAATTCAAAAGGTGAAATTGTTATAAAAGCAGATTATGAAGAAGCAATTATAATTCCAGATAATAGTAAAGACGTATTCCTATGTGTTTATGGTGTAAATTATAATGATGGAACATATCGTACAGAAGTATTAAATAGTGAAGGAAAAGAATTTATTACAGGCTATGATGTTATATTACCATTAGAAAATTATGACTCTAATAATAACTTATGGTATGAAAAAGATGTACTATTAGTAAAAAAAGATGATAAATACGGATTAATAGACTTCAAAGGAAAAGAACTTTTAAAATGTGAATATGATTCTATAGAAACTCTAAAAGGAATAACAAATAGTTATTTAGCAAAGAAAGACGGAAAAGTAGGATTAATAGATAATATTGGTGCAGTTGTAATAGATACTGAGTATACTGATATTAAGCCAGTTTCTACTAAAGCAGAAGACGGCTACATTGTAACAGATGAAAATAAAAAAATGGGAGTTGTAAAACGTAACAACTCAGTAGTAGTAGAAATAAAATATGATGATATAAAGCAAGTATGTGCTGATGATAAATATGTAGTAAAAGAAGGAAGCAATTGGCAAATAATAGACAAAGAAGGAAATACATATTTACAAGGTAAATTTGATGAAGTAATTAATATACAATCAAATGGAATTACAATAAAAAAGGATAACAAATATGGTATAGTTGATATAGATACAGCAGAAGAAAAAATACCAGTTAAATATCAAGATATGAGATATGCATTTGACAATAACTACATTTACAAGGAAAATAACTTATATGGAATTATGAATATTTCAGGAGAAACTGTTTTAAAACCTGAGTATGAAACACTTATATATAGGTCAGAAGCGGGATTCTTAGAAGGCAGCAAAAAAGGTAGTTTTGAAACAGAATTTATAGGAACAGATTTTGAAGTAAAACAAACTGGAATTCTATCTGAACTAAATGTAGCAAATGGATACATGAAAATAAGAACAAATGGAGAATATAAATATTATAATTTCAAATTTGAAGAAAAGACAAACATTGAATTATTAACAACAAACACATTATTCTTAGCAAAAAAAGACGGAAAATATGGTTATGTAAACAAAGATGGAGTTGTTGTAGTAAACTATATTTATGATGATGCACAAGAACAAAATGAATTTGGATATGCAAGTGTAAAGAAAAACGGAATGTGGGGTTGCATAAATTCTAAAGGAGAAGAAGTAATTACACCAGCATACGGATTAGAAAATAACTCTATAATTGAATTTATAGGAAAATGGCATAGAGGAGAAGACTTGAACTTAAATTATTATACTGACAAATAAAGTACATTAAGATAAACATAAAGTAATCTTCTTAAAAATAAATCAAAAGATGAGGAAGTAAAATGGAACTAAAGACGAAATATCAATATACATATTTTATTTATCCATATTTGGTGGAAAAGAAGGACTATGTAAACTATTTACATAGGTTATTAAGAAAACCAGAATGTAAAATAAAGTTCTTTGATAGAGAAAAAGATGTTGAAATAGATTCTTATTTTTTACCAGAAATAAAAAGCAAAATGTTTTGGTCACTATACTTAACCAAAGAAGGACTAAAAGATTATAATTCACTAGATACAAAAATGAAAGCAACAGTTTTAAGCCAAAAGCCAGCATGCTTTTTTGAATATAACATAGGTGAGGATATACCAGCAAAAATAGGAGAAAATGGCGGAATTTTCTTCGACATTACTAAAATAGAAATAATATGTTTTTCTACAGGAATATGTTTTTTATTAGTAAAAACGACGTTAAATGAAGGTGCAAGTTTTTCAGATGTTTTAAACTTTAATTATAAATTTAGAGATATTCAATCTGAAATAGTGCAACCAAAAGAATATGACAATATAAAAATACAAACTACAAAATTTCAAAATATGCAAACTTTTTCAAGTTTTATAGAAAAAATAGCAGGTCCTAATTTAAAAGCAAAAAAGGTAAATTTAGATACTAACCGATTAATTACTTATGCTTATACTTGTTTAGATCCAAACAGTTGGAATGAGAATACGAATATTGAAATTATAAATAAAGAATTTGAAAAATATTATCACATAAAACCAGCAGGAGAACAAACAGTAGATGTAAAAATAAATAATAAAAATGTTTATCAAGAAAAATATGCTTATTATGGATTTTCTAATAACAACACAGTACTGCTTACTTCTGGAAATAGTATAAAAAATTACACAACTCTTCTTTTTAAATATGAAAACGAACAACTATATCATTTCATATATCATTTATATCAAAAAATATATTTAAAACAATTAAATTATGAATTTTCAAAAACGAACAACTTTAAAAATATACAAAAAGAATTTTTGAATTTTGCAAAGAAAAATTGGACATATGAAGTAACTAATAATGACATGGGAGTAATTTTAGAAAAATACTATAAAGAAGCACAAAACTTAAAAGAAACATTTGAAGAGTTGAAAAATGAATATGATTTATTATACAAAGAATATGATATAGAAAAAACTAATAAACATAACAAATGGATTGCCATAATTATTGTAATAGTTGCTATTATAAATTTAATAAACATGATTATTAAATAATAATTAATAATTAAATAATAATTGATAATTAATAATTAAAGGAGTAGCATTAGATGAAAATACAAACAGGAGTAGACATTATAGAAGTAAAAAGAATACAAGAAGCAATAGAAAAAGGTGGAGAAAAATTTTTAAACAGAGTTTATACTCCAGAAGAAATACAATATTGTAGTAACAAAGGCAAAATGGAGTACCAGCATTACGCAGCACGTTTTGCAGCGAAAGAAGCCATATATAAAGCAATATCAACTAAAATAGATAATGAAGAAGATATCTTTAACAAAATAGAA
Organism: uncultured Clostridia bacterium; assembly: GCA_947632035.1. GTDB lineage: Bacteria > Bacillota > Clostridia > TANB77 > CAG-508 > CAG-273. The sequence continues at coordinate 21,319 of CANRNR010000006.1, read as the reverse complement.
GTAAAAAAAGATAAAAAAGGAAAGCCAATTGCAAATTTAAGTAGGCTTAATATAAAAGGTATTATGGATATGGACTTAAGCTTATCACATTTGAAAGAATATGCAGTAGCAAGCTTTACAATTTTATTTGAGTAAGATAATATGAACAATATAATTTAAATTCATACTACATAAAAATTATATTGTTCATTAAATTTATTTAAATGAAGAAGAGAGGAAAAATGGAATTATTTGATTCACATGCACATTATAATGATGAAAAATTCAATATAGATAAAGAAGAAGTATTAAAAGAAATATATGAAAGTGGCATAACAAAATTAATATGTGTAGGCTATGATGTAGAAAGCTCAAAAAAAGCAGTAGAGATAGCCAATAACTATGAATTTATATATGGAGCTGTAGGAATACATCCAAGTGATATTCCAGGAGGTTCAGATTATAAAGATAATAATATTGAACAACAAATAGCAATCCAAGAAAAAATTCAAATAGATAAAAAAAATGTAAATTTTGAAACAGAGTTAAATAAGCAATTAGAACAAATAGAAAAACTAGCTAAAAACCCAAAAGTAGTAGCAATAGGAGAAATAGGGTTAGATTATCATTGGGATAAAGAAAATAAAGAAGACCAAAAATTAGCATTTAAAAAACAAATAGAACTTGCAAATAAATTGGATTTACCAATAGTAATTCATACAAGAGATGCAATTTATGACACAATAGAAATTTTAAAACAAGAAAAAATTTCTAATAATAAAGGAGTTCTTCATTGTTGCCCACTAAATGTAGATTTAGTTAGGGAAGGACTAAAATTGGAATTTTACATTTCATTTGCAGGAGTTATTACATTTAAAAATGCAAAAAATGTAGAAGAAATAGTAAATATGGTTCCATTAGATAAAATGTTAATTGAAACAGATAGCCCATACTTAGCACCAGAACCACATAGAGGTACAAGGAACGACTCACGCAATGTAAAATACATAGCTGAAAAAATAGCACAAATTAGAAATATATCAGTAGAAGAAGTAGCAAAGATAACTTATGAAAATGCAAAGAGATTATTTAAAATTAGATAATAACTAGCTTACTAAAAGTTGAATACTAAAAATCGAAAAACATAGATTATTAAAAATTAGAAAAAACATATCCAAATTTATTTATAAGTAAATTGGATATGTTTTTTATTTAAAAATATTTTATTTAAAAATATAAATGCTATTTTAAATTCTTTAAAGCTTCAATTCTATCTTCAGTAGAAGGGTGAGTAGACCAAATACTACTTGTCTTTTTCCTTTTACCATTAGCATTTTTCTTAAATGGACTTATAATATACATATGAGCAGTAGAATTATTAGCAGTTTTAAGTTCATTGCTATCTGCTTCTAGTTTTTGAAGAGCAGAAATCAAACCATCAGGATTTCTAGTAAATTCTACAGCAGTAGCATCTGCTAAATACTCTCTTTTTCTAGAAATTGCAAGCTTCATTAATTGACCAAACAAAGGTGCAAGAATTAGGGCAATCAAACCTAAAAGCATTAAAATAGGATTTGCATTATCATTATCACGACTTCTACCTCTACCGCCATAAAGAAACATTCTAGAAACTAAATCAGAAAGCATAACAACAAGTCCAACCATAACAGTAACTATAGCAGATAAACGAATATCATAATTTTTAATATGAGAAAGTTCATGTGCTACAACTCCTTCTAGTTCATAATAGTTTAATTTCTCTAATAATCCAGTAGTAACGCAAATAATAGCATTTTCCGGATTACGTCCAGTAGCAAAAGCATTTGGCTGAGGATCCTCAACTACATATAATCTAGGTTTTGAAGTAAGACCAGAAGAAACCATTAAACCATCAAGTATATTTAATAATTGCTTATTTTCTTCAGGTGTAGCAGGACGAGCATTATTTAATGACAAAATAATTTTATCACTATAATAATAAGAGCTCCATGCTGAAATTATTGAAACTGCTAAAGCAATCACAATAGAAATAGCACCTAAATCAAAGGCCATACAAATATAATAAACAATCAAAGTGATAACTAAAATAAAAATGCTAATAATAATTCCAGTTTTTATTTTATTTCTTCTAATATCTTCATACATAGCTTTAAATAAATTCCACCTTTAAAATAAATTTTTAAGCTAAATTTAGTTTTAAATTTAGCTTAAATATAACTTAATTAAAATTTACTTTTACGTTTTTTCTAGCATCATCACTTTCAGCTTCAAATAAGCTTTCAGCTTGAAAATGAAACATAGAGGCAATAATGTTAGAAGGAAATAGCTCTATTTTTGTATTGTATCTTGTAACACTATCATTATAGAATTGTCTAGAATAAGAAATTTTATTTTCTGTATTTCTTAATTCTTCTTGTAACTCAGAAAAATTTTGACTAGCTTTTAAATCAGGATAATTTTCTGAAACTGCCATAATAGTTTTTAAAGCACCAGATAATTGATTATCCAAATCTGCTTTTTCTTTTACAGTTTGAGCATTTGCCCAAGATGTACGAAGCTCTGTAACTTTTGTTAAAACGTCACTTTCATGAGCCATATAACCTTTTACGCATTCTACTAAATTAGGAATTAAGTCAAATCTTCTTTGTAATTGAACATCAATTTGACTCCAAGCATTTTTTACACGTTGCCTTAAAGTTACTAAACTATTGTAAACACCAATAATAGCAATAACTAATACTACAATAATTGCTAAAATAATCCATAACCACATAAAATTCACTCCTTTTAATTTGTTTTCTACTATAATATCATATTATAAAAATAAATACAATATTATAAAAAATGCAATTTGCTAATATTTTTATATAAAATAAAAGAAAAAATATCTAAAATTTTTAAAGGTTGTCATATTTTTGTACAAGCCCGAATATAATTATAGTATAAGCATATAAACTAAAAAAATACGCAAATAAAAATTTGAGAAAAAGCTACATTAAGCTACTTAGGTAGAATGTGAAAAAATTTGACATTATTTTTCAAAAATGGTATAATATAGTTGTTGTTTTAAAGGAGGAACAAATTTACTATGAAAAATGATGATAAAGCATCTATATCGCTGAAAAAAATCATTTCTATTAGTATATTATTTATTTTTATAATGACAGTAGTAGTTTCTGCTACAAATGTAAAAATAAGTAATGTAAAAATAGTACTTGCAAGTGGATACGAAATGAATGTATTATCTAGCAAGAAAAAAGTATCAGAGATACTTGATGAAAATCATATAATTCTATTAGATGATGAAAAAGTAACTCCAGATTTAGAATCGGAATTATCTGATAATAACACGATTAAAATAACTAAAAAAATAGATGAAGAAATTGCACTTCCAGAAGTAATTGAAAATTCTTCAGATGTAAGTGTAGAAGAAATTTTAGCAAGCTATGATGACATAGTAGAAAAAATCGTGGTAAAAAAGGTAAAAATACCTTATGAAACTATTACAAAGAACGTAGCATCAGGATTTGGTGCAAAACAAGATAGAATAGTACAATATGGTGTAGATGGTTTAAAAGAAGTTACTTATAAAATAAAATATCAAAACGAAAAAGAAATTGAAAAAAAAGAAATTAAATCTAAAATAATTCGTAAACCAGTAGATAAAATTGTTGAAGTAAGAAATGAACAACAGGTTATCTCAAGAGGTGGAACAACAAGATATGGCGGAAAATGGAGCTACACAGAATCAGAATTAGACTTAATATGTGCTATAACAGCCCAAGAATGTTCATCAAGTTATGAAGGAGCATTAGCAGTTATAACATGTGCATGTAACAGAGCAGAAAGTTCAAAATGGAAACATAACGGAACAGACCCATTAAGCCAATACAAAGCAAAAAATCAATTCTGTTATTCAATAGATAATTATTGGAGAAGAAGATTAAACGGAAATTATCCAGATCGTGTTAAACAAGCAGTTATAGATGCATTAAACGGAAAAAGAAACCATAATTATTTATCATTTAGAGCAGCAGGTTATGCAAATGGTGTTAATATAGGCGGAAACGTATACTTTAATGCAATGTAAAAAATTTAAATATAATTAAAAATAAAATTGGTTAGAAATATCTAGCCAATTTTTTTATACTGTAATGCAACAAAATGAACATTAATTATAGAAACTTGTAAACTTAATAAACTAATTGAAAATCATAAAAATATATGTTATATTAATAACTGAAAAAAATAATATAGGAGAAAAATATGAAACTAATATCATGGAATGTAAATGGCTTAAGAGCAGTTATAAATAAAGGATTTAAAGAATTTTTTGAAAATATAGATGCAGACATATTTTGCATTCAAGAAACAAAAATGCAAGAAGAACAAATAGATATAGAAATACAAAACATTTTTAAAAATTATAATTCATACTGGAATAGTGCTGTAAAAAAAGGTTACTCAGGCACAGCAGTATTTACAAAAGAAAAGCCAATAAAAGTAACCTATGGAATAGGAAAAGAAGAACATGACCAAGAAGGAAGAGTAATAACTTTAGAATTTGAAAAATTTTTCTTAGTAAATTGCTATACACCAAATTCGAAAAGAGAGCTAGAAAGATTAAGCTACCGTATGCTTTGGGAAGATGAAATACGAGATTATTTATCAAAATTAGATAAGAAAAAACCAGTAATATATTGTGGAGACTTCAATGTAGCACACGAAGAAATAGACTTAAAAAATCCAAAAACAAACCATCAAAGTGCAGGATTTACAGACGAAGAAAGAAATAAAATGACAGAGCTTTTAAATGCAGGCTTTACTGATAGCTTTAGATATTTATATCCAGAAAAAGAAAATGCTTACACTTGGTGGTCATATATGTTCCATGCAAGGGAGAAAAATGTAGGCTGGAGAATAGATTATTTTATAGTATCAAAATCAATCGAGAATAAAATTGAAGAAAGTAATATTTATGATAATATAATGGGAAGCGACCATTGCCCAGTTGGATTGGTTTGCAAAATATAAATAAATATGTGAAACACAAATAAATTAAAAAAGATAAGTGAGTAGAAATTAATTATATAAAATATGTAAACTTAAAATAAAGTGAGGGAAAAAACATGAAAGAACAAAAAAAGTTAAGTAAATGGTTATATTGGTTTATGTTAGCAATAGCAATAATAGCAGTATATAAACTATTAGATAATTTAGGTCCAATTACTGATTTTTTTAAAAGCTTACTAAATATTCTAATGCCATTTGTAATGGGCTTGCTAATAGCATACTTATTCTATATACCATGTAGAGCTGTAGAAAAAAGGTACAAAAAAGTAAAATTCTTATCAAAAAGGGCAAGAGGGTTATCAATTATTACAGTATACATAATTGCAATTTTAATAATAGTATTAGCACTAACATTTGTTGTACCAAATATTGCAAAAAGTATAGCAGACTTTGTAGCAAACTTTGGAAATTACTATAATAGCACATTAGAAAAAATACAAAACCTACCAGAAGATTCAGTTTGGAAGAATGAGGCAATAATGGGAATAATTCAAAACCTCAGCCAAATCGATTTAAAAGAATATCTAAACATAGAAAAACTAATGCAATATGCACAAGGTGCAATTAGTGCAGTAAGTGGAGTATTTAATATATTTGTATCATTCATCGTTTCAGTATATTTATTAGCAGAAAGAAGACAAATACTACAATTTTTAAAAAGGCTAGCAGGAGCGCTATTCCCTAAAGGAACATATGAAATGGTAAGTAGATATTTTAACAAATCAAATGAAGTATTTTTTAAATACATATCAGGTCAAGTATTAGATGCAATTGTAGTAGGAATTTTAACATCAGTAGCCATGTCAATTTTAGGAGTAAAATATGCAGTTATGCTAGGCTTTACTATAGGATTATTCAATTTAATACCATATTTTGGAGCAATAGTAGCAGTAATAATTGCAATAATAGTAACACTATTTACAGGAGGTATAGGTCAAGCTATTCTAATGGCAATAGTTGTAATAATATTACAGCAAATTGATGCAAACATTATAAACCCAAAAATTATAGGAAATTCATTATCTATTAGCCCACTTTTAGTAATATTTGCAGTAACAATTGGTGGAGCATACTTTGGAGTACTAGGAATGTTTCTATCAGTTCCAGTAGGCACAGTAATAAAACTTTTAATAGAAGAGTACATAGAATATAAAGAAAAAGATAATAAAAAAGCAAAAGATAATGTTTAGAAAAGAGGTATTATGAAAAAGCAAATAATTAAAATAAGTATATTAGTATTAATTTTAATTGCAGTATTAACAGGAGGATATTTTTTATTAAAAGAAAATTACATATACATGATAAAATGGTGGGTAACATTAATAGCAGTAGGGCTTATATCCTTTCCAACATTTTCTATGGTATTTAAAAAATTTGATGATAGAGGATGGATGTTTTCAAAAATATTAGGGCTTGGCATTTCAGGCTTAATACTATGGAACTTATCATACCTAAAAATACTAAAATTTAATTCTATAAATAGTTATATAATACTAGGTAGTATAGCATTTATAAACCTAATAGTATTAATAGCAAGATTAGTAGCAAGAAGAAAAAAGGCAAAAGGAAAGATAGTAAGTGCAAAAGCATCAAAAAAAGAACTAAATAAAGAAGAAGTATTGAGTGAAAAATCAACTAATGAAAAAGTATTAAACGAAAAATCAACTAATCCAAAAAAGGGTAAAATAAGCAATATAATTATAAATATACTAATAATAGAAATAATATTTTTAATAGCTTTCACAATATGGGTATATATTAGAAGCTTTAATCCAGTTTTAAATGAAAATACTGAACACTTTATGAATTATGGGTTCATAAATAAGATAATGAATTCAGACTATTTACCAGTAGAAGATATATGGCTATCAGGAAATACCATAAACTATTATTATTATGGTCAATACATAACAGCATTTTTAAATAAAATATCAATGACTCATGTAGAAGAAAGTTATAACCTAATGATTGCACTACTTGCCTCATGCTTATTTACACTAGCATATTCAATAGGTAAAACCCTAGGAAAAAATTTGATAAAAGATAATACAAAGAAACTTGCAAAAACTGTACCAATAGCAATAGCAATATTAGCTGGACTTTCAACCTGTTTAGGTGGAACAACATATTATCCAATATATAGATGGGCTTTGCAAGACCAAGACTATTTTTTTGCAGATCCTTGTTATTATATAGGATATAGACCAGATGTACCAGACAAAACAATTACTGCATTTCCATCATATATGAACATAGCAGGAGATTTACATGCACATTATTTTGATACTATGTTTGCACTTACAATGCTCGCATTACTGTTACAATATATGCTTTCTGAAGACGAAAAAAGTACAGAAAATATTGAAAAATTAGAAGATAATAAAAATCAAGAAGACACTAAAAATTCAAAAGATGATGCAAAAGTAAAAATTTCAAAAGATGGTAAGAAAATTAAAAGAAAAGGTAGATGGAAAAAAATCTTTAATCTAAATATAATTTTAATGGGAGTCCTTTTAGCAATTCAAAAAATGACAAATTATTGGGATCTTCCAATATATTTAGTAATAATAGGTGCAGTAGTAACAGTTAAAAACTTCATAAAATATAAAAAGTTCAAGCAAAAAATTCTTGTAACACTTGCACAATTAGTAGAAGTTGTTGTATTAGAAGAATTATTATCATTAACATTTTCAATGCACTTATATATTAGTGCAACACAAGTACACTTCACAAACATTATGTCCCCAATGTATAAACTGATTGTTTTATGGGGATTACCAACACTATGTGTTATAGCAAACATAATTACACTTTTATATAAATATTTCAAAGAGAAAAAAGGAAGTATATTTGATTATATAAACAGAATGAATCTATCAGATGTATATGTAATAATAATAGGTGTTTGTGCAATTGGACTAGTACTATTACCTGAAATTATATATCTAAAAGACATATATAGTGACGAATATAAAAGAGCAAATACAATGTTTAAACTTACATTTAATGCAATAACATTATTCCACATTTCCACAAGCTACATATTAATAAAGCATATATTTGAAAAATCATCAGTAATAAAAAAGACAATCACAATAATAATTCTAATAGTATTTTTAACTACAATTTGTTATGGAATAGATGCAATTGGTTATATGACAGTTGACTTAAAAAATAACTCAATGAATCTTAGAAGTGTTGAGAACCATATTAAAACAAATCTTCCAGATGATTATGAAGCAATACAATGGATAAAAGAAAACATAGATAGAGATGCAATAATTCTTGAAAAATCAGACGGAAGTTATACAATATCTACAAGAATATCTGCTTTTACAGCAAACGCAACAGTATTAGCATGGCAAGCACATGAATGGGTTTGGAGAGCAAATCCAGATTATAGTATGCCTGAAGAATTAGCAATAAGATGGAATGACATTTATCAAATATATACATCACAAGATAAAGATTATGTAAAATCTCTAATAGAAAAATATAATATTTCATATATTTATATCGGAAATGTAGAATATAGTGGCTATACAAATACTGATTTTAGTGTATTGCTAAGTTTAGGAGATATAGTATACAAGAAAGATGAAAATTATGTAATGTCTCCAGTTTATATTGTAAAATGTAAATAAGACAATGGAACTTAGGTTTTTTACTTAAACAATTTAATCTGAATATATAAATGACTTTTACTAAAAAAGAACAATGCAATTTTTAGCTACATATGTAATACTTTTTAAAGTTTGAAAAAAGTTTATTACATTGTTAGCAAAAATATATTGTTCTTTTTCATTTTGTAAATAAATGTAGTAGCAATTTAATTACTTAAGAAAAATTTAATAATTTTATATCTTTTTTCTTAAGAAATATCCATTATAATACTATTAAATAAAAAGTTACAATGAAAAGAAAAACTAGCAAAATTATGTTATAATAAGAAAAAAGATTTATAAAAATAAGAAAGGAGTGTATGATTATTTAAGTTATTAAATACATCATACAAAAATGATATGTACAATATTTTAGTAGTAGATGATGATAAAGAAATAGTAAACGCAATTGAAATTTATTTAAGTAAAGAAGGATATAATATTTTAAAAGCATATAGCGGAGTAGAAGCATTACAAGTATTAGAAAAAAATCAAGATATACATCTTATTATATTAGATATAATGATGCCAAAGCTAGACGGAATAAGCACAGCAAATATAATACGAAAAGATAAAGCAATACCAATAATTATGTTATCTGCTAAATCAGAAGATTATGATAAAATAGCAGGTCTTAACAATGGGGCAGACGACTATGTTACAAAGCCATTTAATCCATTAGAGCTAATAGCAAGAGTAAACTCTCAAATAAGAAGATATACCTCGCTTGGTTCAATCGCAAGCCAAGAACAAATTGAAGATGAAAACGTATACACTTCAGGAGACTTGATAATAAATGATAATACAAAACAAGTTATTGTAGAAGGAAAAGAAGTAAAGTTAACTCCAACAGAATATAACATACTAAAGTTTTTAACAAAAAACAAAGGAATAGTATATTCAATAGAACAAATATATGAGAATGTATGGGAAGAAGAAAGCTATTCAGCAGAAAATATAATAGCAGTACATATAAGGCACATAAGAGAAAAAATAGAAATCAACCCAAGAGAACCAAAATACTTAAAAGTAATATGGGGAATAGGCTATAAAATTGAAAACTTAAATAAAAGCTAAATAGATGAGAATTAGATGAATAGTAAAAAGTAATAAAATTAAGAAGCAAAACAAATAATGAAAAAGTAAAAATGAACAAAAGTAAAAAATTAATAACTTAATAAAAAATCTAAAAGGAGGGCTGTAAATGAACAATAAAAAAGTCTGTACGGCTAGAATAGTAAAAAACATAGAATATTTTTTTGTACCAATATTCTTTACCATATTTATTTTATGTATACTATCATTAATAACAGTAGAGCAAAATATACAATTAAAAAGTACTGATAATTATTATGAAAGTTATATATTCACAAATGAATATTTAAAAAATGTAGGATTAAATAATTATTATATAAGAAATTACGAACCAGCTTCTACTAAAGATAAAAATTCTGAAAACATAATATATAATTGGGATAGAAATTCAAATATTATTTATTTAATTATTAATAAAAAAACAGGCACAGCATATACTAGTGTGCAAAAAACAACATATACTGACACAATAGACGAAATAAAAACCCATATCGGAAAGAATAAAATATACTGGAATTATGTGAACGAAAAAATAGATACAAGTGCAGAAGCTTTAAAAGAAGAAAATATATATTACGATAGTAATTTTGAAACAATAAAATATAACAAGGAAAATGTAGATATATATAGTGCTATAATAGATGAGATGCCATACAATGATTCAATAGTATTTACTAAAATAGCCTTTCAAGTATGCAAGTATTTTTATAACTACTCAATAATTTTATTACCATTATCAATGATAGCATTAATTTTAGCAATAATTGCAATAATCAATGGAATTGGAAAAACAGCAAAATATGAAGAAATACATTTAACATGGTTTGACAAATGGAAACTAGAGATAGTAACAGCTATAATATTATTTATAATTATGTTATCTACTATGGCAACTATAATGTGTTTTGATGCATTAGATAGCATATTAAGATGGCCAATTGGAATTATTGGAATAATAACCGGTTTAATATTTATCTATTTAATGCTAATTTTATTACTAGAAACAATAGTAAAAAGAATAAAAACACACACTTTAATAAAATCTAGCTTAATATATGCTATATTTCACCAAATAGCAGAATTAGGAAGATATATAAAAATTACAACAAAATTAGTATTATTCTATGGAGGTTTTTACTTAATAGAATTTATTTGTACAATTGGAATTATGAATTCATATAGTAGTCAAACTGCATTTTTCTGGATGATTATGTTAATAGTACTTGCACTTACAACCTTCTATTTATTGTTTAAAAAATTAAAAGAATTTGACAAAATAAAACAAGCACTTAAAAAAATATATGAAGGAAACACAGAAGTATACATAAACCCAAATGAAATGGATGGAGATTTAAAACAAGTGGCGGTATACATTGACGATATAGCAGGTGGTCTATCAAATGCTATACAAGAAAGTTTAAAAAGTGAAAGATTAAAAACAGAGTTAATTACAAATGTATCACATGATATAAAAACACCACTAACATCTATAATAAATTATGTAGATTTATTAAAAAAAGAAAAAATGCCAAATGAAAAAGCACAAGAATATTTAATGGTATTAGAAAATAAATCACAAAGACTAAAAAAACTAACAGAAGATTTAGTAGAAGCATCAAAAGCATCTTCAGGAAATATAAAACTAAATATAGAAAAATTAAATGTAATAGAGCTTGTAAAACAAATATCAGGTGAGTTCGAAGATAAATTCAAAGAAAAAGAACTAACGGAAATAATAACAGTTCCAGAAGAACCAGTATACATAAATGCAGATGGAAGATATATGTATAGAGTATTAGAAAACATATATGGAAATGCATCTAAGTACTCATTAGAAAACACAAGAGTATATGTAGATGTAATAAAAGGAAAAGAAACAGTTATTATACAAATGAAGAATGTATCTAAAGATAAGCTAAACATTAGTGCAGATGAACTAATGCAAAGATTTGTTAGAGGAGAGTCTTCAAGAAATACAGAAGGAAGTGGACTAGGCCTTTCAATAGCAACAAGTCTTACAGAACTTCAAGGAGGAAAATTCCAAATATACTTAGATGGAGACTTGTTCAAAGTAACAATTGAGTTTAAAACAGTCTAACTCAATTGGTAGAGTCATAAACTACTTATGCTTATCTCTACCAATTATTACAAAATAAAACCTACGGAAATACAAACAATGCAAAATGAGGGCTAAAAAGTAGCCAAAATGTGACAAAAATGTAAATAATTTTTAATAATAAACCAAAATAGATAATCCGTAAAGAAAGCTGGTAAATGGTGCAATTTACCAGCTTTCATGTTGTTTACAAGCTCTTTACAAGAATTTATAATTATATATATAAATATAAACTTTAAAACTATGTTTTATATTATTTTTTATTGTTTTTGTATGGAGGTAAACTACACATGGATGAGAATCAAAACCAAAATGAAAATTTAAACGAAAAGGAGAAAATTCCTAAAGCAATTTTGCCAAATGCTAAGAAGAAAAGAATTAGAGAAAAAGCAAAGATTATTAAGGCTAAACGTAAAGCTAAAGCTGAAGCAAATAAAGAAAATGGCGAAAAACAAGCGAAAGGCCTAAGGCAAAAGCTACTAATAGGAGCAAGTGTACTTGCTACAGCAATAGTGCTAGTAATAGCCTTAGTAGGAAGCTATAACCAAATAAAGCCTCAAGATATGGGTGAAATTGCAAGGTCAATGACATATAATCAAGTTCAGCCAGGAGAAGAAAATGTACCAGATACTAACGAATGTGTTAAATTTGATGCATTCTTTTTGCGTGACTTAAACTATGATGGAATAGCAGAAAGTATAAGAGGAACATGTAGAAATGTAAAAGAAACAGATACTTTATACATAGAACTTAAAGTACAAACTAATGGACGTTTGGAAAATGGTGTAATAACAATAAATGGAGAAAACTTTGACTTCCAAACAAGTTTACCAAAAGACTCAATAATAAGAGATAATACAATAGGAAATGATATAGAAACAATAAACTTAAAGACAGTTAATACTGGTTGGCAAAAGTTAATTTCAGGAACTATAAAATCAAATATAACAGAATATGATACAAGTAAATATAGTAAAAAGGGAACAGTAACATTAACAGGAACATATATATCCGATGATGGAAGCATAAATAAAGCAGTTAGAAAAGAAGTACAATTTGATGTTGATTGGCATGGAAGTGTAAGAGCAGAAATAACAAATACAACACAATATAAAGACATAAAAGCAGCAATAGATGAGGAGAATGATGAATTAAAATTAGAATTTACAGTATCTACTACAGAAACAAAAGAAGAATTAATATTAAAAAAGTCAGTAGTAGAAGGAACAATACCGTTATTTAATGAGCAACCACCAATAAGAGTAGAATGTACAAGTAGCAATGTAAAATTTGATTATGATCCAGATACTAGAAACTTTACAATAGAAAGAGAATCTGTATTAAATGAAGATACAAAAATAGTAACAGATAAAATATCAAGAAACAATAATTATACTATTAAAGTAGTATATCCACTAGAAGCATATAGACAAACAGGAATAGAAAGAGTAGAACTACGTATACCAGTAAAAGCATATTATGAAGGATATAATAATACAAATAGTGAATTTAATAACCCGGAAATATCAAACCAACCACAATCAACCATTGTTTTAACATATGTAACAATTATAAATGTACACGTAGACCAGCAAGATAAGTTTTGGGAATCAAACTTTACTATAGAAATAGGGAAGAAAATATATAAACCAACAAATAGATATATAGTATCAAAAGAAAAACCATTAAAAATATATAATGGTTTATCAAGCGAGGAAAAAGATGATAATTACCTAGTAACATGGTATGGTAGGGTAGGAACAAACGATGGAAATAAAAAAATGGTAATGAAAGAAGAAAATAATAATAAACAAATATGTGATCAGTTTATAAAAACAAATGGTGATTATGTAAGCATGGAAGAAGTAACTAGCAATATAGGAATTTACTTCTCAGATCCATCATTATTATTAGGAGAAGAAGGAGAAATAAAAGTATATGATAATGAATTAGATGAATTACTTATGACATTTAATAAAGACAATTGGAGTCGATATAATGAAAGTAATCCATATATATATGAAAGACCAGTAAAACATATAAGAGTAGAGACAACAAAGGCAAACAAAGAAGAAAGATTATATGTATATAACATAAAACAATTAGATGATGAATATATTACAGAACATTATGATTTAAATGCATTTATGGAATTAGAATATATTAACTCAACATTATGTGGATATTTAGAAGACGAATTAGTAAAGTTAGATAGTAAAAATGTAAAATATGAAGCACCATATGCAACAGCAAGTATATATTTAGATAAGGACACAATATCAACACAATCAACAGAAAAGAATATGAACATAACTATACAAGCAACAGCAATTGAAGATTACAACCAAGCAAGATGGCAAAATGGAGTATTTTTAGCAAAATTGCCAAATATAGTAGATGTAGAAATAAATGATGTAAGAAGTACGAATTCAAATGTAGAAATATTAAGTTTTGAACAATATAAAGAAGGAGAAAATTGCTATATAAAAATAAAAACAGAAAATAGTATTCCTACAACATTTGATGTAGTAATAAATTGTGACATAACACCAGATCCAAGAAAAATAACGCAAACAGAAAAAGTAGAGCTATATTATTATAATGAAAATGCCGTAGATTATTGGAATAAAACTGCAGATGAATATGATTTAAATGGAAATTTAAATAAAAAAGAAAACATAGGAAAAACAGATACGGATTTAAATTTAGTATCACCAAACTCATTACTTACATGTGAAACAATAACAGAATATGATAATAAAACAAGTGTTACTGTTGCACCACAAATAGCACTTGTTGAGAAAAATCAGAAAACAGCAACAATCAATGTTCAAATAAACAATAATTATAATAGCACAATAAGTGAAGTAAAAATATTAGGAAGAATACCTCATACAGAAAATAAATACGTAATAAGTGGTGAGAATTTAGGTTCTGAATTCGATACAACAATGCAAGGAACACTAACACTTCCAGAAAGATTGAAATCAATAGCAAAAGTATATTATAGCGATAATATATATGCTACAGAAGATGTAACACTTGAAACTAATAATTGGCAACAATATCCAAAAGACTTTACCAATATAAAAAGTTATTTGATAGACTTAGGGGATAATAAAATAAATCAAAATGATAAATATGAAATAAGCTATACAGTTTCAATACCAACTGGTTTAACCTACAATCAAGTAACATTTAGTCACCATGCAGTATACTTTAGTTTAGATACTGAGCATGGAAAATATAAAACACAAACAGAACCAAACAAAGTAGGAATAATGATAGCAAAACAATATGACATAGAACTTATAAAATATCAATTAGGAAGAAATAATACAGTACCAGGAGCTACATATTTGATAAAAGAGGAAAATGCAAAAGACGGAAAAACAAGGACAACAAATTCAAGTGGAACATTAACATTAACAAATTTATATGTAGATAGAACATATGTAATAAAAGAGATAAAAAGTCCAGCAGATTATGAACTAAATGAAGCAGAAATAAAATTTAAAGTAACAGAAGATGGAGAGGCATTAAAATTAGTAGATGAAGTAACAGTTAATGGAAACTCAAAATCAATAAAAGTAATAGGACCACAAGATGATGGAAAATATAAGGTAGAAGTACAAGTAGAAGATGAAGTAAAAGCAATCTTAAAAATAGTAAAAACAAAAAAAGGAAACCCAGACACAAAATTAAAAGGAGTACGTTTTAAAATAACAGGAAAGAACTATGAAGATGGAAAAAACATAACTACAAATATAAATGGAGAAGCAAGTTTAAATGGATTGAGTATAGGAGAAGAATATACCCTAGAAGAAGTAAAAGCAGATGGGTATTATTTAGCAAGCCCAATAAAAGTTATAATTAACAATGATGGAAACGAAAACTATATTGCAAGTATAACAGAAGATAATGGACAGAATCTAGTAGTAGAAAATACAACAACAGGAGCAGATGCAGAAATACCAGCAATAACATTAAAAATAGAAAATGAAAAAATACCAGAATACACATTAAAAATAAATAAAGTAGTAAAGGGAAAGACAGAACCATTAGCAGGAGTAAAGTTCAGACTATTTAAAGGAACAGAAAAAATAAAAGACTACACAACTAATGATATAGGAAATATAACAATAGAGAATTTATATCAATATGAAGAAACAAGACAAGTAGACCAAACGTATACGTTAAAAGAAATATCAGCTCCAGATGGATATGCAAAAGTAAAAGACATAACCTTCTTTGTAACAAAGAATGCAGAAGGTTCGTTAATCATGGAAATAAAAGAGGGTAAAATAAAAGAACAAACAGTAGAAAACGAAACTAACACAGTAACATTAACAATAGAAGATAGCCCATCATTTAAATTAATAAAGAAAGATGGAGAAACAGAAACACCACTACCAGGTACAAAATTTGCAATATACAATGTAGATACTGGAGAAGAGCAACTAGCATTAGACAGTAAATACAACATATTAGGAGAAAGAGAAGAAATAAATGGAAAAACATATTATACATTAACAACAAATGAACAAGGAGAAATAGAAGCAGACTTAAGAGAAGGATTATACAAAGCAGTAGAAATACAAGCAAATAATGAAAAATATGATATAACAAACAACGAATATTACTTTGGAATAGGACAATCAAGAGAAGCAAGAAAATCAATGTCAATAACATTTGAATCGAATTTGAATATAAATGAATTAGAGAAAGTATTAGGAACTAGTGATGGAGGGTATATAGTAGGAGGAAGTTTCACAAGTAAAATAACAATAGGAGAAGATGTCTTAACAAGTTATGGAGGCGCTGATGGACTATTAATCAAGTACGGAGCTGACAATAATGTTGAATGGGCAAAGAGCATTGGAGGAACTTCTTATGATGTAATATATTCAGTTGAAGAAACGAGTAATGGAGAATATATAGTATTAGCTAGGTTCACTTCAAGCAATGTAATAGTAGAGAATGAACCAATAAAAAGAAATGGAGAAGACGGTATACTAATAATTAAATACAGCTCTAACGGAAATTTCCAGTGGGTAAAGAGTATTGGAGGAAAATATCAATATCAGAATTATCCTTCAGTATCAGCGACTAGTGATGGAGGTTTTATACTAGGAGTTAATTTGGAAGGAAAAAAAGGAGATACAATAAATATAGAGAATCGTACATATACTATTACTAGTGATGCGAATACGGATCAAAGATTAAATAATGTATTAATAATAAAATATGGATTAAATGGAAATGTCGAATGGGAAAATAAATTTGAAGGTAATTTAAATAAAGTGAAGCAAACAAGAGATGGAGGGTATATAGCTGGAGTAAACTCGAAATTAATTAAGTATAATGCAGAAGGAAAAGTTGAATTGGTACCAGATTTAAAAGATATTGAGAATTTTCAAATATCTGATTTGTTAGCAACTAGTGATGGAGGCTATATAGTGAGAGACAATAATGAAGGCGAGCTAATCAAATTCAGTTCAACTAATGAACTTGAATGGATTTCAGAGAAAATTGATTCTGCTGAGTCGGGCGAATTAACTTCAATGATTCAAACTAATGATGGTGGATATTTAATAGGTGGATGTTATAGAGATGCTGTAGTTGTAGGTCCGTACATTTTTACACGGTGATCAAAGAAAAACCGATGCTATAGCAATCAAGTATAATTCAGAAGGAAAAGTTGAATATGCTAAATGTATTGAAACAAATAGGACTGATCGTATAACATCAGTATCTGTAACCAATAATGGAGAGTATATATTGGGAGGAACTTTTAATAATTCACATTCGTTCTATAAATGTATGCAGAGGGAAATAGGTAATCCAATTACTATAACTGCTACATCAATAGGAGAAGGTAGTAATGATCGAATAAATTCAATAGTAAAAACTAGTGATGGAGGATATATAATAGGAGGCGAAGGAGAAGTAGGTTTAAGAAAATATACTAGTGCATCTGAATTAGAATGGAGTGTATCTGATATAATTGCTAATGTAATTTTGGAAACAAAAGATATGGGTTATATAGTTGGTGAAAGTAATAAAATAAACAAATATAATAGTTTAGGAGAATTAGAATGGACAAAGAGCATTGGAGAAAGTAATAGTGACTATATAAATTCAGTAACAGAACTAAGTGATGGAGGATATATAATAGGAGGATCTTTTGAAGGAAGAATAACAGTAGGAAGTGATACATTAACAAGTAATGGAAGTTATGATGGATTACTAATCAAAGTATCAGAAAGAGGAGAAGTCGAAAGAGTAACAAGCTTTGGAGGAAATGACGAAGATGAAATAACTTCAGTAACAGCAACTAGTGATGGAGGATATGTAGTAGGAGGAAATTTCAAAAGTAGTAGTATAGAAGTAGGAGACTATAAATTTTTTAATGATAGTATTGAGGAATATAATAAGCTATATTCTTTTGGACTACTAGTTAAGTATGGAGCGAATAATGAAATTGAATGGGCAGATGAACGATCAAATGAGCAAATAACTTCAGTATTAGCAACAAATGAAGGAGGATATTTGGTAGGAAGTTGTTATAAATGTGAAGATGAACGGTGATCATGTAATGAATAATTATATAGATGTGTTAACAATAAAGTATAACGCTAATAATGAAGTTGAATGGAGTTCTTATATTGGTGGACCTGGAATTGAAGAGATTATTTCAATATCAGCTACAAGTGATGATGGGTATATAATAGCAGGAAATTTTACAAGCGGTACTATGAGAGTGGAAGATTATAATATAAATAATAATGGGGGCAATAATGGATTATTAATAAAATATAAACTAAATGAAAATATAGATAGTCCAGATAAATATGTAGTAGACTGGGCAAAATCAATTGGTGGAACCTCTAATGATTATATAACTTCAGCAATAGAATTAAATAATGGAACAATATTAGCAGGAGGATATTTCGAGAGCGAAACAATAGAAACAGATGGTAAAACTCTAAATAATAAAGGTAAAGAAGATGGTATGTTACTAAAAGTTGCTAATATGATAGGAGTACCAGAAGTAGAAGAATTAGAAGTAAAGAACTACAGAAAAGAATTTAAAATAACAACAGATGTAGAAGAAATAGATGGACAAAGAGGAGGAGACATATTAGGTGAAAATCAAAACCCATATGAAACAGTAAAATATGGAGATAGTAGTAAATTAGATATAACAATGAAACCTGAAGATAATACATATGAAATAATAAAAGTAACAGTAAATGGAGTAGAGCAGAGCTTTACACCAGCTGAAGATGGAAGTTATACATTAGATAAATTTGACAACGTAAAAGAAGATAAGCATGTAGTAGTAACATATGCAAAGAAGTCAAATAAAATAGTAATAAAAAAAGAAGATAGTAAAACAAAAGAACCAATAGAAGGTGTAGAATTTAAGCTAGATCAAGTAGAAGAAAGATTAGCACCAACAGAAGATGTACTAGGACCATTAACTTCAAATAGTGCTGTATACTATGGTCCAAATACTGAGGTGGATGTAACAGAAGATGTATTAAAAGATATGATTAAAGCTAGAAATTATTGGTTTGAACAACAAGAAGATGGAACATATATACCAACAAACGAAAGTGCATACACAACAGCTAATTCATCTTTCCCAATAGATTTAAATGGAAAAACTGGAAAGTATGTAGTAGTAATAGAGGCGAGTATATCGGCTGGAGGATTTGATTATGGTTATGCTACAATAAACAATTCTAAAACACCACCATCATATACTACTTCAACTGGAAGATTTTTGTATATTCATGAAAATCAGGAGAAAAAAGCATATGTTTCTTCAGTTATAGATGGAGGAACTACAAAATATCTACATATAGGATATTACAGATATACTAATAAAGATACATCATACGAAAATCAAGTAGTGATATATAGTATAAAAGTATACGAAGCAAAAGAAGTACAATATAATTTTGTAAATCAAAATGGAGAATATAAATCAAATAATCAAACAAAGGAAAATACAACAGCAAATTCATACATACCAATAAATTTGTCTGATTGTCAAGGAAAATATAATTTAAGTCTAAAAGCAAAAGTATCAAGTGATACTTGGGATTATGGATATGCAACAGTAACAACAACAGATACAGCACCATCATATAATAGTAATACATCGACAAGATTTGTATGTATATCAGGAACAACAGATTCAGAGTATAAAGATTATACAATAACATTAGATGGAGGTTATCAATATTATTTACACCTAGGTTACTGTAAAAGTGTAACTGATGATGATGGAGACGATTGTTTTACAGTAAAAGATATAAAAGTAACTTTAAATGATTCAGAGCTATATCATACAACAGTAACAACAAATAGTGATGGAAAAGGAACAACACAAGTACCATTAGGAAGATATACAATTACTGAAGTAAATACTTCTGAAGGATATATACCTCTAGAAAATCCGGTAACTGTGGATTTTAAAGAAGATAATAAAGCAATAATAGAAGGCTCAGAAAATGCAAGGAAGGAGAAGAATATAGCACAAGAGTACATTTGGATTTAGAAAAATATGAACCAGAAAAGAACGAAGATGGAACATATAAAATACCAGGAGATGCAAGTGGAAATTATGGACCAGAAGATAAAGAAGTAACATATTATTATGTAGAAAAGAAAATACCATTAATAGTACACCATTACATAGAAGGAACAGAAAAACCGGTACCATTAGTAGATGATAAAGTTGCAGAAGATGATATAAAATATGGAAAAGAACATTCAACATATACAACAAGTGCAAAAACTACTGAAGAATTAAATCCACAATATGAATTAACAGAAACACCATCAAATAGTGAAGGAACATATGAATTTGAGGAAATAGAAGTAACATATTTATATGATGTAAAAGAATCACCAGGAGTAGTAGTACACCATGTAGCAAAAGGAACAGGAGAACAATTATCAGCAGATGTAACATTTCCAGAAGATAGACATACTCCAAAATATGGAGATCCATATGAAACAGAACCTGCAACAGATATACCAGATAATTATAGATTAGTGACACCACCAAGTAATGCAGAAGGCACAATGACAGATAGCTTAACAGAAGTAACATATGAGTATGAACTAAAAGATCCACAAATAACAAATGAAAGTATAGTAAAAACAGGTACAGAAAGCATCGAAACAAAAGATGCAGAAGTAAGCTATACCGTAAATTACAATGTAACAGTATCAGAATATATAGGACAAGCACAAATCACAATAGTAGATACATTACCATATCCAATAGATTTATCAAAATCAGATTTGGATAAAGGAGAATATAATGCAGAAAATCATACAATTACATGGCAAGAAGTAATAGATATTAACACTT